>CAKOHL010000013.1 GCA_934085635.1 uncultured Bacilli bacterium | reverse complement strand
CTTTTTTTATAATATAAAAATAACTAGAAGTATTTTAGAAATTGTTATAAAATAAATAGTAGTACTTTTATTTAAAAAAATAATAATGTATAATAAGTTTTGTGAGGTAAAGTTATGGATGCAAAGTTAGAGAGATATTTTAATAAGATAAATTTAGAAAAAGAATATTTTGATTATTTTTTAGGTGCTAAATTAGAAAATGTTGTAGTAGATAATAGTGATCAAAGTTGGAGTCTTTATATTATTCTTGATAAGATGATTAGTACTGACGTCTTTAATGTTATATGTGAAAGAAGTGAATGCTTGGATAAAGTTAGAAGAGTTTATTATTATTTTAAACACGATGATAATGCTTTAGTTTTTGATTATGTTAAATATATTTTTAAAAAATATCAAGAAAAGTGTCCTATGTTAACTAGTATAAAAGAAGAAGATATTAAAGTAGAAGATAATAGGATTATTATTGAAGTATCTAATTTAACTGAGGCTCATAAAGTAGAAAGTTTAAAGAGTAAAATGTTACTTTTTATGAAGAGAATGGGATTTTTGAGTATGACTTTAGAAGCAATAGTGAGTGAAGAGAAAAGTAGTGAAGCTAAAAAGTTGCTTGAACAAACTAATTATGAAGCTGATAAAGTTATGGATGAGAGAAAAGAAAGTTCCCTTATTTTAGGAAATGAAATTAAATCTAAGAGTACTGAGATTAAAAATATTATTGCTGAGATGAATGATGTAACTTTGACTGCATTTGTTTTTGGTGTTGAACTTAAAGAAACCGCTAGTGGGTTTAATATAATTACTTATAAGATTAGTGATTATACAGATAGTTTATTTGCAGTTGTGTTTACTAAAGATAAAGAGCTTACTAAGAATTTAATGAAAAGAGTTAAAGAAGGTTCTTGGTATAAGATGAAAGGTTATGTTAAACACGATAAATATAAAAATGAACTTGTTTTTAATGTAAGAGATATAGAAACCTTTGATAGGGCTCAAGCTAAAAGAGTAGATGAGGCACCAGTTAAAAGAGTAGAACTTCACTGTCATACTACTATGAGTCAAATGGATGGACTTATTGATCCTAAAAAGTTATTAAAAAAAGTTAAATCTCTAGGTATGAGAGGTATTGGAATTACTGATAAAAATGGTATACAATGTTTTCCTAAAGTTTATAAAGCTAAAGATGATTTAGAAGTTTATTTTGGCGTTGAACTTTATGTTGTAAATGATGAATCACTAATTATAAATAAAGATAGTAATTTGCCACTTAAATCCAGTGAGTATGTTGTTTTTGATACAGAGACAACTGGTTTTAATGCGGCTGCTGGAGATCAAATGATTGAAATTGGTGCTGTTAAGATTAAAGATGGGGCAATTACTGATAGATTTGATGAATTAATTAATCCTGGTACTGAACTTAGAAGTGAAATAGTTAATTTAACTAATATTACAGATGAAATGCTTAAGGATAAAGATACTGAAGAGAATGTAGTAAAAAGATTTAAAGAGTGGATTAAAGATGCTCCTATGGTTGCGCAAAATGCTAGATTTGATATTTCTTTTATGGAAAGTGCTTATAAAAAATATAACTTAGGAGAATTTGACAATGTAGTTATTGATACTATGGAAATAAGTAAAGCACAGTATCCAGATCAAACAAGACATAATTTGAGTGCTTTAGTTAAAAGATACAATGTTGTATTTGATGAAAGTGGACACCATAGGGCTGATTATGATGCTGAAGGAACTGCTTTGGTATTTTGGAAAATGATATCTAATTTAAGTAGTAGTTTTGAGACTATTAGTGATTTAAGGAATATGGTTGACCAAGAGAATGTTTACAAAAGTAATAGACCTTATCATTTAACTGCTTATGCTATTAATAATGAAGGACTTAGAAATATGTTCCAAATAATTAGCTATGCTACTACTAAATATTTCTATAAAACACCTAGAACACCAAAGAGTTTACTTACTAAATTTAGAAATGGTCTTATTATAGGTTCTGGATGTGCAAGTGGAGAAATATTCGAAGCAGCTAAAAGAAATACTGAAGAAGAACTTATGAATTTAATGAAGTATTATGATTTTATAGAAGTTAATCCACCAAGTATACTTGATTATCAAGTTGAAAGTGGAGAAGTATCTAGTAAGAATGATTTATATTTAATTATTAATAAAATTATTAGATGTGCTGATAAGATAGGTAAGATGGTTGTAGCTACAGGTGACGTGCACACACTTGATCCTGAAGATAATATTTATAGAGAAATACTTATTACTGCAAAACTTCCAGGCGGGGCATTCCATCCTCTTCATAAGTCAAGTATTAAAACTATACCTAATGCTTATTTGATGACTACTGAAGAGATGCTTAATGAGTTTAGTTTCTTAGGAGAAGATAAGGCTTATGAGATTGTTGTAACTAATTCTAATAAGGTTGCAGATATGTTTGACAATGTTGAAATAGTTAAACCAGGTCTTAATCCACCTAGAATGGAGAATTCTGTTCAAATCATTAAAGATACTGTTTATGGTAATGCTCATAGAATTTATGGAGAAGAACTTCCTGAAATTATTGCAACTAGACTTGATAAAGAACTTACTGGTATTATAAATGGTGGATATGATGTTATTTACTTAATCGCTCAGAGACTTGTTGAGAACTCTAATGCACACGGTTATATCGTTGGTAGCCGTGGTAGTGTTGGATCTAGTTTAGTCGCAACGTTTTGTGGTATTACAGAGGTTAATCCTTTACCACCCCACTATGTATGTCCAAATTGTAAAAAAAGTATATTTGAAATAGATGGAGTACCTCTTGTACAAAGTTTTGACTCTGGTTTCGATATGCCTGAAAGAAAATGTGAATGTGGTGCTTTGATGAAAAGACAAGGACAAAATATTCCATTTGAAACATTCCTTGGATTTAATGCTGATAAAACACCAGATATAGACCTTAACTTTAGTGGAGAATATCAAGCTGAAGCACATAATTATACTAAAGTTCTATTTGGAGAGAAGAATGTTTATCGTGCTGGAACTGTTTCTACTATTGCTGAGAAAACTGCATATGGTTATGTAAAAGGATATACTGAAGAAAAAGGTATTGTAATGAGAAGACCTGAGATGGAAAGACTTGCACTTGGTATAACTGGTATTAAGAGAACTAGTGGCCAACACCCAGGTGGTATCATAGTTATTCCGGATTATAAAGATGTTTTTGATTTTACTCCGTATCAATATCCTGCTGAAAATACTGAAGCTGCTTGGTATACAACACACTTTGAGTTCCACGATATTGAAGAGAATGTTCTTAAATTAGATATACTAGGACACGATGATCCTACTGTACTTAAATATTTAAGTGATGATGTTAAAATAGATATTAATGATATACCACTAGATGACAAGAAAGTATTTAGTTTATTTAATAGTCCTGAAGCACTTGGTGTAACTCCTGAACAAATTATGTGTTCAACGGGAGTTTTAGGTATTCCTGAATTTGGTACAAACTTTGTTATAAGAATGCTTGAAGAAGTAAAACCTACTAGGTTTGCAGAACTAATTAAAGTATCAGGACTATCTCATGGTACTGATGTTTGGAATGGTAATGCTAGAGACTTGATACTTGATGGAACTTGTAAATTCTCTGAAGTTATTGGATGTCGTGATGACATTATGAACTATTTTATCTCTTGTGGAATTGATAAAGGCAAATCATTTAAGATGAGCGAATTTATTCGTAAAGGTAAAGTAGGTAAAGAACCAGATAAATGGGTAGAATATAAAGCACTTTTAAATGAACATGAAGTTCCTGAATGGTACATAAAATCTTGTGAAAAGATTAAGTATATGTTTCCTAAAGCTCACGCGGCTGCGTATGTTATTAATGCAATAAGAGTTGCTTGGTTTAAAGTATATCATCCTATTTATTATTACAGAGTTTATCTAAGTATAAGAGAACACGACTTTGATGTTGATACTATGAGAAAAGGAAAGAATGCTGTTAAAGCTAGAATTAAAGAATTAGAAGAGAAAGGGTTTGAAAGATCTAATAAAGAAGATTCTGTTTTATCCAGTTTAATGATGGCTAATGAGATGATTGAAAGAGGATTTAGATTTGAAAATATCAGTATTACTGAAAGTGAGGCAACTATGTTTAAAGTTACTCCTGATGGTAAAGGTTTGATTCCTCCATTTATAGCATTAGATGGATTAGGTGATGTGGCTGCTAGAAAAATAGTAGAAGAAAGAAATAAAAATGCTTTTGTTAGTATAGAAGACCTTCAAATGCGTGGTAAAATAAGTGAAGCTATAGTTGATAAATTAAGAGGACTAGGCGCTCTTGATAGTATGCCTGAAAGTAGTCAATTATCTTTAGATTTATTTATATAGTTTATTAAAAGTGATTTAATTTTATTAAATTGCTTTTTTATTGATTAAAATTGAAAAAAACAGTTTTTAAACACCTTATTTATTTACAGAGTAAGGCTGTTTTACAAAAAAACTTGCTTTTTCTCTTCATATCACGTATAATTAAGTAGTAAGTTTTTTCTTGGTGATTAGAAACTCCAACTTTTTACTAAGATTAAACGGTTATATAATGAAAGGAGAAAATTATGGCATTAAGTAAAGATGTTAAATCTAAAATTGTAAAAGAATTTGCAAGAGATGCTAAAGATACTGGTAGTGTTGAAGTTCAAGTTGCTATTTTAACTGAAGAAATTAAAGTATTAACTGAACACTTAAAAGAACACATCCACGATTTCCACTCTAAAAGAGGACTTTTACAAAAAGTAGGTAAAAGAAAAAGTTTACTTGCATATCTAAAGAAAACTGATGTAACTAGATATCGTGAACTTATAGCAAAATTAGGATTAAGAAAGTAGGCACTTTATTTTAAGTGTCACTTTTTTTATATAAAAAGAAAGAGAGATAATAAATATGAAAAGAGTTTTTGAATACGAATTTCTTGGAAAAAAATTAATAATTGAAACCGGAGAACTTGCTAAACAAGCAAATGGTGCAGTACTAGTTAGATACGAAGACACTGTAATACTAAGTACAGCAGTAATGAGCAGTAACATTAGCACGGCAGACTTTTTCCCACTAACAATTTTATACCAAGAAAAACTATATTCGGTAGGTAAAATTCCAGGTGGGTTCATAAAAAGAGAAGGTAGACCAAGTGACTCTGCAACACTAACAGCAAGAGTAATAGATAGACCAATAAGGCCTATGTTTGATGAAAACTTTAGAAACGAAGTACAAGTAGTAAACACAGTATTAAGTGTAGACAATGACTACAGTCCAGAAATGACAGCACTTTTTGGTTCCAGCTTATCACTTGGAATTAGCAGTATTCCATTTGATGGCCCAGTATCTGGAGTCAAAGTAGGTAAAATCGACGGTAAACTCGTAATAAATCCAACAGTAGAAGAAATGGAAAGAAGCACTATTGACCTTACAGTTGCCGGAACAATAAATGCAATAAATATGGTTGAAAGTGGAAGCAAAGAAGTATCTGAAGAAGAAATGCTAGAAGCATTAATGTTTGGACACGAACACATAAAAGAATTATGTATGATACAAAAAGACATCATAGAAGAAGTTGGTAAAGAAAAAATAGAAGTTGAACTTGCTAAACTAGATGAAAACATAGTAGAAGAAGTTGAAAATCTTATTAAATCTGATATGATTGAAGCAATTCAAATAAAAGACAAATTAGAAAAATATGCTAAAATTGATGAAGTAAAAGAAAAGGCATTAACTCTATATGAAGAAAATCATAGTGAAAATATAGACCTTGAAAATGAACTAAAACAAGTTAAGAAAATAGCTGATATGATAGAAGCAAACGAAGTAAGAAGACTAATCACTGATGAAAAAATAAGACCAGACGGAAGAAGTATGACTGAAATAAGACCACTTTCTACAGATAAAGACTTACTTCCTAGAACACACGGTAGTGCATTATTTACACGTGGTCAAACACAAGCTTTAGCAATAACAACACTAGGTGCACTTGGAGAACATCAAATTCTAGATGGTATAATGCCAGAAGAAGAAAAAAGATTTATGTTTCACTATAACTTCCCAGCATTCAGTGTTGGAGAAACAGGAAGATATGGCGCTCCAGGAAGACGTGAAATAGGACACGGAGCTCTAGCAGAACGTGCTTTATTACAAGTAATGCCAAACGAAGAAGAATTTCCATACACAGTTCGTGTAGTAAGTGAAGTACTAGAAAGTAATGGATCAAGCTCACAAGCAAGCATATGTGCAGGTTGTATGAGTCTAATGGCCGCTGGTGTACCAATAAAAGCCCCAGTAGCGGGAATAGCAATGGGACTAATCACTGAAAACGGAACTTGTGATTCAAACTACACAATACTAACTGACATACAAGGATTAGAAGATCATATGGGAGATATGGACTTTAAAGTAGCAGGAACTAGAAAAGGTATAACTGCACTACAAATGGACATCAAAATAAAAGGAATAACTGAAAACATATTCAGAGAAGCCCTAGCGCAAGCAAAAGTAGCAAGAATGGAAATACTAGATGTAATGGAAAAAGAAATAGCTGAACCTAGGAAAGAACTAAGTCCATATGCACCAAAAATTAAAATGATGCAAATAAACCCAGACAAAATTAAAGATGTAATCGGTCGTGGTGGAGAAATGATTACAAAAATAATACTAGAAAGCTCTGGAGTAAAAACAGTAAGTGATAAAGATGCTGTTAAAATAGACATAGAAGATGATGGAAGAGTAGTTGCTTATCACACTGACTATGCTATAATTGACAAAGCACTTAAAATGATAGAAGAAGTTGTAAGAGAAGTTGAAATAGGAAAAGTATACACTGGTAAAGTAGTAAATGTTGAAGACTTTGGTTGCTTCGTAGAATTATGGCCAGGTTGTGAAGGACTTGTTCACGTAAGCCAACTAGACACTAAACGTGTAGAAAAACCAAGCGATGTAGTAAAAGTTGGAGACGAAATAGTAGTAAAAGCAACAGGTTACGACAAACGTGGAAAACTAAATCTATCAAGAAAAGAAGTACTAACAAAAGAAGAAAAAACAAATGAATAAGTGACTCATAGTAGTCGCTTATTTTATTGCCAAACGAAATATTTTCTAGTATAATACTAATAAGAAGGTGAAACTATATATGAAATTTGATAAAGTTGAACTTGCTAATGTTGCAATAAGAACAACTCAGTATCCAACAGATAACAAGCCAGAATTCTTAATGCTTGGAAGAAGTAATGTAGGAAAATCTAGTTTTATAAATACACTAGTAAATAGAAAAAACTTAGCAAGAACAAGTGCTAAACCAGGTAAAACTCAAACACTTAACTTTTACTCAGTAGATGATATGTTCTACTTAGTAGACGTACCTGGTTATGGATATGCTGCGGTAAGCAATAAAAAACAAGAAAAATTTGGACTTATGATAGAAGAATACATAATGAATAGACCTAACTTAAAACACGTTTTCTTACTAATAGACTATAGACATAAACCAACAGAAAACGATCTAATAATGTATGACTTTCTAAAATACTATAACTTACCTGTAACAGTAGTATGTACTAAATATGACAAAATCAAAAAATCAGGAAGAGACAAACAAAACAAACTAATAGAAAACACAATCGACATAGCATATGGTGATGAAATAGTATACTTTAGCAAAGTTACTAAAGTAGGTAGAGATAAAATAATAGAAGTAATAAATAGTAAAATAACTGAATAACTTAAATAGGGAGGTTTTATGGTGAAAAATATAGGAGTATTCAAAGATTTTGAAGATGATTCAATAAAAAGTGTATTTAGCACATTAAATGGAGACAAAATAGTAGAAATGACTTTGTTACAAAACAAAGACTTCGAAGATGTAATATGTGTTCCAACTCATCACTATTGTAATCTAGGATGTAAAATGTGTCACTTAACAAACAACAAACTAAATAAAGAAATGGTACCTATAAATATAGATGACTTTATAGATTGCTTAATCTTTAGTTTAAAAATTCAAAACACTGATACAAAAAGAACAAACAAAAAAAGACTTTTAATATCATTTATGGGTGTAGGTGAGCCACTTCTAAACATTAAATTAATAGAAGAATTATATAAAAGAGAGTATATAATAAAGAAAATATTAGGTTATGAAAGCATAGGCTATGCACTTAGTACTATGATGCCTAATCAAAACTTAAAAGAACTAGAAAAATTCGTACTTGAAAACAAAATGCCTTTAAAAGTACACTTTAGTATGCACACACCTATAGACTTTAAAAGAAAAGAACTTTTGCCAAGCACAAAAGTAAGTGTACTAGCAGCAATGGACGAACTAAAAGAATATGAGGTGATGGTTAAAAACGATGAAGAAATAATGGCTAAACATAAATTACATCACAAAACAACTGATGTTACTGAAGTGCACTATACACTTATTGACAAAGTAAATGATAGTGATAGAGAGTTAAGTGTACTAACAAGAATGCTAATATCTTACAAAACGCCAATAAAATTCATCAGATTTAACCCAACAGATGTAATGGCAAAAAGTAATAAAGAAAAAGAATGGGTAGAATACATAAAGAAACAAATACCAAGTTTAAAAGTAAAAACATACACACCACCAGGAAAAAACATAGGTGCATCTTGTGGAGAATTTACTAAACACTATTATCACGAAGAACTAGAAACAGAAGAAGAAAAAACTGAATTCCTAAACTGGAAGAATCTTCATCAAATATATGAAAGTCAAAGAAAAGATAACATAAGCTGGGATGAATACTTTATGGCAGTAGCAAAACTAACATCAATGAGAAGTAAAGACCCTAATACACAGGTAGGAGCCGTTATAGTAAGTGAAGACAACAGAATTCTTTCAATAGGATATAATGGTAGTCCAAATGGATACGAAGACGAAATGTTCCCTTGGACAAGAGTAGGTGACAAACTAAACACTAAATATTTATACGTTGTACACGCAGAAAGAAATGCAATTCTAAACTACAGAGGAAACAGAAGAGACTTTGAAAACGCAAAAATATATGTTGACTTATTCCCTTGTAATGAATGTGCAAAAGAAATAATTCAGTCAGGCATAAAAGAAGTAGTATACTTATCTGATAAATATGCTAACACTGAAGAAACAATAGCCTCAAAAAGACTATTTGATGTATGTGGTGTAAAATATAGACAAATTAATGAAGAAAAAGTTCTCACACTAAAATTAAGTAACAAATAAAAATAAAAACAAGGTTTTGCTTGATATTTTATCAAAAGTGTGATAATATTTATTTCGAGTTATATATTTACTATGTAACTAAATAAGTGGAAGAGTTTTGGATTACTTAAAACCACTCGCGAAAATAAACTTAAATAAAATATTTATAGGAGGTGTTTTTCGTGGCAAAGAAAGTTACTAAAGTTGTTAAAATTCAAATTCCTGCTGGAAAAGCTACACCAGCTCCACCAGTTGGTACAATCTTTGGACCATTAGGAATTAACTTACAAGAATTTTGTACAAGATACAACGATGCAACTAGAGACAAAATGGGAGATATAATCCCTTGTGAAGTTAGCATTTATGAAGATAGAAGTTTTGACTTCGTACTTAAAACTCCACCAGCTGCAAGCTTACTATTAAAAGTTGCTGGAATTAATAAAGGCGGAGTAAAAGGTGCTAATGATATAGTTGCTACAATAACAAAAGATCAGTTAAGAAGTGTTGCTGAAACTAAAATGCCTGATTTAAATACTACAAGTATTGATAAGGCTATGAAAATAGTAGCAGGAACTGCAAGAAATATGGGAATCGCAGTTGAAGGACTTAACGATGAAGAATTATTAGAGCAAGCTGAAGAAGCAAAAGAGGCTGAAGCAGAAATGGCTAAACTTGATGCTGAATTTGCAGAGATGGAAGCAGAAGTAAAAGCTAGCGCAGGCGCTGAAACTCCTGAAGTAGAAACTACTGCTCAAAAAGCTGAAACTACAGAAGAATAATTAAAAATAAAAGTCGAGTAAGATAATAATCCAAATACCACATAAAGGAGGGAAAAATATGAAACGTCACGGACGCTTATATGTGGAAGCTTCTAAAAGTGTAGACAAATCAAAAAGTTATACAACTGAAGAAGCGGTTAAACTAGTAAAATCTCTTTCTAAAAGAAAATTCGATGAAACAGTTGAAGTTGCAATGAATTTAAATATTGATACTACTAAAAGTGATCAACAAGTAAGAAGTTCATTCACACTTCCAAATGGTACTGGTAAAACTAAAAGAATTTTAGTTGTTACTAAAACTAAAGCAGAAGAAGCTAAAACTGCAGGTGCTGACTATGTTGGCGCTGAAGAAATGATCGAAAAAATAACTAAAGAGAACTGGTTTGATTTCGACGTTATGGTTGCTACACCAGAAATGATGGTAGCCTTAGGTAAAATTGGTAAAATTTTAGGACCTAAAGGATTAATGCCAAATCCAAAAACTGGTACAGTAACAACTAACGTAAAAGACGCAATTGAAAACATCAAAAAAGGTATGATAGAATATCGTGCTGATAAAGATGGAAACGTTCATACTTTAGTAGGAAAAGTAAGCTTCACTGAAAAAGCATTAGTTGAAAACATTAATGCATTTATAAATGAAGTAATCAAAAACAAACCTACTGGAGTAAAAGGTACATTTGTTAAAAATATAGTAATATCTTCAACAATGGGACCTGGTGTTAAATTAGATTTAACTCAATTTAACAAATAAATATTTACAAAATTAGAAGAATGTAGTAAAATACATTACATAAGTGACCCAAGACAGCAGGTACAAACATAAATCCTGCCGAGGAAAACATTAGCTTTTGAAGTTTTCCTCGTGGGAAAACTTTATTTAATATAAAAGGAGGAACAAAAGTGGCAAGCGAAAAAAATCTTAAACTTAAAAAAGATTTAGTAAGTGAAATTAACTCAAAACTTGACAAAGCTAACACAGTATTACTAGTTGACTATCAAGGAATGACAGTTGGTGAACTAAATGGTCTTAGAAAAAGTTTAAAAGATAGTGGAAGTGATTTAAAAGTATATAAAAACACTTTAGCATCACTTGCATTCAAGGACAAAGGAATAAAATTAGATGATTATATGACTGGTCCTAATGCTTATATATTCAGTAGTGATATCATCGAGCCAATTAAACTTGTTAGTGAAGTGGCTAAGAAAAATGATAATTTAACTATCAAAGCTGGTTACATTAACGGAGAATTTGCTGATGAAAAAACTATAAATGAATATGCAAGTATACCTAGCTATGAAGGACTTCTTACAATGTTTGCTGGTGGTTTAATCGAACACGTAAGAAACTTAAGTATAGCACTTAATTTATATGCCGAAAAAATGGAAAATGGAGGGAATGAATAATGGCAAAAATAGAAAATAAAGATATTATCGAAGCAATTAAAGAAAAAACTATTCTTGAAGTTAAAGAATTAGTTGATATGATGAAAGAAGAATTTGGAGTAGATCCAAGTGCTGTAGCTGTAGCTGCTGCACCTGCTGCAAGTGCTGAAGATGAAGGAGACGTAACAAAAACTGTTGTATTAACAGCTGCTGGTGCTCAAAAATTACAAGTAATCAAAGTAATTAGAGAAATCACTGGATTAGGACTTAAAGAAGCTAAAGATTTAGCTGACAACGGTGGAAACATTAAAGAAAACGTTTCTATGGATGAAGCTAACGAATTAAAAGCAAAATTCGAAGAAGCTGGCGCTACAATCGAACTTAAATAAGTAAACAAATAGCCTTTAGAATTACAAAGGCTTTTTTGCGTTTATTTTAGACTAAGAAAGGAGAGTTAAATATGGTACATTATTTTACAGATAACGAAAACTTAAAAAGTGAATTTAGAGAAGTAAAATATGTATACAATGACTCTTCTTTTACATTTGTTAGTGACCTAGGAGTATTTTCAAAAGACAAAATAGACTACGGAAGCAAAGCACTCGTGGAAACAGTTTTAAAAGAAAACAATATAAATAATAAAAAAATATTAGACGTTGGCTGTGGCTATGGATTCATAGGAATAGTGCTTTCCAAAATAAGCAGTAGTGAAGTAGATATGATCGACATAAATAAACGAGCATTACACCTAGCAGAAATGAACGCTAACAAAAATAAAGCAAACGCTAAAGCATTTATAAGTGATGCATATAGTGAAGTAAAAGGTTTATATGATGTAATAATAACAAATCCGCCTATAAGAGCAGGAAAAACAAAAGTATTAGAAATACTTGAAGGTGCTAAAAATCATCTGAAAAGTGGTGGAGAGTTATACTATGTAATAAGAAAAGATCAGGGTGCAAAAAGCATAAGCAAAAAGTTAAATGAAACATATAAAGTAGAATTATTAGAAAAAGATAAAGGTTTCTATATTTATAAAGCTACTTTTTAACAAACTTAAGGCAAAGTGGTTGACTTCTTGACAGAAATAAAGTAAAATTATAAATTGCGATACATGTAATTTCTTACTGTAATGTGTTTTAAATATAAGGAATTGGGGTGACAAATTTGGCTTATAAAGTTGAAAAATTTGGTACAGGAAGAGAGAGAAGAAATTTCTCACAATTAAGAAACAGATTTGAACTTTCAAACTTACTTGAAATTCAAAAAGACTCGTTTCAAAAATTTTTGGATGAAGGGATAAAAGAGGTATTTGATGATATATTTCCAGTGGAGAGTTTCAGTGGAAGTTTATCACTTGAATTTGGTGAATACACACTAGAGAAACCTAGATACAGCGTAACAGAATCTAAAGAAAGACGTGTTACATATGCAGCACCTTTAAAAGTAAAGGCTAGACTATTTATTAATGAAACTGGTGAAGTAAAAGAACAAGAAGTCTTTTTAGGAGACATTCCTTTAATGACAGAAAATGCTTCATTCATAGTTAATGGTGTAGAAAGAGTAATAAACTGTCAATTAGTGCGTTCTCCATCTATTTATTTTAAACGTGAAATAGACAAAAACGGACGTAACATAATCACAAACGAAGTAATACCTAGTAAAGGTACTTGGCTTGAATATGAACTTGATGCAAGAAACATTTTCTATGTAAGAATAGATAGAACTAGAAAAGTAACTATAACTACATTCTTAAGAGCATTAGGTTTAAGTAGTGATGAAGATATTTTAAAAGTATTTGGAGAAGATGAAATTCTTTTAAATACATTAGAAAAAGACTCAACTAAAAATACAGATGAAGCATTAATAGAGATATATGAAAAATTAAGACCAGGAGAACCAGCAACACTTGATTCATCTAAAAACCAATTAATAACTAGATTCTTTGATAAATTCAGATACGATTTAGCAAAAGTTGGTAGATACAAATTTAACAAAAAACTAAACGTAATGGATAGATTATTAAATAATCGTATAGGAGAAGACATCGTAGTAGATGGTAAAACATATGCTAAGAAAGGCGATGTTATAACTAAAGAAAAACTAGTAGAATTAAAACCAATATTTGAAAATGGTTATGGAGTTCACGAAGTTAAAATAAATGAAGAATTAGATAGCTATAATAAAGTACAAGAAGTACTTGTATATGCAAATGATGGTTCAGATAAATTACTAAAAGTAATAGGTAACGACCAAACTATAGACACTAAACGTCTAACAATAAGTGATATCTATGCTTCTGTGTCATACTACATTAATCTTCATTATGGAGTAGGTAACTATGATGAAATAGACCACTTAGCAAATAGACGTGTAAGACAAGGTGGTGAATTATTACAAAACCAATTTAGAGTTGGTGTTGCTAGAATGGAAAGAGTTATTCGTGAAAGAATGACTACTCAAGACATAGACACAGTTACACCTAAAACACTAATAAACATAAGACCAGTAACTGCAGCTTTAAAAGAATTCTTTGGAAGTAGCCAATTATCTAAATTTATGGATCAAATAAACCCACTTGCTGAGTTATACGACAAACGTAAACTAAGTGCCCTAGGACCTGGTGGTTTATCAAGAGACAGAGCTGGAATGGAAGTCAGAGACGTTAACTCATCTCACTATGGTAGAATATGCCCAGTAGAAACACCAGAAGGACAAAACATAGGACTTATCACAAGCTTAGCTGGATATGCAAAACTAGATGAATATGGATTTATTATGACACCATATAGAAAAGTAGTAGATGGAAAACTAACTGATGAAATAGTATATATGACAGCTGATGAAGAAGAGAACTATTACATCTGTCCAGCAACAATTAAAGTAAATGAGAAAAATGAAATAGAAGAAGATACAGTTCCTGTTAGATTTAACAGAGATAATCTAGTAGTTGAAAAAACTAAAGTAGACTATAGTGACGTATCTCCAAGTCAAATAGTATCAATAACTACAAGTATGATTCCATTCTTGGAACACGATGATGCTAACCGTGCACTAATGGGTGCAAATATGCAGCGTCAAGCAGTACCTCTAATGGTAACAGAAGCTCCAATAGTAGGAACAGGTGTAGAATACTATGCAGCAAAAGACTCTGGTTCAGTAATGAAGAGTACTATAGATGGTGTAGTAGACTATGTTGACTCTAAAAAAATAATAATCAAAAACAGCAAACAAAAAGAAGAATACACACTAATGACTTTCGAAAGAAGTAATGCAGAAACTTGTTATACTCAAAGACCAATCGTACATAAAGGTGATGAAGTTAAAAAAGGTGATATGATTGCTGATGGACCAAGTTCAAACAAAGGAGAAATATCTCTAGGTAAAAACTTAACAGTAGCATTTATGACATACAATGGATATAACTACGAAGATGCTGTAATACTAAACGAAAGAATAGTAAAAGATGATGTTCTAACAAGTGTACATGTAGAAATGCTTGAAGTAGAAGCAAGAGACACTAAATTAGGACCAGAAGAATTTACTCGTGACATACCAAATGTGAGTGAAGAAGCAAGAAAAAATCTTGACCTAAACGGTATTGTAAGAATAGGTACAGAAGTTAAAGAAAATGACATACTTGTTGGTAAAATAACTCCAAAAGGTGTTCAAGAATTAACTAGTGAAGAAAAATTATTACACGCTATATTCGGAGAAAAAACACGTGAAGTAAGAGATACATCACTAAGAGTACCTCACGGATCAAGTGGTATAGTACATGATGTTCAAATATTTACAAAAGACAATTCTGATGAACTTCCATCAGGAGTAACAAAAATAATAAGAATATATCTAATAAAGAAAAGAAAAATGCAAGTCGGAGACAAAATGAGTGGACGTCACGGTAACAAAGGTGTAGTAAGCTTAGTACTTCCAGAAGAAGATATGCCTTACTTACCAGATGGTAGAACAGTTGACGTAATACTAAACCCACTAGGTGTTCCTTCTCGTATGAACCTAGGACAAATCCTAGAAGTACACTTAGGAATGGCCGCTAAAACATTAGGTGTTCATATTGCAACACCAGTATTCGACAGTGCAACTGAAGAAGATATAGAAAATATGACTAAAGAAGCAGGTCTTGATCCTGACTACAAGACTTGGTTATATGATGGTAGAACTGGAGAAAAATTCCATAAAAGAGTAAACGTTGGTGTTATGTATATGATCAAACTTAACCATATGGTTGATGATAAGATGCACGCAAGAAGTACTGGACCTTACAGTTTAGTTACACAACAACCTCTAGGTGGTAAAGCACAGTTCGGTGGACAAAGATTCGGAGAAATGGAAGTATGGGCTCTATATGCATATGGTGCAGCTCACATCTTACAAGAAGTACTAACTATAAAATCAGATGACGTAGTAGGAAGAGTAAAAGTATATGAACAACTTGTAAAAGGTGAACCAGTTGACCAAGCAGGGGTACCTGAAAGCTTCAGAGTATTAATAAAAGAATTCCAAGCTTTAGGACTAGACATATCTGTTCTAACTGAAGATGGATTAAAAGACTTAAAAGAATTAGAAAATAAAGAAGAAGCAGAAGAAAACCCAATAACTATTGAAGAAGTCGACGTAAATAACGTGGAAGAAAATGCTGAAAGTGATGTAAATACTATAAGTGAAGAAGAAAGTGAAGATGAAGAAAATTACTACGATGATGATATCGAAAGTGATGACTTTAATCTTGACGACTTAGAAGAAGATGAAATGGAGGGTGAACTATAATGATGGATGTAAATATGTTTGAGGGTATACGTATCGGTATAGCTAGTCCTGATAAAATACGTTCTTGGAGTTATGGTGAAGTAAAAAAGCCAGAAACAATAAATTATAGAACACTTCGTCCTGAAAGAGATGGATTATTCTGTGAGAAAATATTCGGACCTACAAAAGACTACGAATGTGCTTGTGGTAAATACAAAAGATTAAGATACAAAAATGTAGTATGTGACAGATGTGGAGTTGAAGTAACACGTGCTAAAGTAAGACGTGAAAGAATGGGACACATTGAGCTTGCAACTCCTGTTGCTCACATTTGGTATACAAAAGGTGTACCACCTAAAATAGGACTAGTACTTGATATGTCTCCTAGAGATATAGAAGAAGTAATATACTTTGTAAGCTACGTAGTACTAGACCCAGGAAAAGCACCACTTGAAAAGAAACAAACATTAAGTGATAAAGAATATCGTGCTTATATGGAAAAATATGGTACATCATTCAAAGTAGGTATGGGTGCTGAAGCAATCAAAACTCTATTAACTGAAGTAAATCTTGAAGAAGAAGTAGAAAAACTAAAGAAAGAATTAGAAAATGCTTCAGGTCAAAAGAAATTGCGTTTAGTTAAAAGACTTGACTGCTTACAAAGCTTCATAGATAGTGGTAACAGACCAGAATGGATGATACTAGATGTACTTCCAGTATTACCACCAGAATTAAGACCTATGTTACAACTTCCAGGTGGAAGATTTACAACAAGTGACTTAAATGACCTATATAGAAGAATAATAAACAGAAATAACCGTCTAAAGAAACTACTAGAACTTGGAGCACCTACAATAATAGTACAAAATGAAAAACGTATGCTTCAAGAAGCTGTAGATGCTTTAATAGATAATGGAAGACGTGGAAGAAGCGTAAGCGGTGTTGGAAATAGACCACTTAAGAGCTTAAGCTCAATGCTAAAAGGAAAACAAGGTAGATTTAGACAAAACTTACTTGGTAAACGTGTAGACTATTCAGGCCGTAGCGTTATCGCAGTAGGACCAACACTAAAAATGTATGAATGTGGAATACCAAAAGAAATGGCACTAGAGCTATTCAAACCACACGTAATACACGAAATAGTCGAAAGAGAAATGGCACATAACATAAAAGGTGCTAAAAGATTAATAGATGCACAAGATGAAAGAATTTGGGATATTGTTGAAGAAGTAATTCACGAACATCCAGTACTTCTAAACCGTGCACCAACACTTCACAGACTAGGAATACAAGCATTCGAGCCAAAACTAGTTGGTGGTAAAGCAATGAGATTACACCCATTAGTATGTACAGCATTCAACGCTGACTTCGATGGTGACCAAATGGCAGTGCACGTTCCACTAAGTGAAGAAAGCCAAGCAGAAGCAAGAATACTAATGCTAGGTGCAAACAACATTCTATCTCCAAAAGATGGAAGCCCAATCGTTACTCCAGGACAAGATATGGTATTAGGTAACTACTATTTAACACTAGAAATTGCTGGACTTGAGCACGAAGGAAAGGCATACAAAAACTCAAATGAAGCATTAATGGATTATGAAAGAAGAAATATTACACTTCATACAAGAGTATGTATACCTGCAAAAAGCTTCAAACACAAAGTATGGACTGATGAAAACCTAGACAAATATCTAGTAACAACTCCAGGTAAATTAATATTCAACGAAATATTACCTGATGCATTCCCATACGTA
>CAKOHL010000012.1 GCA_934085635.1 uncultured Bacilli bacterium | reverse complement strand
AAAAAAGAAGAGTTAATTTTCTTCATTAATCTTCTCTATTATCTTTTCTATTTTGTTACCATATTCGATTGATTCATCATATATAAAGTGAAGTTCAGGTATGTGTCTTATGTTTAGTCTTCCAGCTAGGCTACTTCTAAAGTAACCACTTGCATTTTTCATATCTCTTATTACTTTATCACGTTTGTTATCATCTAGTGTTGTAAAGTATACTTTGGCACTTGATAAGTCATTTGTTACTGTTGCATATGTTATTGTTACTCTTTGTAAGTCTTCATCTTTTACTTCAGTTAGTAAGATACTACTTAATTCTCTTATTAAGTCTGAAGCAACTCTTTCTCCTTTAAGTTTCATTATTTTTTAATCTCCTTAAGTTCGAATGTTTCTATTGTGTCTCCAACTTTGATGTCAGTGAAGTTTTCAAGAGTTATACCACAGTCATAACCAGATTTTACTTCTTTAGCTTGGTCTTTTTCTCTTTGTAGTGATGCTATTTTAGTTGTTACTACAACTACTCCATCTCTTATTAGTCTTGCTTCTGAAGCATTTTTGATTATTCCACTAGTTACGTGAACACCTGCGATGTTACCTACTTTAGAGAATTTGAATATTTGTCTTATTTCTGCTTCACCAGTTACTATTTCTTCATATTCTGGGTCAAGCATACCTTTCATTGCTGATTCTATTTCTTCAACTACTTTATATATTATGTTATATAGTCTTATGTCAACGTTATAGTTTTTAGCAGCTTCTTTTGTTTTACTTGTTGGTACTACGTTGAATCCAATTACTATTGCGTTTGATGCACTTGCTAGTACTATGTCACTTTCTGTAATTGTTCCTACACCACTTCTTATTACAGATACTTTAACACCTTCTACATCTATTTTTTCTAAGGCATTTTTTACTGCTTCTTCTGAACCTTTAACATCTGTTTTTAATACTATATTTATTTCTTTGTATCCTTCTTTTACTCTTTCGAATAGTTCATCTAAGCTTACTGCTTTTTTAGTGTATTTCTTTTCTTTTTCTAGTACTTCACGTTTTTCAGCAACACTTCTTGCTTCTTTTTCACTTTCGAAAGCCATAAATTTGTCTCCGGCTACTGGGACTTTATTTAGTCCAGTGATTTCAACTGGTGTACTAGGGCCTGCATTTGTTAAGTCAAGTCCATTACTGTTTTTAAGTGTTCTTACTTTACCAAAAGCACTTCCACATACTATTGGATCTCCTAATCTTAATGTACCATTATTTATTAAAAGTGTTGTTGTAGCACCTTTATTTTTGTCAAGAGAGCTTTCTATTACTGTTCCAACTGCATATCTGTTTGGATTTGCTTTTAGTTCTTCCATTTCAGCAAGTGCAATTATGTTTTCAAGAAGTAAGCTTACTCCTTCACCAGTGTGAGCGGATAGTTTTACAAATATAGTGTCTCCTCCCCATTCTTCTGGAGTTAAACCATATTCACTCATTTCACTCATTATTTTATCTATGTTACCGATACCTTTATCTATTTTATTTATTGCTACGATTATTGGTACACCTGCACTTTTGGCGTGGTCTATTGCTTCTTTAGTTTGAGGCATTACTCCGTCATCAGCCGCTACTATTATGACAACTATGTCAGTTATTTTAGCTCCTCTTGCTCTCATTTCAGTGAATGCTGCGTGACCAGGAGTGTCTATAAATGTTATAAGGTTACCATTTATTTCAACTTGATATGCACCTATTGCTTGAGTAATTCCACCAGCTTCTCCACTTACTACGTGACTTTTTCTGATGTAGTCTAGAAGTGAAGTTTTACCGTGGTCTACGTGTCCCATTATAGTTACTACTGGTGCACGGGGAACTAAGTCTTCTTCTTTATCTATTATTTCATATTCTTCAAAGTTAGTTATGTCTTGTGTGCTATCTTTTTTAAGGTCTTTGTTAAATTCTAAACATACAAGAAGAGCATCATCAAATGAAATACTTGTATTAATATTAATCATTAAACCTAAGTCAAATAGTTTTTTTACTAAGTCAGTATCTTTTACTCCTAAACTTTCTGCTAAATCTTTAACAGTCATACCTTCTTTATAAAGTACAATATTGTCTTCTACTTTTGAGTTACTTTGAAGTTTAGTTTTATTTTTATATATACTTTTTTTCTCTTTTTTAAAGTTTTCGTTTTCTTTGTTTCCATCTTTTTTCTTTAGTTTTACTTTTTTAGCTTTGCCTTCATTTATGCGCTCGCTACCTAGTAAATTTTCAGCTCTGTCTTCAAAGTCATATTTACTTTCTAATTCTTCACTTAGTAAACTTTCTTCATTATCTAGTGAGTTATCTAAAATTATGATGTCATCATCTTCAAGTATATCATCTTTATTTTTGGCATTTATACCAAGTTCTTTACATTTTTTAAGTATAGTTTCAATACTTAAGTTAGTGTCTAATGCGTATTCTTCTACTGTCATATTATGCACCCTCTTTCTTATATTCTTGATTTTAATTCTTCATATATTTTTTCAGGAATTTTAACTTCTAAATGTTTTTCTAGTATACCAGATTTAGCTGCTTTTTCTATTACAGTTAAGTCTTTTTTTATGTAGGCACCTCTTCCATTTGCTTTTAGAGTGTCATCTACTATTACATTTCCTTCTGGTGTCCTTACTATTCTAAGTAAATCTCTTTTTTCAAGTTTTTCTCTTGTTACTACACAAGTTCTCATAGGTATCTTTTTTATTTTCATAGATTACCTCTTATTTATTTATTTCTTCGTTTATTTCGTTTAGAGTTTTTACTTTTATAGTATATTTAGTAAGTTTACTTGCTAGTTTTATGTTAATTCCTTTTTTACCAATTGCTAGACTTAGGTTTTCATCATCTGTTATGGCTAGTGCTTCTTTATTTTTTTCATCCATTATGCTTACGTTTACATTTTTAGCAGGACTTAGAGCATTTGCTATGAATTCCTCTGGAACTGCGCTATATAGTACTAGGTCTATTTTTTCTCCATTTAGACTAGCTATTATGTTAGCAATTCTTCTTCCTTTTTCACCTATGCAACTACCTATAGCATCTACATTTGGGTTAGTGCTTTCTACTGCAACTTTACTTCTTACACCAGCTTCACGTGCTACTCCGTGCATTACAAGTGTTCCATCAGCAAATTCTGGAATTTCACTTTCGAATAGTCTTTTTACAAATCCATAGTGTTTTCTACTTAGTCTTATTGATGGACCTTTAGGTGTTTCTTCTATTTTAGTTATGTATACTTTTACACTGTCTCCCATTTTAAGAGTTTCTCCTGGTATTAATTCACTTTTAGGTAATATTCCTCTTGCTTTACCAAGATCAACATAGTAGTTACGAACATCTTCCATAGCTAGAAATCCTATCATTAGTTCATCTTGTTTATCTTTGAATTCGTCCATTACCTTATTTCTTTCAGCTTCTCTTATTTTTTGAAGTACTACTTGTTTTGCAACACTTATTGCTACACGTCCAAAGTCATCTGGAGTTACCTCAGTTTCATAGTAGTCTCCAATTTTAGCTCCTGGATGATCTTCTTCTGCTTCTTCAAGAGTAAGTTCAGCATCTGGATTTTCTAGTTCTTCTACCACTGTCATTCTTTTGAATACTTTAATCATACCATTTTCAGTATTGATTTCACATCTTACATCAGCATCTTCTCCAGTATTCTTTTTGTATGCTGCTGCGAATGCATTACTCATTGTTTCTTTTATTAGTTCTTCATCTAAGCCTTTTTCTTCAACTAAATAGTCGAATGCTGCTTTAAATTCTTTATTGTTCATTTTCTTCTCCTTTACTACAAACATCAAGTACATAGTCTTCAAGTCCTAAATCTAGCGAATCTATTATTGGGCTTATTATTTTAGTTGCTTTTTCACATAAGTCTGTGTCTACTACATTTTCACTATCTAATTTTATGAAAAGTGTATCAACATTATCTTCTTTTTCTAATGTTACACTATATACTTTAGCACCTATTTCTTCTAATGCTCTATTTATGGCATCTTTAATTTTTTCTTCCATATTTTTAATCCTCCTTATTCAAATTAAAGAGTGGCCGTTTATGCCACTCCTTTCAAGTGATTTAATTATATCATTATTATGCCTGGTGTGCAAGTTACTTTTTAAAAGTTTTTGCTAATTCATCCTCAGTTTTACCATAATAAATCATGTAACCATATTTTTCAAATATTTCATCTCTTAGTTTTGTTAAAGCTTTGATAGTTGGTTTGTATAAGTCATATTTATCATATGTTTTAACGATAGGCCTACTTTCGTTAAATTTTACTATATATGTTAGATCTGAAGGAAAACTATATGCATAGTAATAGTGAAAAATATCTTCAACTTTTTCTAACTCCTTTTCAAATATTTTGTCTAAGTCAAAGTATGCCTTGATGGATGGATTATTTGCACTATTTATTAATTGTTTAAATTCTTCTTGCAACCCTTTTAGAAATTTATACTTGTTTTCTGCGATTAATAGTTCTTCGTTTACGTTATGTCCTTTATAACGATTACCATTATTATCGATTATTAGAATGCCACCATCACCATTTTCTAATTCATACGTCATATATTCTTTATACATATTTACCCCCATTACTATAATTTCCTAGTTAGTTTTTTTTCACTACCCCTATATATTTCTTTATGATATTCGGTACTTAATTGCACTAATAAGTCCAGCTTAATTTTTGTATTTTTTTCTTCTAATGATACTAATTTGTTAGTTAACTCTTTTGGTTCGGTTTTTACTTCTTCGTTTTTCTTCTTTTTAATTCTAGTTTTTATGTCATCTTTTTCTTTTAGTAAAGTTTTTGTGTATATTTCATTTCTTTTTATTTCAATTTTAGAGTCATCTATTGCAATAGCGGATATTACTACTGGTAAAAGCGGAAACGAAAGATATAGTACACTTAGAAGAGATGACCATATTACTAAATTAAATGTCCAGAATACTGTAAGCGCTGAAGAAAATATAAGCGCTAGTTTTGCATATTTTATGTAGGACATTTCTTCAAAGCTACTTTTCCCTAGTTTAGCTAGCTTTTCTTCTATCATTTCTAATTTGTTATGGAGTAAAAGTTCTTCTTCTGTTATGCTTTCTTTGACTATGCTTCTTCTATCTAGGTTATTATAAAGTCTTTTTCTGTTTTCGGTTAAATATTTGTATTCAGTGTACATTATTTACTCCATTTTCATTTTCTTAGATAGTGTTAAATCATCTTTGTTATAGTTAAGTGTGTAGTCACATTCTTTATATAATTCATCTTTTAGAGATACAAGTAGTTCTATGTTTTTTCTGTATAGTGATAATGTTACTCCGTCATATTCTTTGCTAGAAGAATATTCATTTTCTTTTAGTTCACTTATTTTTCTTGCTAGTTCTAGATCCTGTAATGCTTTTCTTCTTTTAAGATCTACTACATCTTTTTCCCTAGTTAACTTGGTTTGCACGGCTTCTATTCTCATTTTATCCGCTACTAATAATATAGATGCCAAGCCCGTTACGAGCATGTTTAACCCGAAAGTATTAATTACTTCTGAATAGCCAGTTACTAGTAGTCCTAGAAGTGAACTTAATACTAGAATGACAGGTTGTGCGATTAGCATATGATTACAGAATGTGTCTACATTATTTTTTTCATAGATTTTTGAATCTATTCTTCTCATTTCTTTTGCTAGTATTTCTACTTTATTTTCAAGTACTAACTCTTCTTCGGTAATGCATCTTCTCATTCTTACATTACCATTTTCATCAGTTATGGCTACGTCTTTACTGTTTATATGTGTATATTCTATATTCATTTAGTATCCCCCTTATCATTAAGTTAGTTTTTTAGTAAGTTCTTTTTGTTTGTATGGCTCATAACTCTTAAGTGCTTCTTCAAGTGAGGCTATCTCTATAAATCCATTATTAATGTCATCCCATATAGAGCCAATTGATTCAGTACTAGTGATAGTTAAATCTTTATCTTCTTTATAATATGGAGTTAATTTTGCAAGTAGAGTTCCATTTAATTCTGGAGTAAATAACATTTTGTAGTTTATGTTTTCTTTCCCGTATGTAAGCATTATGTGGCCGAAGAATTCAGCACGCGAAGAAGGCACGCGTATGTTTTTCATAAATGCAATTCTGTTTAGTTCTTTATATAAAGTAGTTACAAATAAATCATAAGATATTTTTACTCCAGTTTTATTCATTTTGATTAAGTCTTCTAGTTTAATGTACTCAAAATCACGAACGTATTTAATTTCACGGTTATGTATAAAGTATAATAAATCATTGTTTTCTTTTAGTCTTATTGTTATACTTTTTTTCTTACCATTTTCAATTAGCAATGCTTTTTTATATATGTTATAACCAAAATTAAAACCATAGACTATGTGATTTAATAAGTCATATGATTCTAATTTTATAATACTTCCATCATTCATTTTGTATATAAATTCCATTTTAACCCCCTTTAATGTTTATTTATAACTTTTTTCGAATGTTTCATATAATTTTTTAAGTTCAGTATCTTTGATTTCTAGTTTAGCTTCTTCTCTCATTATAGCAAGAGTTTTTTGATAGTAGTTAGAATCATTTGTTTTCTTTTCAGTTAGTACTTTTGTAGTTAGTCTATCTTTTATGTCGCTTATTTTTTCTTTTTCTAGTGTTTTTTCTCTATAGATTACGTGATAACCGTATGTTGTTTCTACTGGAGTAGTACTATATTTACCATCTTTTAATGCTTTTGCTGCTTTAGCAAAGCTTTCTTCAAATGATGAGTCAAATTCCACATTAAAACTTTCTACAGTGATATCCTTCTTGTATTTAGTTTTAATTTTGTCCCAAGAAGTTCCTTTGTTTAGTTCTTTTATTATTTTTTCTATTTTTGCTTTAGAGTCTTCTTTAGTAACTGAGTCACTTGTTTTAACTAGAATATGCTCGACTGTGAAAGGTGTGAAGTAGTTTTTATTATAGTATTCTTCTCTATCTTTGTCTGTAATTAAACTTGTTAAGTACTCATCTACATATTTATTTCTTTTGTAGTCAAGTTCTAGGTATTTTAGAAAGTCTTCTTCAGTATCAAAACCATGTTGTTTTAGAAAGTCTTCTTTACTTATTTGATAGTAACTTTCATAGTTTTTGTAATAGTTTTCTGCTGTTTGCTTAATGTTTTTGTTATCCTCTTCTGTTAAAGTATATTTGTTTTCTAGTATAATTTTGTCTATTTCTTCAATCATTATACTTAGACCATCTTTTACTTTTAATGAATCATATAAAGTATTGGCTGTTATGTTTTTACCATTTACTTTTATGGCTACTTCTTCTCCGTTAGATAGTTTTGCTATTCTTTTTGGCCAGATAAGTAAACATACTATTAAGCATAGTAAAGCTCCCACTAGTAATCCTTTTAATTCTTTTTCTCTTTTCTTTAAAAAATTCTTCATATTTTTCCTCCTAGTATTTATTTTACTATACTTTTACTAAAGTTACAAAGTTTTTTAGATGAAATTTGCTTTTCAATATAAAAAGTACTTAATTAGTTACCTATTAAGTACTTTTGTTACTGGACTATATGATTTTCTATGATATTTGCAAGCTCCGTATTTTTCTAGTGCTTCTAAGTGCTTTTTAGTTCCATAGCCTTTATTGTTTTTAAGGTCATACATTGGATACTCTTCGTCCATTTTCATAAGAAGATGATCCCTTGTTACTTTGGCTATTATGCTGGCTGCTGCGATTGATTCAGATAATGCGTCTCCTTTTATTATAGATGTTGATGGCATTTTTAAATCAAGTTTCATTGCATCTATTAGGACGTGTTCTGGGGGTATAGCAAGACTATTTATCGCTTCTTTCATTGCAGTTTTAGTTGCTTCATATATGTTTACTTCATCAATTACTTCTTCACTTACAGTTCCCACCCCTATGCTAAGAGCATTTTCAGTTATAACTTTATATAATTCTTCTCTTTTCTTTTCACTTAGTTTTTTACTATCTTTAATGCCTGGATGGTAGAAACCTTTTGGAAGAATGACAGCTGCAGCGACAACAGGACCGATTAAAGGACCACGGCCTACTTCATCTACACCTGCGATTAGGGTTATACCTTTTTCATATAATTCGTTTTCATATTCTAACATTATTTATCTACTTCTTTCTTAATAGTATTATATAATGAAGTAGAATCTAGTTCAAGATACTTTAGTAATTCTTCTCTTTTACCTGCTTTTACAAATGCATCCTTGATAGCTAAAACTGTTATTTTTTGTTTTGATATTAAGCTTAGATAACTACCTAGACTACCTACTTTCATACTTTCTTCATATACAATTATTGGCTTGTTTTTTTCTTCTATTTTTCTAAAGTATTCTTCATCTATAGGTTTTATAAATCTTGCATTTACTAATTCTACATTTATGTTTTCTTCTTTTAGCTTTTTGACTACTTCTAAACTTTCAAGTGTGAAGTCTCCATATGTTATGAGAGTTAAGTCTTCCCCATCAGTTATTTTTTCCCAAGAGCCTACTTTAATTAGTTTTGGCTTTTCTTTTTTGTATTCAACTTTCTTTTTAGAGTATCTTATTATGAATGGAGATTTTGTTTTTATTGCTGTTTTGATTAGATTTGTTGCTTCTATACTGTCTTTCGGAGAGGAAATGATTAAGTTTGGAATTGGAAGCAAGAATGTTAGATCGAATACACCTTGATGGGTTTCTCCATCTTCTCCTACTATTCCACATCTATCTATTCCTATTATGACGTGCGAGTTCATTCTAGCGATGTCGTGCAAAACTTCGTCATAGCCTCTTTGGAGGAAACTAGAGTATATTGATACGAACGGAATAAAGCCTTCTATACTCATTGCATTACCTAAAACTAATGCGTGTTCTTCTGCTATTCCAACGTCTATAAAGTTTTTGGGAAACATTTCTTTAAATCTAGTTAGTTTACTTCCAACTTCCATTGCTGGTGTTATTAAGATTATCTTTTCATTCATTAGTCTTATTAGTGAGTCTGAAATTATTTCACTATAGCTAGTTAGACCTTTGCTTCCATATATTTCACCAGTTTCTTTGTTAAATGGGCCTACTCCGTGCCACAAGCCTGTTTTATCATTTTCTGCATGTTTATAGCCTTTACCTTTTTCAGTTATAACGTGCACTAGTGTTGGGCCTTTTGAATTTTTAGCAAGGTTTAGGTATAACTCAAGTTCGTTTAAGTCGTGACCGTTTATAGGTCCATAGTAGTTAATACCATATTCTTCAAACAAGTAACCTTCTTTAATATAAATCTTTTTAATACTTTCTTTAGTATAGTGAAAAGCTTTTACTAAGTATTTACCAATAAACGGGATTTTATTAAGTACTTTTTTAGTTCTGTTTTTAGTTTTACCGTATCCTTTACTTGTTCTTAGTTTGTCTAAATAATTATGAATAGCACCTACATTTTCACTTATACTCATATTGTTATCGTTTAATATTATTATCATATTTGGACTAATCTCACCTATTTGATTTAGCGCTTCATATGATAAACCATTTGATATGGATGCATCTCCTATAACTGCGATTACTTTATTTTTTTCTTTCTTTTTATCTCTTGCTAAGGCAAAGCCTAAGGCTGCACTTAAACTGGTACTGGAGTGACCCGCTTCATATGAGTCGAACTTACTTTCACTCATTTTTTGAAAGCCACTTAGTCCATTAAATTTTCTAAGTGACGAGAAGTCCTTACTTCTTCCTGTTAGTATTTTATGAGTGTATGCTTGGTGTCCTACATCAAATATTATCTTGTCTTTGGGTGATGAGAATACTTTATGAATCATTATAGTCAATTCTACTACTCCTAGATTACTTGATAAGTGGCCTCCTGTTTTAGATACATTATCTATTATAAATTCTCTTATATCTGAAGCAAGAACTTTTAATTCTTCGTTACTTTTCTTCTTTAAGAATTTTGGACTTTTTATATCATATATGTAGTTATAATCTTTATTCACTTATTTCACTTCTTTCATACTTCTTCTGATAAATTATAAGCGATTTTTTAATTTTTATCAATTCATACTTAGCACTTTAGTATTTACTTCTTCTATTTTATCAGCATCATTTTCAAATCCGCTTAGTACTTTTTCTATATAGTTCATTGATTCTAAACCGAACATATCTTTAGATTGATCAAATTTAATTAGACTTAAAAACTCATCTAATGCACTTATTACTTTGCCGTTTATTAGAGAGTAGTTTTTAGTTATTTTTCTACTTAAAAACGTACCTAATCCTTCAAAGGCACTAAAGCTACTCTTACCGAACTCTTCATATAGTTTAAGTATAAATTTGTAAGACATCCCGTCCGCGTGAGTTTCAATTGGAAATATATTATGATGTTTTACATATAAACCTGAACCTGTATAACTCTTATATAGAAGTGCAAATCTACTTAGGTTTAGTTTGCTTAAAAGAGTGTACGTGCTACTTGCAAAAGAATTATATTTAAGGATATCCCCATCTTTAATGCTATTTGAAAGACTAAATAACTTAGCTACTTCATTATTTTCTCTTATTAAGTATTCTTGATAAGCGTGAGTAACCTCGTGTATTAAAGTTAGTAAAAATAATATGTTTCTTAAAAATAGTGTTTCATTTTTAATAGGTAGTTTATCTTTATTTACATTGTATGAAGTTAAAATAACACTTTTATATATAGTAATACTCCCTTTGTAATAATCACCAAACCAAGGTACTTTTTTATCACTTAGTTTTATACTATTTGCTTCTCTAGTTTTTTCATTTTTTCTTATTTCAAGTAAAAACTCAGACAAAAAGTCTTCATCTAAGAAGTCTACTTTAGTTATGTTATCACCTATAAATTTTATTAAACTACCTTCAAACATTTTTATCTCCTTTTAATTTCATTATTTTCTTCTTTCATTATATAATCATTTATTACTTTATTTATAGTATCTATATCTATTTCTATACCTATCATTACTCTTTCATATTCAGTTAATTCCTTGTAGTCATTTATATCAAATTTTCTTCCAGTTAGTAAATGAAATGCTTCGATAGGACTTACAGCACGTTTACCTATAAATATGTATTTATCTAATATGATATGTCTGATTATCTTTTTAAATTCTGGTATAAATGTATCAAAATAAGAAGTTATTTCTTCATATATGCTTAGTAAAAATTTTATACTTTCAAAATCGGCTATTCTTTCACTTGGATATATATTGTGATATTTTATGTACATTAAATCTCCTTTTACTTTTTTAGGCAATAAATTAAATACTAATGGGCTTTCTGCTTTAAATTCTCCTAGTCTTGTATTAAAATTAAGTAGTAATAAGTCTTTTAATTTATTTTTTTCAATTAATCTAATTTCTGTAGAGTGTTCTATTTCGTGCATTATTATAAATAATTTAACTACATTTCTAGTAAATATATTATCATATGTACTTGGACACCTTAGTTTTATATCTTCCATCATTATATTAATTTGCTTTTTAAATAAATATATGTATTTAGAAATCTGATAACAATTTTCAATTTTACTCTCACTTATAAAAAATCTACTTATACATTTTTTATATTCAGGGTCACTATTAATTAGTACTTTTCTAAGTCCATCTAAAAAGAAAACATCAAAAAAGTCTACACTTAAAATATTATCTATTACATACGTTTTTACTTCTTCACTAAACATAAACCCTCCGACAAAAGTAAAACATATTGTACCACCTGAGGGCGCAATATGTCAATTTATCAATATCTATAATTTTATATTTAGCAGCCACAGATTTCAATCCATATTTTGTTTTTAATGCCAAACTTTCTTATTCTGTTACTTAAGTAAATTATTCCTATTATAAATGTAGTTATAGATAAAGTTAGTATTAAAATCCATATCATATATATCACTCTTTTCTATTTAAATTTTATTATTATTTTGTTTAAAGGTAAATAGTGTTAAATAATTTTTGTTTTGAATATAATTTAATATGATAAAGAAAATTGTTTTATTTTTTAAAAATTTATTGTTTTTTACTACTAGTTATAGTATTAATGTGTTTCCTGAGCCACTTAGTGCTGAGGATGAAGAGAGATACCTTTATTTAGCACTTAACGGTGACAAGGAAGCTAGAAATGTTTTAATCGAGCATAATCTTAGATTAGTTGCGCATATTGTTAAGAAGTATGAGTCTTTTGATGAGAATCCTGATGATTTGATTAGTATAGGTACGATTGGACTTATTAAGGGTATTGATACTTATAATCCTAGTAAGCCAGTGAAGTTAATTACATATGCCGCTAAGTGTGTGGAGAATGAGATTCTTATGTATATTAGACAAAATAAGAAGAATTTAAATAATCTTAGTTTGAATGATAGTATTGGTTATGATAAAGACGGTAATGAGATTACTTTAGGAGAAGTTCTTAAGGATGAGTATATTGATTCTGCTGAAGTTATTGATTTAAAGGATAATATTAATTTACTTAGAAAGTATTTTAATGTTCTTACTAAAAGAGAGAAAGAGATTATTATTAGAAGATATGGACTTTTAGATAAGGATGAAGAGACACAGAAAGAGATAGCTAAGGATTTAAAGATTAGTAGAAGTTATGTTAGTAGAATTGAGAAAAGAGCTTTGGTTAAGCTTTATAGAGAGTTTATTAAAAATAAAAATATATAAGTTAGAGTTTTATTCTTTCACTTATATATTTTTCTTTTATTAGAGATTTACCATTTTTATCTGTTATTCCTGAGTATGTTTTTTCAAAGTATAATAGTAAGCATCTTATTCTTTTTAAGTTTTCTATATCAATGTTTCCATTTATGTTTTCTTTTATTAGTTCGTCAGTGATTAGCCTATATATTTCTTCATCTGTTTTTTCGATTAGGTGTATGTAGTCGTGTGATGTTTTTTGTTTTAGAATTGCTCCGTTATATGGCTTATATTCTCCATTTAGTCTGTTAGGCACGATTAAATGATGGAAGCTTAGTTCTTTTGTGTTTGTGAAAAAGTATCCAGCAAAGTCATATTTTAGTTTTTTTATACTATATGTTTTAACCATTTCTCTTACAACTGTATTCATATAACCACCTGATGTTTTGTTATTATATGATATATTTATGTGTTTGTAAAGATGTATATTAAACAAATTTTTATGTGAAACATTTTTAATAAAAAGTACAGATTTTGTTTCACATAAAAAATAGAGAAATTATCTTTTCTCTATTTTGATTATGAATATGTTACCATCTTCATCAGTGTACGAATTTTCTTCAGCATTTACGCCTTCTTTTATAGTTGCTAGTAGTTCACTTTCTATTATATCTTTGTAAGCATTTATTACATTACTGATTAGTTTTTCGTCAGCTTTAAATTCGATGTTGATTCTGTCACTTATGTCTAAACCAATATTTTTTCTTAGTACTTGGCATTGTCTTATTAAGTCTCTTAGAATTCCTTCGTTTTTAAGTTCAGGTGTTATTGTTGTATCTAGGATTACATAGTTAGTTCCATCACTTGTTACGTCGTATCCTTCTTTTGCAGATACTCTTATGTCAAGCATATCTTTATTTAGGTTATAAGTTACTCCATCAAATGTTACTGTTTTACTTTCAATGTTATTTAAGTCTTCGCTTGTGTATTCACTTACTATTTTACTAAATTCACCTATATTCTTTCCAAACATTTTACCTACTTCTTTGAAGTTTGGTTTTATTGTGTATGATAAGTAGCTGCTTGTTTCATTAGTATAAGATACTTCTTTTACGTTTAATTCTTCTTTTATTAAGTCAGTTAAGTCTCCAATTGTTTCTTCATATTTTTTATCAAGTAATACTTTTGAAAGTGGTTGTCTTATTTTAACGTTTGCTTCTTCTCTTGCATTTCTTCCTAGGCTTACTACATCTCTTACTAAGTCCATTCTTTCTTCTACTTTTTCGTTTATTAGTGATTCATCACATTTAGGGAAGTCACTTAGATGTACACTTTCTTCTCCAGTTAGGTTAGTATATATTTCTTCAACTAGGAATGGGCTTACTGGTGCTAGGAGTTTAGAGATAGTTACAAGTACTTCGTATGTTACTTTGTATACTGCTTTTTTACTTTCGTCTAGTTCACCTTTCCAGAATCTACGTCTATTTCTTCTTATGTACCAGTTAGATAAGTCTTCACTTACGAAGTTTACCAATGGTTTTACCACTCTGTTTAGGTCATATTCATCGTATGCTTCTGTTACTTCTTTTACTAGTTTGTTTAATTTAGAAAGCATCCATTCATCTATTAGTTCATAGCTTGTGCTATTTATGAAGTCTTTTGTTTCTAGTTTGTCTGCATTAGCATACATACTAAAGAAGTTGTATGTATTTTTAAGAGTGCTAAAGAATTTACTGTTTACTTCTTTTACTCCCTCTACGTCAAACTTAAGTGGTGTCCATACAGGGCTTGCATATAGCATATAGAATCTTACTGCATCAGCACCATACTGTTTTATGATTTCTTCTGGATTTATTATGTTACCAGTACTTTTACTCATTTTTTTACCTTTTGCATCAAGCATCATATCGTTTACTACAACGTTCTTAAATGAGCTTACTCCACTTACTAATGTAGATATGCAGATTAGTGAGTTAAACCAACCACGAGTTTGGTCTACACCTTCAGCTATAAAGTCTGCTGGGAATTGACTTTCAAATAGTTCTTTGTTTTCAAATGGATAATGAAGTTGTGCATATGGCATAGCTCCTGAGTCAAACCATACGTCCATTACATCAGTTACTCTTGTCATTGTTTTACCGCATTCTGGGCAAGTGATGTGAAGTGTGTCTATGTATGGTCTATGAAGTTCCATTTCAAATACATTTATATCTTCAAGTATTTTACTTTGTAATTCTTCTCTACTACCTATACATTCTACGTGACCACATTCACAAGTCCATAAAGGCATTGGACAGCCCCAGTATCTGTTTCTTGAGATTCCCCAGTCTATCATATTTTCTAGCCAGTTATGGAATCTTTTTTCTCCAACGAATTCTGGATACCAGTTTACACTTTTATTTGCTTCAAGTATTTTGTCTTTATATTTAGTTGTCTCAATGTACCAAGCTGGTTTTGAGTAATAGATAAGTGGACTTTTACATCTCCAGCAATGAGGATATTCGTGAGTCATTTTTATTTTCTTAAATAGTTTGTCGTTTTCTTTTAAGTATTTTATTATTTCTAGTTCTAGTTCTGGGTCAGTTACTACTCTTCCTTCCCAAGGTCCAACTGTGTATGTACCATCTTTTGCTACACTTTGTACGAATGCTACTTTATTTTCTCTACATACACGTGAGTCATCTTCCCCGTATGCAGGAGCGATGTGTACTATTCCTGTTCCGTCAGCATCTGTTACATAGTTATCTGCTACTACAACAAATGATTTACCTTCTATTTTTGCAAATGGAAGAAGCTGTTCATATTTAAGTCCAACCATATCAGTACCTTTGAATTTGTCTAGTACTTTGTATTCATCTCCTAGTACTTTATTTGCTAAACTTTCACATATGATAAATTTGTATCCCATACTTTCAACTTTTAAGTAAGTTAAGTCAGGGTTAACGCAGGCAACAACGTTATCTATTAGTGTCCAAGGTGTTGTTGTCCATACAAGCATATATACGTCTTCATCTACTAGTTTAAATGGTACGATTACTGTGTTTACTGTATCTTCTTGATATCCTAAGCTTACTTCATTTTTAGATAATTCTGTACCACATCTATAGCAATATGGAAGTACTTTATTACCGTGATATATTAAACCTTTATCAAAGATATTTTTTATTAACCACCATTCACTTTCAATGAATTCATTAGTGCAAGTTATGTATGGATTATCACTATCAATTAGTTGTCCCATCATATCAGTCATTTTATTAACTTCATCTATGTTTGTAGCTGTTTCACTATTACATTCTTTACAGAAGTTTTCTATACCAAATGCTTCAATGTCGGCTTTAGTTTTAAAACCAAGTTTCTTTTCTACATTAACTTCAATTGGTAATCCGTGAGTATCTAGTCCTATTTTTCTAAGAACTCTTTTACCTTGCATTGTTTGATATTTACAGAAAGCATCTTTTATTGTTTTCGCAAATACGTGATGAAGTCCTGGTTTAGCATTAGCATAGATAGGTCCATCATAGAATACATAGTCTTCTTTTCCTTCTCTATTTTTTATAGTTTTTTCAAGTAGATTTTCTTCTTTCCACTTTTTTACTAAGTTACTTTCTAAGCAATTAGTATTTTCTTTGATTTCCTTATACATATTTTTCCCTTCTTTCTTAAAATAAAAAACCATAAAGTGTAGGTGTGTTTTCTCACGGTACCAACCTACTAATATGGTTTTACTTTATTATTTTAACGCTTTTATAAGCGGCTTTAACTTATCCTTAAAGCACATCAAGAGTGATTTATATATGCTATTATTATTAACTTTCACCAAACGTTAACTCTCTAGAAATTTTTCACATATATCGTCTCTTTCATTTGTTTTAACACATATAATATACAACAATTTATTTGATTTGTAAATACCCAAGTGTACTTTTTTATTCACTAAATTGGCTACTGTATAGTGACTCATAGAATCCTTTTTTGTTTAGTAATTCTTCGTGTGTACCTCTTTCAATTATTTTGCCATCTTTTAATACTAGTATTAGATCAGCATTTTTTATAGTAGATAGTCTATGTGCAATTACGAATGATGTTCTGCCTTTCATTAGAGTATCCATTGCTTTTCCAATTAGTTCTTCTGTTCTTGTGTCTACGTTGCTTGTTGCTTCATCTAGTATTAGTACTTTAGGATCTTTTAGTATTACTCTTGCTATTGTTAGAAGTTGCTTTTGACCCTCACTTATGTTACTTACTTCCTCGTTTATTTCCATATTGTACCCTTCTGGTAGTGTTTGTACAAAGTGGTGTACTCTTGCTTTTTTGGCTGCTTCGATGACTTCGTCGTCAGTAGCATCAAGTCTTCCATATCCTATGTTATCCATAATTGTTCCAGTATAAAGCCAAGTGTCTTGAAGTACCATTCCTATATTTTTTCTTATTTCTTCTCTTTCTACATTTTGAATATTTATTCCATCTATTAATATTTCTCCCCTTGTTACATCATAAAATCTCATTAGTAGTTTTACTATTGTGGTTTTACCACTTCCAGTAGGCCCGACTATTGCTATTTTTTTACCTACTTCTGCAGTTATGTCAAAGTCTTTTATTATTTCATTTTCATCATCATATCCAAAACTTACGTGGTTAAATGTTATTTTACCTGTTACGTTTTCTAATTTTACTGGATTTATTACTTTCTTTTCTTCTTCCTCTTCTAAGTATTCAAATACTCTTTCACTAGCGGCTATCATTCCTTGAAGTTCTGTCATTATACTTGCTAGGTTACCAATTGGGTTTGTGAAGTTTTTAGCATATGTGATGAATGACTGAATGTTACCTACTGTTATTCTTCCTTTTATTACGAATATTCCACCTACTATTGCAATGATTACGTATGATAAGTTTCCTATTAGCATCATTATAGGTTCCAAAATGCCACCTATAAAGTTACTTTTGAATGTACTTTCACAAAGACTATCATTTTCTTTATCAAACGATTTGAGCATTTTGTTTTCTCCACTAAATACTTTTATTATGTTGTGGTTTCTTAGCATTTCTTCTACTTTGGAGTTAGTGCTTGCTAATTTTTCTTGCTGGAGTACAAAGTATTTTTGGCCTTTACTTGCAATTACTGCACTCAAGACTAAGCTTAGAGGAAGTATTAAAAGTATTAGAAGAGTCATACTAACATTTATTGAAAACATCATTACAAGTATACCAATTATTGCTACTATACAAGTGATTATATCACTTAGTGCACTACTGAGGTTTTGACTTATTCTATCAATGTCATTAGTTATTAAACTTAATACTTCTCCGTTACTTTTTTTATCAAAGTATTTAAGTGGCAATTTTTCTGTTTTTCTGTTTATTCTTCTTCTTAAGTCTTCAGTGTATTTCCAACTTATTTTGGCAGTCAAAAGACCACTTAGGTAATTGAATATGAAACTTATTATGTATAACACTAGTAAGAATAAAAGTATTTTATTTAGTTTAACAAAGTCTATAGTACCTTTACCATTTATTTTAGATATTACTCCATTAAATACTTCTGTTGTAGCATTACCTAACATTTTAGGACCCACTATTGTGAAGACAGTAGATAATATACTAAATATAAATATTATTATAATATACTTTTTGTATGGTTTTAAACTTTTTATTAGCTTTCTAAGAGATACTTTTAAACTTTTTGGTTTTTCACTACTTTTCAATTTTGTCACCTCCTAGTTGGCTACTATATATTTCTTTATATATTTTAGAGTTTTTCATTAGTTCTTCGTGTGATCCTATACTCTCTATCTCACCATTATTTAGTACGATTATTTTATCTGCATCCATAATTGTACTTATTCTTTGTGCGACTACAAATATTATTTTATCCTTTGCTATTTTCTTTAAGTTATGTCTTACTTTTAAGTCTGTTTTAGTATCAAGGGCACTGAAGGAGTCATCAAATATTAGAATACTAGGATTTTTAGCAAGGGCTCTTGCAATAGAAAGTCTTTGTCTTTGGCCACCACTTATGTTTGAACCTCCTTCACTAATTTTTCTATCAAAACCATCTTCATCTTTTAATATAAATTCTTCACTTTCACTTATTTTAACTGCTTTTTTTATAAGGTCAAAATCTTTTTTATCTTGTCCAAATTCTAAGTTTTCTTTAAT
>CAKOHL010000011.1 GCA_934085635.1 uncultured Bacilli bacterium | reverse complement strand
GTATGTGTTGCTCCTTTTGCTAAACTTATATTTTTAGCTAGCACTGTGTCTGTTTTTGCACTAGACTTTGGTACATCAGCAAAGTCTGTCATATTATATCCCCCATCAGTGCTTGTTATTTTATACTGTAAGAACCCAGTCGTTACAAAAGTATTTACTAAATCCTTAATCACAATATTGTAATTATATGTTCCATTAGATTCATTTTTTACTGTGAATGTGTTCTCCCCACTATTCCAGCCCGGTTCTATACTAGTCCCATTTATAGTTCCACTTCCACTTGTAAATGTAACCTTTAAATCAGCTGCTGTTACAGTAATATCCTTTTCTGTTCCTAAAATTTTAATTGTAAAATATGCTACCGATACTGATAATACTATCACTAGTAAACTAGATAGTATTACGATTAGTTCTTTTTTTCTTTTCATTTCTACTTCCTTCCTTTTCCTTTTTGGACATCCAAAAAATGATAGAATTCCTCCTATCACTTTAAAGCATATGAAAAACAACTAGGGTTTATTTTACTTAGAAGTACCCCCCCCCCCAGTGCAATATTTTGTACTAGGCTGTTGTTTTTCATTTGCAATCACGTCCTTATTTTTTTGAAGATTTGCGAATTAAAATGTACAAATTCATGTATCTTCTACTGTTAAAATTTTAGCATAATTTATAAGCTAGCGCAAGGGGGTTTTACTTCAAAAATTCAATATTGAAAATATGTTCGTTTTTTGTTGACTTTAGCTACCATTTCTGTTATAGTATTTTATGGAAGCAGGAAGTGCTGGGTGTCTACCTACCGATCTGGGGGCTTTGGCTGAAGGAAAGGGGGTGGTAATTATGCCGAGAAGGAAATTTATTTTAAAAGTACTTAATCGCATAATTATCATTTTGATAGTTATTAGTTTAATACTTCTAATTATAAAAATAGACATCTATCCATTAGGATAAATGTCGCCCAAATACCGGTAGACATTCAGTAACTGAATGCTTCCTTTTTATTTTGTGAAGATTTCTCTTCTGTATTCATTATACTAAATTTTTAATTTTATGACAATAGGTTTTGAATAAACTTTTAAAACAATTTCTTTGATAGTTTTTTTGCTCTTTCAGCACCTTCATTATATTGTTTTAAAGTTGTTTTAGTAAGACCACCAAAACAAGTTTCAGACCTATCAACTTTAGTATCTCTTTCTATTCTTTTTAGTTCAATATTGTTACGAACTTGATTTACTTCCACATAAATACGTTTTAATTCTCTAAACATTTTTGTCATCCCTTTCATAACTAGCCTTCAACTGTCCACAAGCACCTTTAATATCTTTTCCCATTTCTCTTCTTTTTTGTGTATTAATTCCATTCTTAACAAGTACATCAAAGAAAGCATTAATTCTTTCTTTAGAACTTCTTTTAAAGTCACTACTTGTTGTATTATATGGTATTAAATTTACATAAACAAGTTTACCTTTAAGAAGATTTGCTAGTTCTTTAGCATTTTCTATACTATCATTTACATTCTCAAGTAATATATATTCCATAGTAACTCTTCTATTAGTTTTATCTATATAATAATCTACTGCTTCCATTAATTTATCAAGTGGATAAGCTTTAGCAATTGGCATTAAAGATTCTCTAAGTTTTTGATTAGGAGCGTGCAAACTTATTGCAAGATTTACTTGTGTATTTAAGTTTGCAAACTCTTTTATTTTACTTACAAGTCCACACGTACTTACAGTGATTCTCCTTTGACCCAAATCTATCCCTTTAGGACATATCATTATATTTAATGCTTTTACTATATTATCATAGTTATCAAAAGGTTCTCCTATTCCCATAATAACTACATTATCTATTCTTATATTTTCTATTTTTTCTATAGTTAAAATTTCTAATATAATCTCACTTACACTTAGGTTTCTTACCATCTTAAGTTTACCACTTTCACAGAAAGCACATCCCATATTACAACCTATTTGAGAACTTATACATAAACTTTCTCCATAACTTTGATGCATTAAAACTACTTCAACACTAGAATTTTTAACTTCTAATAAATACTTATTTGCACTTTCACTTTTAAGTGAATCAATAACTTTTAAGTACCCCAAAGAATAATTATTATTTAGAAACTCTTTTAAATCTTTACTTATATTAGTAATATCATCAAACTTATTGACTTTCTTCTTATAAATTCCTTCAAATACTTGAGTAGCATTAAATTTTTTAAATCCATTTCGAACTAGTACTTCTTCTAATTCTTGTAATGTTAAGTCAAATATACTCATCATTCTAGCACAGCCTTTATTCTTCTTACTCCAGCACTTGAAGCTTCTTCTTTAACTATTCTAAAGTGTCCAAGTTCACTAGTATTTTTAACATGAGGTCCACCACATAATTCACGAGATACATCTCCAATACTATAAACTGTAACTATATCAGGATATTTTTCTATAAACATACATTCTGCACCACTTTTAATTGCCTCATCTTTAGACATTTCTTGAATAGTTACATCAAGTCCTTCACTAATCCACTTATTTACTAAATCTTCTACTTTCTTCTTCTCTTCATCACTTAATTTATGGTCACAAGAAAAGTCAAAACGCATTCTTTCATCAGTAATATTACTTCCCTTTTGATGTACATTTTTATCAACAACTAATTTAAGAGCAGCATTAAGTAAATGTGTTGCAGTGTGATATTTAGTTTCAATTTCACTATTTCCAGCAAGTCCACCTTTAAACTTTCCAGCACTTGCAGTTCTAGATAATTCTTGATGTTCTTTAAATTTTTCTTTAAATCCTTCTATATCAACTTTAATATTAGCATCTTTAGCAAGTTCTTCAGTAAGTTCAATAGGAAAACCATAAGTATCATATAAATGGAAAGCAGTCAAAGCATCTATATCTTTATTACTAACTTTGTTAAATTCTCTTAATCCCTTTTCTAGAGTTTTATTAAATTTCTCTTTTTCATTCTTTAATACTTCAAGAACAACACTTTCATTATCAGTAAGTTCACTATAATATTTTTTATATTTATCTATTATTAATTTAGCAATTCTTTGTTCCCAATCACTATTTATATCTATTTCTAACTTCTTAGCGTGCCTAATAGCGCGTCTTATTAATCTTCTTAAAATATATCCTTGATCAGTATTACTTGGTTTAATTCCAGCAGGATCAGCACTTATAAATACACTAGTACGTATATGATCTGCTATAATTCTTATACTTTGTTCATTGCCTTCATAAGGTTTACCACATATTTCACATATTAAATCAATTACATCTTTCCATACACTTGATTTATAGTTATCAGAAACATTCTCTAAAATGGAAACAGTTCTCTCAAGTCCCATTCCTGTATCTACGTTCTTTTTAGGTAATTCAGTTACATTACCATTTTCATCTTTATAAAATTCCATAAATACATTATTCCATATTTCAACCCATCTATTATCCTCAGGGTCAAATATTTCTGGCATTTCATCATCACTTCTAAAATAGAATATCTCTGTATCTGGTCCACAAGGTCCACTTGTACCTGCTATCCAAAAGTTGTCTAGAACTGTTCTAGCAATCCTTTTTTTTGGAATGCCTAAACTTAACCATTTATTGTAACTTACCTCATCAAAAGGAATATTCCCATCACCTGCATATACAGTAACAGCTAATTTAGAAACCGGTATATTTAAAATCTTTGTTAAAAACTCAAAACTATAACTAATACTCTCATCTTTAAAGTAATCTCCTAAACTCCAGTTACCTAACATTTCAAAAAATGTATGATGTGTAGTATCACCAATTTCATCTAAATCATTAGTTCTTATACATTTTTGATAATCAACAAGTCTAGTACCATATGGATGTACCTCTCCCATTAAATAAGGAATAAGTGGTTGCATACCAGCAGTATTAAATAGTACACTTGGGTCATTCTCAGGCACTACTGGTGCACTAGGAATTTGCTTATGTCCTTTACTTACAAAATAATTAATATATAAATCTTTTAAATTCATTTTTCTTCACTCCTCTATCTTAATATACTTTTACATTCTATTAACAAATCCTTTAGGTTAACAAAATGTTAATAACTTTACATTTAATGTTTATAAATCTCTTTTAACTTACTCTCTAACTCTTCAAGAGTTCCATCATTATTAATTTCATAATCAAATTTATCATACCCATCTAACGCGGTTTCTGTTATATGCATCTTCTCTTTATCAGTTAAAATATTCATATCCTTTCTAACTATATGTACACTTATAACATCATTAAAAGTATTCTTAATATCTTCTATTTCTTCAGGAAATCTAGCATCTCCAATAATTATAATATCAAAAAACTTACTATATACTTTAATGTCTTCAATTGTCCTATTAATAAAGAATTTCTTATCAATAGTATTTCTTATAATATCAGTACCAAGTACTTGTAAAAGTGTTCTAGGTTTAGTCTCATCAGACCCATCCCAATCACTTATATTCTTCGCGTATTCTTTAATATAACTTGCATAAAATAAACAAATTACCTTCTTATTAATACTCTCATAATAATTCTTTATAATCTCCATTGAAGTATCTTTACCACTTCTAGCTTTACCAGATAATATAATAATCTTAGCTTCATCTTTTCTTAATTCCATCTTGGTCACTCTCCTTTACATTTAATATTCACTTAAAATAAAAAAGAACAGTACACAAGGAGCCCTAAGGCGGTACCATCCTTTATTTAACTTAATTAATATAACGGCTATCAACCGGCTAGTATTAGTAGCAGTGAAAGAGCAGCTTCAAATTAACTATCTAATTCTTTTACACCAACCAAGAACTCTCTTATTTAGAATAATCAATTTTACTTATCTCTTTTTTCATATCCTTTGATTTAGCATAGCCAAAGAAATCATACTTTTCATCAAAGAAATTATATATTGTCTTTAGCATAGCGACTATTGGTGTTGCAATAATCATACCAATTATACCAAAGAAATGTCCAAAAATCAACAATGATATAACTATAGTAACTGGATGTAAATCTAACTTCTTTCCTATAACAAGAGGATGTAAGAAATTTCCTTCAATTCCCTGCGCTACAACAATAAATAAAAGTGTTAATAAACCAGTTAACGGACTTTGACTAAATCCAACTAAAACAGCAGGTGCTCCTCCAATATAAGGTCCAATATAAGGAATAATATTTGTAGTTGCACAGAAGAATGCAAAGAACACTGGAGCATTAAGTCCTATCAGACTAAATCCTATAATAGAAATAACAAAAAGTATCAAGCAGTCTATAAATGTACCATTTATAAAATTATAAACAATATTTCCTACTTCACCCAGAAGTCTTTCAGTATCAGCTTTAAACTTCTTAGGGACAATATTCATAAAATGTTTACTAAAATTATGAAAATTGAATAATAAATAAAAACCTATAACTACACCAATTGCAAACTTACCAACACCACTTGCTAAATCCTGAACAATGTTAATAATTTTAGTTGGTAAATCAGTACTAACATTCTTAGCAAAACTCTCTACATAAGTTAAAAACTCTGCTTTTACAGAACTCATATCTATATTAGTTTCAGTAGAAAGCTTAACAAAAAACTTATCTATAATCTCTTTAGCATTATCAAGCATATCTGGTATTAACTTAGCAATATCATTAAGCTGTGTAACTAAAGAAGGTATAACTGCCAAACAAAATAAATAAATGAGTACAAAAAACAATATAAAAACAAGTACAGTCGCCAGTGCTCTTTTCATACCTCTATTAGTTAACTTAGTAACCAAAGGGTTAAGAAGCCAAGCAATAATAAAGCCTATAAAAAATGGACTAATAACACTAATAATAGTACCTAAAATTGGTAATATATTAAGTGTTCTAAGTAAAAAAATACATCCACCTATAATAGCAATTATCATAAGAGCATAACAAAGTTTAAGTATCTTATTACCAGTATTAATCGCTTCATTTAACTCTTCAACATTAACTTTCTCTCTTCTAATCATATTTAACCACCTAGATTTATTCTATCAAATTATACGTCCAAAATAAAGAAAAATGTACTTTTTCCTAAAATAAAAGAGCCCATTAATAGCCCTTCATCATATTAGTAGCAGTTTTCTTACCTTTTTTCATCGCTTTTTTAATATCTTTACCATATTTAGATGCCAAAAGTCCTACTCCAACTCCACCTAACATAAACATAACGTTTTTCATCATTTCACCTCTCGTTATTATCTTGTCCAATATCTAAAATAATATACTAAAAAAATGAATTTAAACTTGTTTTTCTATTCTCACTATAATCAGTTTGTACACTATAATTAAAACTATCTAAATTACCAATTATAACAAGACTCTTTTTAGCACGTGTAACAGCCGTATAAATAAGCTTATTATAAAGCATTCTCTTCATATTACTAGGCATAACTAATATAACATTATCATACTCACTACCCTGACTTTTATGAACACTAACAGCGTATGCCAAAGTAAACTCTTCAAACTTACCTCTCTTATAATTAACTACGTGGTCAGTGTACTCTATATCTATAAGTGGACTACTACCTAATGTTATTCTTTTAATATATCCAACATCCCCATTATAAATATTATTATCCACATCATTAACAAGTTGTAAAACCTTATCTCCTTCTCTATAAAGAGTCCCTTTTATTTCAATCTCTTTCCTAAGCATACTCCTAGGATTAAAAATATCTTGCATAAGCCTGTTAATATTCTCTATACCATTCTCTCCCTTATACATAGGAATTAATACCTGAAAATTATCAATATTTAATTTCTTATCTCTTGCCTTAGTAACAACTTCTTCTAAATATTTCTTAATAAGTATATCAGGAGAATTAATAAATTTAAAATCTGAATAACTAGAAGGGACTTCATTAAACATTACCTTATTTTTAATTTGATTAGCAAGTGGAATAATATATGAATCCTTTTTAGTTCTATATATCTCCTCTAAATATATTTTAGGTATTTCCACTATATTTAACAAATCTCCTAAAACATTACCAGGCGCTATACTAGGAAGCTGATGTTTATCTCCAACTAATATTAATTTAACATTTTCCCTAAGTGCATCAAGTAAACTATTAAATAAAAATATATCTATCATACTTGCTTCATCAACAATAACTAACTTAGTAAAAGAAGGATTAAATCTATTAACACTAAACTCTTTAGTTTCTTTATTCCACTTCAAAAACTTATGAATAGTACTAGATTTTCTCTTTACACTTTCAGTAATTCTCTTACTAGCACGCCCAGTCGGAGCAAGCAAAGTAATATCCTCTAACTCTGTATCAAAATTCATATCTTCATAAATATCTACTATTGCCTTAATAATAGTAGTCTTACCAGTACCAGGTCCACCTGTAATAATAAAGAAATTATTAATAAGGCTCCCTTTAATCGCACTCTTCTGCTCATCATTAAACTTAATCTTATTCTTCTCTTCATATACACTTATTCTATTATCTATCTCTTCTTCACTAATCAAAGTACTTCTCTTTAAAAGATTCTTAATAGTATCAGCAATATTTCTCTCTGCAGAATAAAACATTTCAAGAGTTAACATATCATTTACCTTAATAACCTCATCATTACTAATAAGCTCATCTAATGAATTCAAAAATAAACCAGAAGATATACTTTCACTAAAATACTTATTAACATTCAAAAATACACTATCAGTTGAAACAATAGTATTACCAGTTTCATAACATAAATTCTTTATAACATACTTAATAAGAGCATTTACTCTAACAAGTTCATTCTCTTCGTGCATCTTTAAAAACACATTATCAAGCTTTAAAAAATTAATATCATTCTCAAGTAAATAAATATTATTATTTATAATATCAAAACATCTACTCTTATACTTATTAACTATTCTCAAACACTCTTCAGTAGTAAAGCCCATCTTATTAAATTCTAAAATAAGTTCCTGATCTTTATCATATTCATTTATCTTCTTAGTAAGTTCACTAGCTTTCTTTAAAGTCATACCCTTTATCTTAGCTAAAACAGGATTACCATTTTTAATCTCACTTATAGTTTCTTCTTTAAATACATCCACAATAGCTTTAGCAGTTTTAGGTCCAATACCTTTAAAAATACCACTACTCAAATACATTACAAGTCCATCTATATTACTAGGTATAACACTTTCATAACTAGTTACATTAAACTGCACTCCAAACCTCGCGTGATTTATTAAATAACCAGTAAACTTATAAGTAAGTTCATTATTAAGAGGCATAAAATTACCAGTAAAAGTTAAAGTCTTATTCAAATAATTCTCAGCTTCCCCAAGAGCTTCCTTAACCTTAAAAAGCCCAACCTTATAGCCAGTTGAACTCTGATACAAAATCTTAACCACATTTCCTTTAATATAATTCTCACTCATAAATAAAGTGTACCACATAATTAAGTCAATTTCTAGCAAACACATTAATAATTTAAAACTTGTTGATAACTAAAAAAAATTAACATTAAAATGAATCAATGTTAATCTTTATATTCTTAATACCATCATTATAAGCTTTTGCTTGTACTAATGTCTTAATTGAACTTGCCACTGCTCCTTGCCTACCTATTACACGTGGCATATCGCTTTCACTAACTAAAACTTCAAGAATATTACCTTCCTCAGTTTCAAATCTTTTAACCTTAACTAAATCAGGCTCCTTAGCGATATTAGTAACTAGGTACTCAGCAAACTCTTCAATACTCATTACTTGCTCATCTTAGAGTCGTGAAATTTCTTCATAACTCCAGCCTTGCTTAATAGATTTTTAACAGTATCAGTTGGAGCTGCACCCATATTTAGCCATTTAAGAGCAACTTCTTCATTGATATTAATCTTAGAATCCTCAAGTGGACTATAAGTACCAATAAGTTCAATAAAACTTCCATCTCTTCTACCACGACTATCAGCAGCAACTATTCTATAAAAAGGTCTCTTCTTAGAACCCATTCTCTTAAGTCTTAATTTTACCATAATACATTCCTCCTCTTTCTATACATAATATTATCACTAAATCAAAAAGATGTCAACCTTTTTTGGTTAACACTTATAAATCTAAAAAACATAAGGAAATATTAAGGTTACAAATCCAAATCAATCAATGATAGAACCATTCTATCACTTTAAAGTATATGAAAAACAACTAGGGTTTATCTTACTTAGAAGTAGTCCCATCTCCAAGTACAATATTTCGTACTAAACTGTTGTTTTTCATATTTATCACTTGTCCTTATTTTTTTGAAGACTTGCAAATTAAAATGTACTAATTCGTATATCTTCTACAGTTAAAAAATTATCATATTTTAAAGTTATCTTCAATTATTTTTTCAATTTTATTTTTATCATTTATATTAATATTATTTTTTAAGTTTACTAAGTCATCATATATTTTGTTTAATCTTAAAGTTTCTTCTAATTCAGTAAGTTTACTCTCTACCTGTTTTAATGTCTTACTAACTATAGTCTTACTAACTTCAAAGTTTTCAGCTATTTCACTTAATGATAAATCTTCATAGTAATAATTTTCAAAATAGTCTCTTTGTTTATCAGTTAATAAGTTTTTATAAATTTCATAAAGTCCAATTATTTTATCTCTTTCTAACATTTTATCATATCCTTATATAGAAAATAACTTATAAGAGTTTTAGGATCAGTAACAACTCTATTTTTAATAAGTTCTTCTATTTCTTCTAAAGTATAAAAATTAACTTCATCAACATCATCTTCATCTTTAGGTTTAGTATCTGCTGTTTTAACATTTATTAAGTAAATATGCATTTCTCCATCAGACATATTTTCAATTATTTTATAAGTTAGAACAGGTTCATCTGTTATAGATATAATATTTTCTCTAAGTATACCACATTCTTCTTCCAACTCTTCAATTATAATATCTTTATTAGAAATAGCTTTATCTAAAGTACCTGCTGGGACTTCTAAAGTAACTGAACCAATTATAGGTCTATATTGAGTAACTAAAGCCATTTTACCTTCTTCATTTATAACAATTCCCGCACTTGCGCCTCTTAAATGAACTTTAGTAAATTCTTCAGTAACACCATTTCTTTCTCTTTTAACATCATATATTTTTACATATCCATCATATATTAACTTCTCTTCACTCACTACTACCACTCCTTAAATAATCCATAAATATATTTTTCTATATCAAACGGAATCATATCACTTGCTTTTTCTCCAAAGCCAACAAACTTAACTGGAATTCCCACTACATCTTTAATAGAAAGCACTATCCCACCTTTAGCTGTACCATCTAGTTTAGTTAAAACAATTCCTGTAATATCGCATATTTCTTTAAAACTAACAGCCTGACTTATACCATTTTGTCCAGTAGATGCATCAATTACTAAAAGTGTCTCATCAACTTTTCTACCAGTTTTCTTTTCAATAACTCTTTTAATTTTCTCAAGTTCATTCATTAAGTTTTGTTTATTCTGAAGTCTACCGGCAGTATCAATAAGTACAACATCAGCATTATTACGAATAGCTTCTTCTAATCCATCAAATACTACACTAGAAGGATCAGCTGTATCTTTACCATAAAACATAGTACCAATTCTATTAGCCCATTCATTAAGTTGTGTAACAGCTCCTGCTCTGTATGTATCAGCGCCTATAAGCATTACTTTTTTGCCTTCACTAACCATTTTAGAAGCAAGTTTAGCAATACTAGTAGTTTTACCTACACCATTAACACCAACAAAAAGTATAGTTGTTACCCCTTCACTATTATAATTAATCTTACTAGATAAAACTTCCCCATTAACATAAATCATAAATAACTCATCTACAATAACTTCTTTTAAATAATTAAAATCAGTAATATGTTCTTCTTTAACTCTTTTCCTTAATTTATCCATAAATTTGAAAGTAGTCTTAGTACCTAAATCAGCCATTATAAGTATTTCTTCTAACTCTTCAAAAAATTTTTCATCAATTTTAGTATATTTTATACCAAGTAAGTTAAGTTTATTAACAAAGTCATCTCTAGTCTTAGTAAGCCCTTCATCATACTTTTCTACTTCTTTTTTCTTATCACTTTTTACTATATTTTTTAATTTATCAAGTATTCCCATCACGCACCATCCTCTTATCCATTATAACATGAGTTTTATCTTAGTGCTAGACAAATAAGGTTTTTTGTAGTATAATTAATATTACTTTATATTTCATTTTAAAAGAAAACGGAGGAATTTTTATGATAACAGAAGAGAAAGAGACTTTTGTGTTCGCTTTGGGTGGACTTGGAGAAGTCGGAAAAAATATGTATGCAATTATGCACGATGATGAAATAATAGTTATAGATGCTGGAGTAATGTTTCCAGAAGATAATTTACCTGGTATAGATTATGTCTTAGCAGATTATACATTTTTAAAGGAAAATGAGTCTAAAATTAAAGGATTATTTATAACTCACGGGCACGAAGACCACATTGGAGGTATACCTTATTTACTAACCCATGTTAATATACCTATTATATATGCTCCTAAAGTAGCAGCTGAGTTAATAAAGAAAAAACTTGATGACAGAGGTGTAGCTTATAATAATGTTGTTATATTTAATGAAGATACTAAGCCAAGTTTTAAACATTTTAAAATAGAGTTTTTTAGAACTACCCACTCGATTCCTGATAGTTATGGAATAAGTATATTAAGTCCTAATGGAAGAATAGTTACAACTGGAGACTTTAAGTTTGATTTAACTCCAATCGGTCCAATTGCTAATTTTAGTAAAATGACTAGACTTGGTGATGAAGGTGTTAAACTTTTATTAAGCGATAGCACTAATGCATTAGTACCTGGTTTTTCTACAAGTGAAAGTGATGTTGATGAAGCATTATTTGATATCTTTAGAAGTTGTAAAGGTAGAATAATATTAGCAACATTTGCTTCTAATATTTATAGACTAGTTCATATAATTGATACTTGTATTAAAAATAATAGAAAAATAGCAGTATTTGGTAGAAGTATGGTTAATAGTATTGAAATAGCAAAAAGTTGTGGATTAATTACAGATAAGAGTGTATTTATAACAAGTGATGAAGCTAACAGAAGTAAACCACAAAACGTATGCTTACTTTGTACAGGAAGTCAAGGTGAACCACTAGCTGCTCTTTCAAGAATAGCTAATGGAATTGATAATAATATTAAACTTATGCCAGAAGATACAGTAATCTTCTCAAGCAGTGCTATTCCAGGTAATGCATTAAGTATTAACAGAGTAATTAATAAATTATATTTAAAAGGCGCAACTGTGTATACAACAAGTGATGATGCAAATGTTCATACAAGTGGACATGCTAAACAAGATGAATTAAAATTATTATTTAGATTAATTAGACCAGAATACTTTATGCCAGTTCACGGAGAATACAGAATGCTTAAAAGCGCAACTGAACTTGCAGAAGAATGTGGAATAGATAAAGAACATTCATTTATATGTAAAAATGGAGATATGCTTGCAATAAGTAAAAATGGTGTAAGACGTGCTAAATCTATACCTATTAATGATATATATGTTGATGGTAAAAGAATTGGAGATATAGGTTCTTCTATTATAAGAGATAGAAAAATAATGAGTACTGATGGTGTATTAGTTGTAATATTAAATATTGATACAAATAAAAATAAGTTAGTAATTGACCCTAATGTAACAACTCGTGGATTTGTAGTAGTAAATGAAAATCAAGAATTATTAAATAGTATACAAAATAAAGTTAAAAGTATAGTTAATTTAGAACTTATTAAACCAAACTATACTTTAACAGATTTAAAAAATAGATTAATACTTGAACTTAATTCATATATAATTGAAACAACAGGAAGAAGACCAATTATAATGCCAATGATATTTGATACAAAAAAGAAGTCACAAATATAATGTGGCTTTTTTTATAGTTTTAAAAGTGTAATAGCAATGCCAGTAGCAATTCCCCATATAAATGAGATAATTAGACTTAATCCTACTACATTACTAAATCCTGAACTCCAATTAAATTTATCCTTTTCACTTACGTTACCTGAATCAAATAAAGGATTTTGTTTAACAAGTTTAGAAGATGAACTCTTTCCAAAACTGCTAAGAGATTCTTCATATCTATCTAATTCTTCTATAATACTCTTTTTGGTAACAGGATTAATAGATGTATTAAGTTCCATTAAATCAATAGAAATTTTAATAACATCTTCTTTTCTAACTGCACCTATCATAAATGACTGGCTAACATATTCTTTAAGAGCATTTAATGTTGAAGTTAAAACTCTTATAGTTTCATTATAGCTTTCTAAAGATTTTTTATACCTAAGCAACTTAAAACTTTTTACATAGGCGTCTATTTCAGTCAAATGTGTTACTTCATCCAAAGCAATCTCATTTCTTTTAGTATGTAAGGTACCATTATAGTTTATTTCATTATTAATTTCTTCAAGTATATAATTTTCAACTACTCCTGCTTCACTTACTTTAGGTATTCTATCAAATATTTTATTAAGGAGTGAAAGTGAATACGAACTATATGAAGTAAGTATTTGTCCTTCTCTTGATTTATATATAATATCTAATTTTTGATTTTGTAATCTATTTAAAACTGGATTATAATTTCCATTTACAAAGTTAATATTAAGTCCACTTAGAAGATTAATAACATCTTCTTTTTGTTTAAAAAATTCGCTAAATAGATGTGGATTATGACAGTCAAGTCCAGTAACAACTTTTACGTTTTCTTTTGATGCTATTTCCCAAAATGTACGAATCTTTTTTCCTATTCTAAGAGCATATTTAACATTTAATTCAACAGGAATTCCATATTCTCTAGCAGTTTCACAAATCATAATAGAAGCTTTAACAGCATTTTCCATAAATGCACTCTTTTCTTCTTCTGTTTCCAAATTATCTATTTCTAACATAAATATTTCGGGATGCGCTACAAAGTCAAAGATACCACTTTCAATACCTTTAACAACCATTCTAGCATAAACAAGTGGATAATCCGAGGTATTTTTATCTTCATCTTTTACAAAATGTTGTCCTAAAATCATATAGTCAACACTACTTTTTAGTCTTCTTAAATATTCTTCATATGAAGGATCAAACTCAGACTCAAATCCAACAAGAATTTGCATATCATAATTTTCTTTTTTTAGACTATTTATAGATTTAATATAATCATCAACATCACTAGAAAACATTCTCAATTCTTGGTCAGCAAACTCTATGTTTGGAAGTGGAGAATGATCAGTAAAGCCAAGTCTAGTTATACCATTAATTCTTGCATAATATACATACTCTTTATCTTCATAAATCCCTGCATGTCCACATCTTTTAGTATGAGTATGAAAATTGTAATTTTGATACATATCCTTCATATTATCCCTCTAGTATAAGTATACCAAAAATAAATAAATTTTGCCATAGAAAAAAGTAGGTTTCCCTACTTTGCAATTTCTTCTGCTCTAGTCTCACGAATAACAACAACCTTAATAGTACCAGGATATTGCATTTCTTCTTCAACTCTATCTTTAATATTTCTTGCAATTTTATAGCTTTCTAAGTCATCAACTTCTTCAGGTCTAACAATAACTCTAAGTTCACGACCAGCTTGCATAGCAAATGTTTTCTCTACTCCAGGAATAGAATTACCTATTTCTTCAAGTTTTTGTAAACGTTTAATATAATTTTCTAATGAGTCATTTCTAGCTCCAGGTCTAGCAGCAGATAATGCATCAGCTATTTGAACAAGTTCACTTATAATATGAGTTGGTTTTTCATCTCCGTGATGGCTTAAAATAGCATTTAATACTACTTCATTTTCTCCATACTTTCTAGCAAATTCATATCCTAGTTCAACGTGAGAACCCTCAACTTCAAAGTCAATGGCTTTACCAATGTCGTGTAATAGTCCAGCACGTTTAGCAAGAATAACATTTTCTCCAAGTTCACTTGCTAAAAGTCCAGCTAAATTAGCAACCTCAATAGAATGTTGTAAAGCATTTTGACCATAGCTAGTTCTAAAGTAAAGTTTACCAATTAATTCAACAAGTTCAGGATTAACTCTAGTAATACTTAAACTAAATAAAGCCTCTTCTCCCTTTTCTCTAATAATAGTTTTAAAGTCTTCACAAACTTTATCATAAATTTCTTCTATTCTAGCAGGATGTATTCTTCCGTCTTTAATTAAATTCTCAATGGTAACCTTAGCAATCTCTCTTCTAAGAGGATCAAAACTAGATAAAACTATAACTTCAGGTGTATCATCAATAATTAAATCAACTCCTGTAATAGCTTCAATAGTTCTAATATTTCTTCCTTCTCTACCAATAATTCTCCCCTTCATCTCATCATTAGGAAGAGTAACTGTAGAAACCGTTTGCTCACTCGCTACATCAGCAGAATACTTTTGCATACTATTAACTAAATATTCTTTAGCTTTTTTATCTGCTTCTAACTTAGCATCATTTTCCCTTTCTCTTAAATAAACTGCTATTTCTTTAGACATATCGTCTTCAACCTTTTTCATAACAAGGTCTCTTGCTTTTTCTTTACTAAATCCACTAATTTTTTCCAATAAAGAAATTTGTTCTTTTAATATAGACTCCATTTTTGCGTCTTTTTCTTGAATTTCTTTTTGTTTTGCTAATAAATCTTTATCTCTTAAATCGAGATTCTTTTCACGTTCAGACAAAAGTTCATCACGCTTATTTAAACTATGTTCTCTATTTTCAACAAGTTCTTTAAGTTCTTGAACTTCTTTTTTCTTTTCTTTTATTTCTTCATCTGTTTCTTGTTTAAGTTTATAACTTTCTTCTTTAAGTTCTAAAATTTTATCTCTCTTTAATTTTTCAGCCTCTTTTTCGGCTCTTTCTTTTAATTTATCAGCTTCTCTATGAGCATTTAAAACTCTAAATTTATTCATTAAAAGTATTAATGATGCTCCAACAAATAGTCCAATCAATACTAACAAAATGGAGAATAATGTGTTATCCATATCTTTTCCTCCATTACTATATATTTTCTTAGATAGAAGTAATTATACTTCTAATTCTATTTTAAGATTATTTTAGTTTATTGTCAAATAAAAATTAAGATTTATATATACTAATTTAAATGATAACTATTTAGTTAGTACTTTTTAAAGTTATTTATAAAAAAATACCTAGAATAGTATTCTAAGTATTATTATTCACTTTTGTTTTCTTTATTAAAATTATAATGACTTCTTACTTTCTCATTAATTTCATCAAATAATTCTTTATTTTCTTTTAACAATAACTTAACATTCTCTTTACCTTGACCAATTTTTTCACCATTGTAAGAATACCAAGCACCACTTTTTTCAATGATATTTAGATTAGAAGCAATATCAATAATTTCTCCTTCTTTACTAACACCTTCACCATACATAATTTCAACTTCAGCAGTTTTAAATGGTGGAGCTACTTTATTTTTAACAACTTTAACAACAGTTCTATTACCAACAACCTCAGTGCCTTGCTTAATTTGTTCAGCTCTTCTAACATCAAGTCTAATAGATGAATAGAATTTAAGTGCTCTTCCACCAGGAGTTGTTTCTGGATTACCAAACATAACTCCAACTTTTTCTCTTAATTGGTTAATAAATATACAAATTGTATTAGTTTTATTAATAGCACCAGATAATTTTCTTAATGCTTGACTCATTAATCTAGCTTGTAAACCAACGTGTGAATCGCCCATTTCTCCTTCAATTTCAGCTTGTGGTACAAGAGCCGCAACTGAGTCTATAACTATAATACTCATTGCTTCACTTCTAACAAGAGCTTCACATATTTCTAGAGCTTGTTCTCCTGTATCAGGTTGGCTAAGTAAAAGTTCATTTATATTAACTCCTAAATTTCTAGCATAAACAGGATCAAGTGCGTGTTCTGCATCTATAAACGCTGCTCTTCCTCCAGTTTTTTGAACCTCCGCAATAGCGTGTAATGCAAAAGTAGTTTTACCACTAGATTCAGGTCCATATATTTCTATAATTCTTCCCTTAGGGTAACCTCCTACACCAAGTGCAATATCAAGAGCTAAACTACCAGATGAAACAACATCTATATCTTTAACTCCATCTTCTCCTAATTTCATTATTGCACCTTTACCAAATTGTTTCTCAATATCAAGTAAAACTTGCTCTAATGTTTTATCCTTTTCCCCGATTTTATTTGTCTTTGCCATTTGTTTTCCTCCTACGTTCTATATACATTTTAAAACATTTATTCTTATTTGTCAACACTTTTCTCAAACAGATGTTTTCAAGAACAAATATTTTTAATTTAAGGACAATTTTTGTAACATAATTTTATTTTATCAAAGTTTTAAAATATGTCAATATAAAAAGAAGCAAAGAAAAAAAGAACTTAAATTAGTTCTCTAAAATATATTTTTTATTATTTACGTAGTACTCTACTCCACTAACTACAGATAATACAGTTGCTATCATAATTAGTAAATCAGCTACTTTAAGTCCCCATATTTCAAATGGTAAATTATAGAAAAGCATTAGTGTTACACCTGTCATCATAAATACAGTTTTAATTTTACCAGTTTTAGAAGCTCCTACTGCTCCAACCTTATTACCAACTACCATCTTAATTGAATCAACAAATATATCTCTTGAAACAATTACAACAGGAATAATTACACTAATAAATCCATTACACGCAAGGGCAATTAACACTCCATTAACAAGTATCTTATCTGCAACTGCATCCATTACCTTACCAAAATCTGTAACTAAATTATATTTTCTAGCAATATGCCCATCAATAAAATCGGTAACAGAAGCTAGTAAAAATAAACATCCACAAATAATGTATTTAACTGGCACTCTTATAGCAGCAGTAACCTCAACTGGTGGTAAATCAATACCAAACTTTTGAAGTGGCACTATAAGAAGTACTATACAAATTATAGATAATACAATTCTAGTAATAGTAATTTTATTTGGTAAATTCATAAATTTCACTTCCTATATAATTAAATTCTCTTTGTTTATTTAAAAATATGTTCAAAAGAATAAAAGTCGCACAAACTAAAATAACAGTAATAACACTAAAAAAGTAAACAGGTTTCATTTTTGCTTTTCTTACTTTTTTTCTAGTGTAAGGTGAACTAATTTTTTTTCTAGTTTCCTTTTCATTTTGAGAAACTATTTCTTTAACCTTTTCTTCAATTTCTTCAACAGGTATTCTAGATGTAAAATCAAATACAAAGTCATTAAAGTCTTCCATTATTTCATTCTCATCTAAATTAAGATATGTTGCATATTTTTTTATGAGTTCTTTTAGAAAAAAGATATCTTTAAATGCATTAACATTACCATCTTCTAAATTCTCAAGTTGCGCTACTGTGATATCTAAATCTTTAGCAGCTTCCTCTAACTTAATTCCAATTTCTTCTCTTTTTTCTTGGAATTTAGTCCCTATATCTTTCATAAATACTCCTTTTTATTTATATAAATATCTAATAAGCCATTTTCTGTACCCTTACGGGTGGTAAACATTTATCTAGCTTTCGCTCCCTCACTCTTTTCATTTCATTTATGAGGACTCCCCTACCAAATTTGGGTTTCTCGCTCGTGGGGTTTACCGCGTTCCACTCGTTTTATTCCTAAAACGCATCGTCACTATGGCACTTTATGACTAATCAAGAAAGGTCTTTCCTTTTTCATCGCCGTTAGAATAATCTACCTAGAGTTATTTTTTCCTCTAGCACGAAACACTATAGTCATCTCAGACTATGCGAGTATGGACTTTCCTCTACATAATTATATGCAGCGTTTACCTAAGATATTTACTCTTCTCCATATACTATTTTTTCAAGTTCCCCAAGTCTTCTTAGAATATCAACATTGGTAACTCCACGACTATTTTCAGCAACACTAAGCGTACTCTTAAGATTTCTAAGTTCACTCTTAAGTCTAGAATTCTCATTAACCATCTGAGTAAGTTCAGCATTGTACCTACTGATTATCTTTTCATATTCAGTATAGTCTTTAATTATAATATCTAGAAATTTATCTACTTCTTGAGGTCTATAACCTCTAGCATCGATCTTAAACTCTTTTTCTAGAATATCATTCGCTGTTAATAATATTTTATCCTCCATTATAACAACTCCCTTTTACACTATAATTTTACAATGAAGAAAGTGATTTGTCAATTAGAGAAATAGTTTTGTCATATATTGTTAAATACCAGGAAAAAAAATAACTCACAACACTTAGTAAGTTATTTAAATTTCTCCTTAGTTTCTAAAATTGAAATAGTTAATTCATTTATCATATCATTAAAAATTTCATCAATCTTTTCTATTTTATCTCACCTCTATTAGTAATATAAAATATTTTTAAAAAGATTTCATTCATTTCGACAAAACTAGCAATATTTTTCTAGATTAGCTTTTCATCTATCCAGCTAGTATCAACTTTATCAGTCTTAGTAAATTTAACTTCATAAGTAACTTTAGCCTCTTCCTTTTCATAAACCAAATTATATAAACTAGTTAAATCAAGCGTAAAAGAAAGAGTATCATTAGTAAGGTTATAATCAAGTACTACATAGCTTTTATTAGGTGCAAAATAATTTGTTTTATTAATATCATTATATATATTTAATACGTCACTCAATTGATAAGAATAAGGTGTCTTTGCATTAGCAGTATCAATATCAAATAATCTCTTTATATTATCTAAATCAGTAAATGTTTTATCATAAACAAATTCATCAAAATTATCTAATCTTTCAATTACATCATTTACATATTCGTAATAAACATCATTCTTTTTAATATAATTAGTAATTTCATTATGATAATTTCTTTTCCCTATAACAGTGTCTCCTTGCTTTTCGTAATCTAAAAGAATTGCATCTCCACTTAAGACAATATGTACAGAACTTATGTAAGCATCATCTATGTTATCAATAAATTTAAATACATCACTCTTTTGAG
>CAKOHL010000010.1 GCA_934085635.1 uncultured Bacilli bacterium | reverse complement strand
TCATTATTTAAACTAACAAACTCATCTCTCAAATTATTATAAAATATCTTATTAGTAATAACATCTCCATTAGGAAATACTACTATCTTCTCATTATCACTAAATATATCATTACCAAGAGAATAATTACACTCTAAATTAAACATATTCGCTATTGTAGAAAAAACATCCCACATACCCATGACATCTTTAACTTCCTTATAAGGAGCACCTTCTCCATAAATAATAAGAGGTGTATTTTTTAATATATCATACTCATAATTATCTAAACTAACATACCTTTCATCATCTTCATCAATATATTTATGTTCATTAATATCATAATTATAAAGTAAACTCAAATTCTTCTTACCAAGTTTAGCTTCGTGATCTCCATAAAATACAAACACTGTATCTTTATCTAAACCATTTTTCTTAATAAGTTCAAGAAATAATCCTAAAGCTTCATCAGCATAATGTGCACTCTTAAGATAATTACCTATCTCAGTATTCTCTAAATATTTATCAACAATCTCATTTCCATCTTCATCTTTATAAGTAGTACTAAAATCTATATCACCATACTTCTTAACATCATCAAATGGACTATGATTACTTAGACTTATCACTTTACCCATATAATTACTCTTATTATTTTTAATATCTAAAAGAATAGGCATAATTTGCTCATAAAATGACTTATCACTAAGACCAAGTCCAACTAAATCAGCACTTTTCTTATCAGTAGGAACAACATAACTATCCTTAGCAAAAAAGTCCTCATACCCAAGAGTCTTATACATATTAAGTCTATTCCAATAATTAGCATCATTCGCGTGCATTGCAAAAGTATAATATCCCTTATTTAAAAATGCTCTTTCTAAAGTCTCATAACTTCTATTATAATAATTAACAAACACCGTTCCATTCGCACTAGGTAAAAGACTTGTACTTAAAGTAAACTCAGTATCACTACTAGTACCTGTACTAATTTGTGGATAAAACTTACTAAAATAAGTACTTTCATTAACAAGTTTATTTAAATTAGGAGTTATTTCTATACCATTAACCTTAAGATTAATTAGAAAATTCTGCATACTTTCCATATGAACAAAAATAACATTTTTACCTTCAAAAATACCAGTATAACTATTATCTTTATGAGTATAATCTTTATTATTATAATACTCTAAAAAAATTCTTCTATCTTCATCATAATTAAACATAGGACTTATAGATGGTTGAATACTTGTAACAAAATCACTAAGCATATAAGTATAAATACCAAATCTTTTAACAACATAATCACGATTCCATAGTTTAACTAATCTACTCCCATCACTCTTAGTCATAGTAAACGTAGTTAAAATAATTAATATAACTCCAGACAAGCACGTGCGCCTAAACATAAGCTTACCTTTTTCATCTTTACCTACATTATAATAATAATTTTTCTTAACTAAATACTTATTAACAATAATTAAAGTAATAGGCGCTAATAAATAGATGAAATATATAAGTTTTAACTTTGATGTAACAGAATTACTTACTTTACCAAGCATACTAAGTGTACTTAATAGACTAATACTAACATAATTAGTATAAAATTTATAATAAATTGAATTAACCACACACATAGCAGTAAAAAGAATACTAACTGATAAAAAATATTTAAATTGATTCTTAGGTTTAATTAAATAACCAAACGAACCAACAACTATAACAACAATAAAATCACACACATAGGCTCTGAAATCATTTACATTACCCATCGTAAGTAAACGAAGTAAAAAACCAATCAAAACAGAAGTAAAGGTATACGACAAAAACAAAATATTAGTACTAAAATATTTTTTAAATTTCCTAGCTAATTTATTACAATATTTCTTAAACTTAATCTTCTTCACAAACCTTAAGCCTCCGTGTTACAATTATATCAAAAATAAACCGATATTTCAATTAAAGTGAAATATCTAGAAAATAAAAAAGAACTATTTACTTGGTGCAATAGTAGTTCCATTTTTATTACTTGAATTATAATAAATTGTATTAATGCCATTCCCTAAATCAGCATACAAAGTTCCAGTAAAAGTTTTGCCTTGATCATAATCCTGATTAGTAGTTTTATCAGGAAGCTCAACAGTCAAACTATAATTAAATGTCTGAGCACTAGAACTTGGATTAATTGTTAAAGTAACAAGAGTAACAGTCGCACTTGTACTAGCAGTAGGTATAACACCAGTTATCTCACTATTAGCGCCAGAACCAGTAAGCGACCAAGTCAAATCTTGAAAAGTATTAGTATAATCAAATCTTATATAAACAGTACTCTTAACATCAGTGGCAGGAGTTGTTATAGTAAATGTCTTAGTCTCCTTCCAACCAGGTTCTATATCAATTGAATCAGTAAAGTCAGCTCCTCCATCAAAAGTAATATCTCCAACTTTCATAGTAGATAAATTAACAGAACCATTAGTACCATTCATTTTAGTAGTAAAGTACGCAAAAGTAACTCCAACCACTACCATAGTAATAGTTAGAACAGTAATAATAACTAAGCTTAAATCTTTACTACTATCTTCCATTACGTTTCTTCCTTTCCTATTCTCCTTTAGCAACTATCTTCGCACTAAAAGTCTTACCTCTTAACTCATCCTGATTTAATCCACTTTCAATAAAATTAAGTTTAAGTGAATATTCATGTTTAACCCCAGTATTTATAACACCACTGCCCATTGAAGACGAAACGTCAGGTACAAGAGCATAATCAACAGTAACCACTTTATTAGTCGAACTATTAGAAATAACTTTACCATCTTTTGAACTAACAGCACTTAAAGAATAAGACAAATTCTCAGCGCCAATTTCATTCTTTTCTATTTCCCAAAATAAACTATATCTACCAACAGCATTATCCATTTTACTAGTATTAACTATTTCAAAAGTCATAACATCAGACCAACCAGGTTCTATATTTATAACATTAATATCATTTGTATTTCTAAACATAGCTGTAACATATGCAGTATTAACTTCAAAATTTCCATTCTTATGATTACCTATTACATCAGCAAAAAATATTGCAGCCAGTGAAGCACCTACAGCAACTAATATAAAAGAAATTACAACTATTATAGAATATATATACATCTTAACATCTTTATCTTTCATAATAATATCTCCATATACTAATAATATGATATCAAAAAACAAAAAAAAATACAATATATAAACAAAAAAAGTTAGAAAAAATCTAACTTAATTTAATACTTAACTAGTTGCTTTTAGTAGGTGCAGTTGTTGTACCATTTGGATTAGCAGCATTATAGTAAACTGTTTCACCATCTGTAGCACAAGTTACAGTACCAGCTATAGTAGCTCCTTGTTGACCATTTTGATCAGCACCAGTTTCTGGAAAATCTAATGTATAAGTCATAGTAGCTGTTTGCTCAGTTGCACTTTTAGCTAAAGTACCACTTGCTATAACAGTTTTAGTTGCACCAGCTTTTAACTTACCATTAACACTAGTTTGAGCATTAGTTCCAGCTACAGTTAATGTTAAATCTGTAAGTGGATTTGCAGTCATATCTAATGTACAAGTATATTTTACATCATAGTCTGATGCTCCTAAAGTAACAGTAACAGTTTTAGCTTCACTTGTCCAACCTGGTAATACAGCTGTACCACTAACACTTTGAGCAGTAAAACTAGCAGCACCGATTTTGGCAGTTGTAGCATTAACAGTACCATTAGTACCACCCATACTAGTTGTAAAGTATGCGAATGTAGCACCAATGATAGCTACTAAAAGTGTTGCAATTCCAATTACTGATAAGAAAATAGTTTGTCCCTTATTTTCTGTCATCTTTATCTTTCCTCCTCTACAATAAAATTGTATCAAATAAGTTCTAATAAAGCAAGAGCAATATCATAAAAAGTACAACATTTTAAAATCAAAATTATAATACAAAAAAACTTCAATTATAAACTAATTGAAGTTAATTTTTGTTAATAATCGTAAATTAACTATGTTAATTCAAACTATTGAGCATTAGGTTTTTCTGTTGTTCCACCTGGATTAGCAGCATTATAATATACTGTACCAGCAGCAGTAGAACATTTAACTACACCAGCAATAGTAGCTCCTTGTTGACCATCTTGAGCTGTACCAGTTTCAGCGAAAGTTAAAGTATAAGTCATAGTTTTTGATTCACCAGACTTTAAAGTACCTTCAGCAATTTTAGTTTCAGATTCACCTGTAGCTAAAGTTTTAGTAGCAGCAGCAACAGCATTGTCACCAGCTACAGCTAATTTTAAATCAGTAAGTGGGTTTGCAGTCATAGTTAATACACAAGTGTAATCAACGTCAACGTCTGACTCACCTAAAGTAACTGTAACATTTTTAGCTTCACTAGTCCATCCAGGTAATACAGCTGTAGCATCAACGCTTTCAGCAGTAAATGAAGATGAACCTAATTTAGCAGTTGTAGCATTAACAGTACCTTGAGTACCACCCATACTAGTTGTAAAGTATGCGAATGTAGCACCAATGATAGCTACTAATAATGTTGCAATTCCTATAACTGATAAGAAAATAGTTTGTCCTTTGTTTTCTCCCATAGTTCTTTACCTCCTTTACAATAAAAATTCTATCAAATTTTTCTAACATAATCAAGTACTTTTGAAAAAAAATTTACAATTAAAAACCCACTTTCTTAAAAAGTAGGTTCTATTTCAAATATTCCATAAAAAAGTTTTCCATCATCAATATTATTAGCTGGACTATATGAATAATTAACTATGAATTCTTGCTTAGTATTAGGTTCTATAACTAACTTTTCAGCAATATAACTTCCATTATTGACTGCATAAGGTAGTTGTCCATCTTTCATACTTACAAGTGTCTTACCATCACAAATTACTTCATAGAAAGGTCTATTACCCCAACCAAAGTTATTAATAACATCATTCCATTTTATATTATAAGTAATTTTTTGCCCACTATTATTATTAATTGTAAACTTTTTAGTACTTTTCCAACCTGTAGTTATTTTATTATTTGTAAAATCAATACTATCTAAATATCTTACTTTAACATTTTCGTTAGCTAAATTAATATTAGTATTATCTTCTACACTACTAAAAAGTGTTTTTAAATCTATCTTATTTGATTCAATAACTCCGTCATAATTAATATCTAAATTAGCATCAGCAATTTTATCTCCATCTAAATCGATATTAATGTCATATTTTCCATCTCCATCAACATCTATATTATAGTTAGGTATTCCCAATAATGAGGCACTTGAATAACAATTCAACTTACACTTACCATTACTATCAAGTTGATTAACTAAATTAAAGTCTGGTACTCTATCTCCATCTTTATCCACATTTATATCAGCGATTCCATCATTATTAACATCTATATTTAAATCAGGTTTACCATCATTATTAGTATCTATATTTAACTCTGCTACCCCATCTCCATTTATATCAATATTTAAATCAGCTTTTCCATCTCCATCTGTGTCTACATTTAACTCAGGAACCTTATCATTATTATCATCAATATTTAACTCTGCTACTCCGTCTCCATCTAAATCCAAGTTAGTTTCTGGCCATCCGTCATCATTTATATCACAATTAAGTATACATTTTCCATTACTATCAAGATGATTAATTAAGTTAAAATCAGGTTTTCTATCTCCATCTGTATCTACGTTAAATACAGCTTTAGAATAATCAGCACCATAATTTATATTAATATTAGGAAGTCCATCTCCATCTGTATCTATATTAACTTCAGGAGTCATATCATTATTAGTATCTAAATTAACTGTAGCAAATCTACTATTACCTACACCACAATTAATATCACATTTCCCATCTCCATCTAAATCAATATTCAAATCTATATTGCCATCAGCATCAAAATCTAAGTTAGTATCAGGCATATTATCCCCATTTACATCACAATTATAATCACAAATACCATCACCATTTACATCTTGATTAATTAAATTAGTATCAGGTCTTCCATCTCCATCTGTATCTATATTAAAATAAGGAACTATTATAGACTTATATCCAATATTATAATCAGGTTTATTATCCCTATTATTATCACAGTTTACATTACAAATTTTATCCCCATCTGTATCTACATTTAAATCGGGCCATCCATCTCCATCTGTATCTACATTTAAATTTCTAGATTTAAGCATAAAATAATTCATTGCAATAAAACTAGTAGCCACTGTAACACCAATAAATAAAATAAATATAAAGATTGTTAGTACAAGTTTCTTATTCTTTTTCTTCTTACTTTCTCCCTCTTCAAAATAAAGATTCTCTTTTTCAATTATCTTTTTATCTTCATCTTTCACAATAACCTCTCCTATTCTAAATATAATAATAACACATTTTTTCACAAAACTCTACTACTAGAATTACCAATTGTAAATAAAAAATACTAGTTAACAATACTAGCATTTTCTATTTGAACTTTTCCACTAAAAGTCTTACCTTGATCAATATCTTGATTCTTATTAGTTTCTTCAAATATAAAGTATAATTGATACCTATGTTGTTCCTTACTCTTTAACGTAATATTCTCTACTATCTTACTATCCTTTTTTGGTGCAACAACTCTACCATTTGTAACAACTTTATTATTACTCATATCAATAAGCCAATACTTTAAATCATTACCTTCAAAATTATTCTTAACATCCTTAAAACTAATTGTATAAACTATATCATTTAAACTTGAATTCACTAGCACGAATTCCTTACTTGCTGTAAATCCAGGAGATAATGTTTTATTATCAGTTGCTAAATCTTTAAAAGTAAGTATATTAAAATAATGTTTATTAGTATCTATTTCAGTAATATCTTCACTACCAGGTTTAGTATCAACTATATTTGTATCAGCAAGTCCATCTCCATCTAAATCTAAGTTAACATCTGCTTTTAAGTCCCCACTAATATCACAATTTAATTGACAATAATTTTTATCTTCAACATCCAAATTAGTATCAGGAAAACCATCTCCATCTGTATCTACATTTAAATCTTTTCCATCTACAGTCTTAGGTGTTAAATTTCTAACAGGTTCTTCCCCATCCTCAGTAACATTAAATATAGGGTCTTTACCACCAGGAAGAGTAATATCAGCATCAGGTTTACCATCTTTATCAAAATCCTTATTAACGTCTGACTTACCATCTCCATCCGTATCTAAATCTAAATATGGATCCTTATTTTCATCAAGTGTAATATTTATATCAGGTCTTCCATCTCCATCTGTATCTATATTACTCTTACTACTATCTCCATCCCATTCATTAACACGATTCTTCTTATTGCCATTTTCATCTTCAACATTAAATATAGGTGTGATACCATCTCCATAAGGTAAATTAGTATCAGCCTTACCATCTTTATCTTTATCTATATTTAAATCTGGTTTACCATCTCCATTAAAATCAACATTTAATTTAACTTTACCATCTTTATCAGTACAATTAAGCTTGCAAACACCATCTTCCATTTGATCAACTAAATTAAAATATGGTTTACCATCTCCATCTCTATCTAAATTAAAATATGGAGTATTACCTTTACCAAAAGTAATATTTAAATCTGGTTTACCATCATTATTAGTATCTATATTTGTATCAGCCTTACCATCATTATTAGTATCACAATTTAAATCACATATCCCATCTCCGTCTCTATCATAATTAAGACCATACAAATCAAAATCAGGATTATCATTATTATTAAGATTAGACAAAGTAACATAAACAGTTAAAACACCAAGTAAAGCAACTAAAATAATAAGTAAAATAATTACTTTTCTACGTTTATCATCTTTAGGTTCTTCAAAATACAAACCTTCTTCCTCTATAATTTTCTTTTGTTCATCTGTATAAGGACTTTTATCATTCATACTAGTCACTCTCCTACTATTAAAATAATACCACACAAAGATAACAGAATCAATAAACAACTTTGCTTACCAGGTGTTTTTCATAAAATTCAAGTCAATTAAACCCAACTTTATACGAGCTACTTTAGTGTTTCAGTATTAATAATCTCTTTTTTTTATTAAAGAAATAACAAAATTCCTGCCATTTCAATCTCAAATATCACAAAATTTCAAGAATTTTAACCCCTTTTATCACATTTTTCTAAAAAAGATTAAAGCTTCTTACTCGCTTTAACCTTTTCTTCAATCTCTTTTAATTTAATAGCATTAGTTTTCTCAATATGTTCAGTAGCTATTCTATAGTTAAATGAAAGTCCCATTACAAACACAAACGCCAGAAAATAAAACCAAACCATAAGCATAACTAAAGTACTAAGACCTGCATAATAAACATTATAAGTTGCAATATGTTTTAAATAATAAGCATAAACATTGGTAACTAAAACCCAGCATAATGTTGTAAATATAGTTCCCTTATTAACATCACTACTCTTAATTTTCTCATCAGGCGCAATTATAAAAATTAATTTAATACCAAAATATAAAACTAAAAGTGTTAATGGTAAATTTAGTACAGGATAAAGAGCCTTAAGTACATCAATTATACTACTATCAATTCCAATATGCCCGGCAATAGAAATAAGTTGTTCACCAAACACAGGCACGACTAACATAAATGTAAATAATAAGAATAGTATAATTGTTAAGAAAAATGCTTTAATTCTTCTCTTAAAATAATTTTTATTATCTATATTAAATATTTGATTAGAAGTAACAATAATTGCATCACTACCATTACTAGCCAAGAAAAACGCAACTAATATATAAATTATAAATCCTATAGAAAATGACTGATTAGTAACAAGAGGAGTAATCATCTTTACTAACTCTGCACTAAAGTTATTTTCAAAAAATTCAGTTAAGAAACTAGTAGATAAATTAAAACTACTAGCTATCATAAGTAAAAGAGAAATAATAGGCACTATTGATAAAACGAAATAATAAGCCAAACTAGAAGGAAGTGTAAGCATCTCAGGCTTCATCATAATTTCATAAACATTTAAGCAAAAGTTTTTAAATTTATCAAGCATATTATTCTCCTTTATTTTCCCTCATTTTAAGTACAGCCTCATTAATAGCATCATCTATTGTAGTACTTTCACTAGTAATCATAAAATATCCCACACTAGCGCCATATTCATAAGGTAGATTTTTAAACTCCTTCATTAATTTATTAACATAAGTAACTATTTGATTCTCTTCATAACCAACCAAATAAATTAAAAATTCATTACCATCTGTTCTAATAATTTCACTATTCTCTCTCTGAGTCTTAATAAGTATAGAAGCAGCACTTTGTATTTGCTTATCTCCTTCTTCGTGCCCTTTAGTATCATTAATAACAGAAATACTATTTAAATCAACAACCACAATTGCTTGAGGATATACTTTATTTTCTTCCCAATAAGATAAATTATCATTTAAATAATTTCTATTCTTTAAATTAGTCATAACATCTAAATAAAGCATCTTATCTTCTTTCTTAATCTTCTTAGTAACTTTAACCCTCTTATTAAATTTAAACATCAAGAATAAAACAGCACCAACTAATAACACAATATATGTAATATTACTAATAATAAACTCAGTAACAACATTAACACTTGCCGCATTAACACTATTAGTAATAGCCATATTATTAACACCTTTAACACCAAGTGTACTTAAATAGAAATTAAATAAATTATATAAAATACTATTATCTTTATTAATTAAGAAATTATTACTAACATTTGAATCACTCATATATTTAATATTAAATTCTTTAAAACTATTATTCTTATAATAATCATAAACACTCTTTTCTAATATAACAATATCATCTTCACTTAAACTATCTATAAGTTTTTCATAATTAGCATACTTTTCAGTTTTAATATTTTTACTATTAATATAATTATAAAGTTTAGTTTCCCCCACCATCTTAACAGTATCATCTTTAATAGAAGAAAGTCCACTTACACTCTCAATATTATTTTGATGAGTAACAATAACATATTCAATATTACCTAAACTTACAGTCTTACTATAATTATCAGAATTAAGATTAAAATAATTATACATAATATCTATTTTCTTATTATTTAAAGCACTTATTAAACTATTAATATCTTTATACTCAATATACTTATAAGTAGCCCCAGTCATATCACCAAACATACTTAAATATTCATTAGTAATACCACTAAAATTTCTATTAAGCTTACCTTCAATAGGCATATTATCAATATAACCTACAATCAAATCATCACTTGTAAGTCTATCTCTATCAAGTTCAGTAATATTATAAGTAGTATAATATAAATCTAAAAAGTGACTATTAATCTTAGAATTAACATTGCTCTTCCACTTATTAAATGCCTTAATAAATATCTTACTCATAGTAGCATTTTGATCACTTAAATTTAATACATAATGTGAATGTAATCCCTCAATATGATACACTATCTTATACTGATTATAAACTATTTCATTAATATATTTTTGCATAGGAAGAACAGCATAATAAATACTATTACCCATCGCATCACTTAAATCAGTAAAATGTTCATAACCATCCAAATTAAGCCCATATTCATTTAAATACTCTGTTACATATTGATTATCCTCTGACATAACAGCAATAGCCTGATCCTTTAAAGATGAAAGATCAGTAATTTCATTATCAGAAGTACTAACAACTACAAAATGGTCTGTATAAAACTCAATATCATTATCACCTAAACTATTCTTATTAACAAAATTATAAGCACCAGTTCCATTTATTGATACATTAAAAGTAAGTCCTGTATCCTTTTCCATATCATTTAGGAAGTCATAAAAAACTCCATTACCATTACTACTAAATATAGGAAGAGACCCTTCAATAGAAACATCTATAACATTATTAACATTAGAATTAATAAAACTTTTCTCACTAAAAGAATAATTAGTTTTAGAATTATTCACATAAATTAATATTCCAATAACCACTATGACTAAAAGTGTTATAAGCCCACCTATTAAAAAATATTTTTTCTTATCTTTCATTATAACTCCTTAATTATTAGTCCAAATTACCTGACTATTCTTAGCCTTTTTGGCACCCGCAATTGGATAAATCTTGCTTTGTCCTTCAACTTCTTTTTCATTCTTTGAAGTTACCATAAATTGAATATCATAATAATCAAGTTCTTCGGCTGTAAATTTCTCAAGTGACTTAACAGCATATCCTTCAGCATCAATTTTACTTGTTCCATCTTCAACATCTATAATAATATATATAATCTTTCCCTTAACATCAACTTCAACAGAATTAACTCCCTTAGTATATAAACTTTTTATATCATCACTTAAGGTACTCTTTAAAGGATATTTATCTTTATCTTTAAGTCTATCACCATAACTATTAGTATCATTTCCATAAAAATAACTAATAAGTCCTACTCCTATAAGAACTAAAGCAATTATAATAATCACTGCTAATATAAATAATATTCTATTTTCCTTAATAACTTTTTTCATTGTTCACCAACCTCTTGAAATTATTATACTATATTTTATTTTTTATTTCCAGTTTATATGAAGTATTTAGAAAGAAAAAACTCTTACAAGAAGAGTTAATCACTTACTATATATAACTTTAGCAGATTTTCCATCACTTAAATAAACATTATTAACATTTAAACCATTAACTGGTACATTTAGTTCAAATTCAGCTTTACTATATTTACTAGAAACCTTAACATTGGTAACTTCTATATATAATTCGGTACCAACAAGTGTATATTTATAATCTTTATAAGCGCTAGAACTATCAGTATATAAGCCATAAACATTAACCGTACTATCGCTCACAGTAACTTTAGAAACACTTATATTTTGATAATTATTATTACCTATCACAAAAAGCTTAGCATAAAATATTGCTCCTATAACTATTATAACTAGTACTAGAACAAGCGCTAATTTAACAAATTTATTCATAATCTAAAATCTCCTTTAACTCATTTTCAGTCCAAATAGGAATATTAAGTCTCACTGCATCATCATATTTTTTACCAGGATCTTCACCAACTATAACAACACTAGTATTTTTACTAACACTAGAACTAGTCATTCCACCTCTATCCTCAATAAACTTCTTAATTTCATCTCTAGTAATAAAATCAAACGAACCAGTAATAACAAACCTCTTATCAACAAGTCTTTGATCACTCTCTAAATTACTTGCATAATATTTAGTATTAATACCTAAATCCACTAAATTCTTAACTTCTATAAATTTATTATAATCCTTAAAATAATTAATAATATTAGTAGCTATAATAGGCCCCACATCTTGAATATTAACAAGAACATCATAATCAGCATTAATAACATTTTCTAAAGATCCAAACCTCTTAGCAAGCACCTTGGCCGTTTTAGCACCAACTCCACTAATACCAATTGCAAATAATAGCCTCTCAAGCCCATTATTCTTAGATTTATCTATTGCTTCAAGTAAATTGTCAACACTCTTAGTACCAAATCCTTCAAGTTTAATTAAATCTTCTCTATGATTATATAGTTTATAAATATCACTAAAATTCTTAATAAAACCATAATTATAAAAATCTTCTATAATATTATCCCCAAGACCATCAATATTCATAGCATTCCTACTAACAAAATGACAAAGTCCTTCAATGTTTCTAGCTGGACACTTACTATTAATACAATAACTACCTACTATATCTTTTTCCTTATGTAATTTTTCTCCACATATAGGACACACATCAATCATATGAAAATCTTTTTCTTCACCAGTACGCCTATCTTTTTTAGCTTCAACTACTTCTGGTATAACATCCCCCGCTTTTCTAATTGATACAACATCGCCAATTTTTAAATCTTTCATAATAACATAATCTTCATTATGAAGGGTAGCTCTTGATACAGTTGACCCAGCAACTATAACAGGATCCAAAACAGCGTTTGGTGTAATCTGCCCGGTTCTACCAACAGTAAATATAATATCAGTTAATTTAGTAAGCACCTCTTTAGCAGGAAACTTATACGCAGTAGCCCACTTAGGATACTTAGCCGTTGACCCTAGTTCTAGTTGTTCTTTTACATCATTAACTTTTATAACAACACCATCTATATCATAACTAAGCGAATCTCTTTTCTCTCCTTTTTCCCTAATAAAATCTAAAATACCATCAACATTATCAACTAATCTATTATTAGGATTTGTCTTAAAACCAAGTTCCTTTAAAAATTCAAGAGCTTCAAAATGAGTCTTTAAACCATAATCACTAGGATTAGGAATATGATAAATAAATGTATCAAGACCTCTAGAAGCAGCAACTTTACTATCAAGCTGCCTGATACTACCTGCAGCAGCATTTCTACAATTTTGAAACAAAGGTAAATGGTCAGCCTCTCTTCTAATATTAAGTTCCTTAAGCATCTTTTTAGGCATATAAATTTCTCCACGCACTTCAATGCTAACAGGTTTTTTTAAACTAAGAGGAACTGATTTAATTGTCTTAACATTATTTGTGATATCCTCACCAACAGTGCCGTCTCCTCTAGTGGCCGCACTAACAAACTTACCATTCTCATAATTTAAAGAAACACTAAGCCCATCTATCTTAAGCTCGCACACATACTGAGGATTAATACCTTCTTTTTTAATCTTACTATCAAAATCCCTTATCTCTTCCTCATTAAAAACATTACTCAAACTCATCATAGGAATTTTATGAGTATGCTTTTCAAAACCATCTAAAACTTCTCCACCAACTCTCTGTGTAGGAGAATCGTCTCTAACATAATTATACTCGTCCTCTAAATCAATTAGCTCTCTCAAATACTTATCATATTCCTGATCAGTAATAGTTGGATTATCTAAAACGTGATAATTATAATTAGCTTCATTCAAAAGTTCTACAAGTTCATCTATTCTGTCCACTCTATATCACCATACTTATTATACCAAAAACAACTTCAAAAATCATTCAATTTTCACATCTTGTGCATAAAAAAAATTTATGATAAAATTACACTAGGTGATAGTATGAACAGTGATTTAAAAGAAGTAGAAAAAATAATTAAAGTCTTAGAGGAAATAGAAGATTTAAAAGCATACAAAGATAACAATACAAAAGAATATGAAGATAATTTATATATTATAGAAGAATTTTCAAAATTTATTGCTAGAAAATCTGAAACATTTAAAGAACCAGAACTAGAAGAATTAAACAAACTTTTAGAGAAATTAGAAGAAAAGCATAGTGATTTAAAAGACTTTGTTGATAAAGTAAAAAAAGAAATTCAAATATGCTTATTTAGCCAAGAACTAGTAGACATTACTAAAAAGATGATGGCAGAACCCGACTTAGAAGCCTATAGTCAAAGACATGGTGAAGAATATGATAAACAAATAGGAAGAATAATTGACTGCTATAATTACATAAAAGAAAATGCCAAAGAAGACAGTTTAGAAATGTATTTATGTACTAAAAACTTAAGAGAACTAAAAAGCACACATAAAGAATTAGAAAAAATGGTTGATGAATTATTATATAGTAACAAAAACAAAAAAGTAGATTTAGAAGAATTAAAAAAGCAAAGAGAAGAGAAAAAAGAAAATCAATTAAAATGTGATAAACTAGAAGCAAATGTTAAAGCATTAAGTTTAGAAATTGTAGAATACTACAAAAGACCAGGATTTGACAAAAACAAATATAAACAATTTGCTGATAAATTACAAGAATATGATAAAGAATTATATGAACTTAAACAAACTATGAGTGAAGAACAATATGATAGAATATTAGAAGAATACTACAGAGCTCAAGGTAATCTAGAAGCATTAAATGCAGAAATGATGAAACAATTAAACGCACAGATAGAAGAAGAAAAAAGAGGAAATATCAAACTATAAGATATTCCTCTTTTTCTTTGTCCAACAATTATCTTCTATAACCACTTAAATTTGCCTTACTTAAACAGCTATCAATAATTTGAACTACTTCTTCCGCTTCTTCTCCAGTATAAGTTCCAGCTCTTACCTTACCCATAATTCTTTCACTCAACTCCTGATATCTTTGCATTTTATCATAGGCATAGTCGTAGTCGCCATTAACTAATTCAGCTAGTCTATCAACATTTTTACTATCTAATGCTTCACGAATATTTTCTCTATAAGCAAAATCAACCTCGTCCATATCTTTACCTCCTTTACATTATTATATCACATCATATACTAAATAACATTTTCATAGCCAATATTTCTTCTCAAAATATCAAGTGCTCTGTTATGCCTTTCTTCTCCGTGCAATGAAGCACAATAATCTTTAAGTACTTTAACTTTATATCCCTTTTCAAATAAATCAAATGCACTTTTAAGTACACAACACTCAGTATCTATCCCGCATAAATATATTTCATCAATATTAGAAGAGTCAACTATACTTTTAAATTCAGAAGAATAAATAGTATAAATACTTTTCTCTAAAACTATATTATTTCTCGTATCAATCATAATTTGCTTCTCTTCATTAGTCATACAACCCCTATAATTTAAAACCTTAACATAAAGGCTATCTTCAAAATTCACAAATTTAGTAAAAATAATTTTATCAAATTTTCCAGAATTAATTAAATCATTAATTTTATCAATAACAAAAATTGTATTCTCATTAATAAAAGATTTTTCTAAATCAATTACCACTAACATTTTATTCATACATATCCCCCTTAGTAAAATATTCCATTCCGTCCTCACCTACAATTAAATTATTATATTTAAGTTCAGAAAGCAAACTTTTTACCTCATCATCCATATGACTTGTAATAAATATCGTGTCATAGTTTTCACATAAATAAACTATATCCTGAACACCCATATGCTTAGATGTAGGATTAATTAAACAAGCATCACACACTAGAACGTCGCATTCTTTAGCCATATATTTAACTTGTTCACAAAAAGATGTATCCCCAGTAAAGCCAATTTTAACTCCATTTTTTTCAATTATATATCCATAAGCAGGTTTCATTCTTCCGTGGTCAACAAGCAACTTCTGAACAAAATACTTACCTATTTTAAACTTATCCTCAGTAATAAAGTTAATATCTATTTCATTAAAAATAGTATTATAAGTATTAGGAAAGGCTAAATTAGTAAGACTGTTTATCTTATCTATACCTTCTTCACTTAAATAAAAATTAACTTTTTTATTATTACTCTTAAGTTTACTCAAAAGATAGAAAGGTGTATCAAAATAATGATCTCCGTGAAAATGAGTAATTAAAACCTCACTAATCTCTCTAACATTTACTTTTTGATTCAACATAGCCTTACAAGAGCCATTTGGAATATCTATAAGAATCCTATCATCAACAATGTAACACGCACTGCTTGATTTAGACCAAATTGAACCACTACCAATAACTTTAATTTTCATACTTTTCCTCCGAATCCAACCATTTATATAATCCATAAATATTCATTAATAAGTATCCAATCGAAACAATAAGCATCATCATAGCATTAGGAGTACCATAACAAACATTAATAGACCAAATAATTAAGTCAACAATATTATTAAATAAATATATTATCCAAAATTCTTTATATCTTAAATTCATAAGGACTATCGTGCAAACATTTAAAATTGTACTTGTAGAATCTAAGAAAGCCAAATTCTGACCAGGCACCTTAGTTAACAAATAACCTAGTCCCAAACTACCCAATAAAGATGAGACAATTACTATCAAAGAAGTTTTTAAATCAAAATGTCTAACAATAACTTCATTATTTTTATTTCTATTTTTAAGCCAACTAATAAACCCTTGTATTTGAGAAGGGACAAATATAATTAATGAAAAAGCAAAAATTCCATATAATCCATTTAAATAAGAAACATAAAGATTAAACACACAAAACAATAGCCCAAAAACATAATTACATACTTTTCTAGTACTTGCATAATAACCATTTAAAAGTCCACACATAAGTGTAGCCGTACCTAGAAAATAATCTTTAGTAATAATCCCACAAACAATACTAAAAATAATTATTATAAAAGGATATAAAAAAGCTTTTTTCTTATTCATACTATCACTTCTATAATAATTATATCAAACTAATAAAATAAATACTATCACTTATTTTTAACAAATAAAACAAACACAAAAAGTGAAAATAGTGAAGCAATTAAATAACAAACATCACTTATATATGAAAAAGTAATTATTAATAAGTTATAAACACCATGGCAAATAAACGAATAAGTTAACTTCTTCGTTCTATAACAAATAATAAAAAGCATAAGTGCACTAATAAAAGTAATAGAAATTTCATAAACATTAAAATTATGAAAAATTGTGAATAAGAAAGAACTTATCAACATTAAAATTATAAAGTTTTTACTATTATTAGCAAATTTATTAGGCACATATCTAAAAATATATTCCTCTACAAAAGGACTAACAATAATAGTTTGAACCAAAATAGGTAATAAATTAATACTAAAGTTAAATTCTCTTCTAGTATATTCTACTAAACCTAATTTCATCAATAAATACGTTAAAAGAAAGGTAACAAAAAGAAAGGAAGAAAGACACAAAATAAGTTTTTTAAAACTAAATTTCCTAAACAAATTTAAATCTTTCTTAAAAACCTCTTTTTCAAAATAGAATATAAGTGCGATTACAAAAACATAAAAAACTAAATATAACATAACTACACCTTTTTAATACTCTTATGATTTTTAGCAAGTTGTTTAATACCATCTTTATAACCAAAAGCAATAGTTGCCAAACTTCCATCTATTTTAACAACAACACCTTCTCCATATCTATCGTGAACAATTCTATCACCAACAGACAAATCATCATTATGCCCTTCCTCATACATAGAATTAACATTAATATTTGGTTTAACAATTTGATTAGTCTCTATAAGTTCATCATCAATCTCCCCAATAAATCTACTAGGTAAATTCATTGAACTATTACCAAATAAAGTTCTTCTCTTAGCATTCATTATCCAAAGTCTTTTTTTAGCTCTTGTAATACCTACATAACAAAGTCTTCTCTCTTCCTCAAGTTCACTTTCACTTTCCATACTTCTCATATGTGGAAAAACTCCCTCTTCCATCCCAACTAAAAACACATCATTAAACTCAAGTCCCTTAGCACTATGAAGAGTCATCAAATTAACACCATTTTGATTGTTATTATATTCATTCTTATCACTGACTAAACTAATATTCTCAAGAAATTCCTCCAAACTATAAATACCTCTATTTTCAAACTCAAGTGCAACTGACTTAAACTCCTCTAAGTTTTCAAGTCTAATCTCACTTTCCAAATTATTTTGCATAACTAAATCGTTTCTAATACCTGTCTTATCTAATATCAAATCAATAAGTGTACTCAAATTATTATTCTTACTATCCTCTATAAGTTCAAGAATAATATTCTTAAAAGTAAGCTCTTTCCCATCACTTATAACATCAAACATACTTGTATCATAAAGTTTAGCCTCAGTTCTAAGTTTATCAATAGCCTTAGGCCCTATACCTCTTTTTGGTACATTAATAACCCTTTCTAAACTAACATCATCATTAGAATTATAAATTAAATGCAAATAACTTATTAAATCTTTAATTTCCTTTCTATTATAGAAGAAATATGAACCAACTACTCTATAAGGAATATTAGCTTCCAAAAACTTTTCCTCAATAACCCTGCTTTGAGCATTAGTCCTGTAAAGAATAGCTATTTCACTAGGCTTCTCACCATATTCCAAAAGTTTTCTAGTTTCAGTAACTACATATCTTGCTTCATCAGCTTCAGTATCAACTCTAATATATCTAATTTTATCCCCCTCTCCAAGACTACTCCATAAATTCTTATCTTTTCTCTCTTTATTATTCTTAATAACACAGTTAGCCGCATTCAAAATATTATTGGTACTTCTATAATTTTCATCTAGTACTACTACTTTTGCATCTTTATAATCCTTCTCGAAATTCAAAACATTTCTATAATTAGCAAATCTAAAACTATAAATACTTTGGTCAGTATCCCCAACTACAAACAAATTTCTATACTTACTAGCAAGTACCTTACATAAATCATACTGAACCATATTAGTATCTTGATACTCATCAACTAAAATATACTTAAAATGCTCTTGATACTTCAAAAGGACATCCTTATCTTTTTTAAATATTTGAAGTGGCATAATAAGCAAATCATCAAAATCCACACTATTACCCCTTTTAAGAGCACTCTCATAAAGCCTATAAACCTTAACAGCCGCCTGATCAAGAGGAGTCTTAGCAAACTTATCAAACTCATCGGGACTAAGCCCTTCATTTTTACAAAAACTAATTTTATTAAGCATATACTTAACAGGATAATGATCAGGATCTAAATTAAGTTCCTTTAAAAATCTCTTAATCAAACTAGTAGTATCATCTCTATCAAGTATAGTAATATTTTTTAAGTATCCTAAAACCTCAGCATTCTCTCTAAGAATCTTTAAACCCAAACTATGAAAAGTTCCTATAAAAATATTCTGTGCTACATCTCCTATACTATTATTAACTCTTTCCCTCATCTCTCTAGCAGCTTTATTAGTAAAAGTAATAGCAAGAATATTATATGGACTAACTCCATTATTTATAAGATTAACTATTCTCTCAGTAAGCACACGTGTTTTACCACTTCCAGCACCTGCAAGAACTAAACAAGGTCCATCCATATGCATAACTGCTTCTTTTTGTCTATCATTTAATCTATCAAACATTTAAATCACCACATCTATGGTAACACAAAAAAAAACAAATTAAAACTCTTGACAAGCTAATTTGTTTATTAATCCATTTTAATAATAATCTCCCCATCTTTACTATAAAGAAATTTCTCTCTAGCATACCTAGTAACATACTCCTCATCTTGAAGCATATTAATCTCACTCTTAAGAACTTCTTCCTCTTCTAGTATCTCTTGATATTTCTTTTCCAGTTCTTTCTTCTCATTAATATTAGAATAAATAACAGACCAATAACTAAACATTTTACTTACAAAAAGTATTAAAAGAGGTAAAAATATACACATAAGAAGTATGAGTCTTCTCTTATCTTTTTTACTAACCATATTATCTAATCTCCCAAGTATATATTACCACAATTACTTATTTTTTTCTACATTATCTCTTTTACTTTTCTTTAACTTTACATAATTTCTAAAAAACTTATACTTATTTATAAAGAGCAAAAAACCTACTAAAAAAGACATAACAAAATAAATGTGAATAACCCCATTATTAATAACTTTTATAAGTAAAAAATATATAAGTGCAGCATTAATAGAAAAAAGAATGTTAATAACAAGTTTATAAAGAAT
>CAKOHL010000009.1 GCA_934085635.1 uncultured Bacilli bacterium | reverse complement strand
TTGGCTTTATGCCTTGCTAAAATTATGTTTAAAAGAGTTTCAAAAGGGATTTCCCTTTGCACACCGTTATTGACTTTGCCAATAGCGGTGTGTGTTACTAAAATGGCATTTTAGTATATTTACGAGTTATATATAACTCTTTTTTGTATTATAAAACTCGAACCATAAAAGTTCGAGTTTACTATCAATCTGGTGCCGGAAACAGGATTTGAACCCGCGACCTACTGATTACGATTCAGTTGCTCTACCAACTGCGCTACTCCGGCATATACTAAATATACAATATATTTGATGATTTTGTATTTTAGTACATAAACTCAAGATTCGATTTTTCTATCAATTTGGTGTGAGTGAAGAGACTTGAACTCTCACGGGCCACGCCCACACGCCCCTCAAGCGTGCGTGTCTACCTATTCCACCACACTCACATTTAAAAGATTACTACTTAAATAAACGTAATCTTTTTGTATTTTCTTTTAAATAAGTTGGATTTAACTCTTTTAATATTTGAAGTGTTTCTTCTTTAGTTAAGTATTTAGTATTTGTAATTACAGGTTTGGTTTCTATTACTACAGGAATATTAGTAGTATACACATTATCTATAAATGGATATGGTGTATGTGTATAAATGTCTACAAAGGTCATACAAAATCGATATTCACCATCTTTTAGATAAGCTAATGCATATCTTTCATCAGCTTCCCAGTACTTTTTATATACTCCTCTATCTATTCTTACTATTTTAATCAAGTTACATATTTTAACTAAATATAAATTTTCTGTCTTAAATTTCATTTTACAAAACCTCACTCTTTTATTTTAACACTTTCAAACATCTTTTTCCACAAGTTACTTGAACTATAATTAAGTATACCAGCCTTATAAATTCTAAGTCCATATTTTAAAAGTACAAATATGACTAGAAGTAGTAAAACAACCGCGATAAGAATGTGCACTACTGTGATTTGTCCAAGTACAAAAAGTACAGGTGCAAGAATGCAAGATATAAATGGTAATACTGATATAGTCATTATAAATGAACTCTTTTCATAAGTACTAGCCATAATAGCTAAGAAATATCCAGCCATAATAAGAAGCATCATAGGAGTTTGAAGTTGTTGATAATCTTCTTGACTAGTAGTCATTGATGCAAGAATTCCTGCAAGTAGTGAATATGCAAAGAAACTTAAAAGTATCATTACTATAATCATAGGTAAACATCTAACTATAGTAGTAAGCATACCACTTTCCACAAACTTACTAATTAAATTAGAAGTACTCTCCCCTAAACTTCCTACTAGACTTGCTCCAGTTGTTACTCTTCTAACAAAAAGTCCAAGAGCAATATACAATATAAACAAAAGAGCCTGCACTATTCCATATACATTAGCCGTGATCATTTTTGATAAAAAATGAGTTCTAGGGTTTACACTAGTAATAATTATTTCCATACTCTTACTTGCCTTCTCTTCATTTATTTCAGCACCAATCATCTGAGTAACTAATAAAATCAAAAAGAAAAATGGCATAATAAATACAGGAATTGCTAAATTACCAATATAATGAACAAGTTCATAATTCTCATCAAGTTCATCATTAAGATAAGTTCTTTCAATATTAATTGGAGAATAAATTTTTTCTAATTCTTCTGCATTTAGTCCACTTTCACTAAGTGCTAAGCTTGTTTTAACTTGCTCTAGAGAAGCATTAAGAACTTGAAGAGTTAAAGCATCTACATAATCAAATGAAATCACTTTAGCATTATGAATATCATCAATAACTAAAACAATATCACTTTTCCCATTATCTTTAATATCATTAATAACTTCATCATAATCTTTATCAGCCTTAACTAACTGAGGACTAGTCTCTGCTATACTAACCTTAGCATTATCATAAACAGCCTTTAATGAATCATAAAAAACTTTAGTCTTATCATAAACATAAATATTACTTTCTTCATTAAAATCTCCCCCAAAAGCTTTAATAATGGAATCAATATTAAGTAGTCCTATAATAACAATTAGCAAAAGTATATTAACTATTTTAAACCACTTAGTATTTAGTTTCTTTCTAAGTCCATCTTTAACTAGTAGTTCTAACTTACTTGTCATAAACAGCACCTACCTTATCTATAAATATTTCGTTTAATGTAGGTTCTTCTACAACAAACTTAACAATATTCTTACATTTACTAACATATTTAAATACATCATTAACATATGATTTATCCTCTATACTAACTATAATTTCACTTTGATTACTAGTGACTTTATTAACACCTTTAATTTTCTTTAACTCATTAGTATCAACATCACCAATTATACTAATATTCTTTTTTCTATAATTATCTTTAATCTCTTTTAAATTACCAGATAATACAGTCTTACCTTTAACTAAAATAACTAAACTTTCACAGAAGAACTCAACGTGTTCCATTCTATGAGAAGAAAAAATTATAGAAGTTCCATTTTCTTTAAGTTCCAAAATTAAGTTTTTAAAAAGTTCGATATTAATAGGATCAAGTCCACTAAAAGGTTCATCTAGAATAAGAAGTTTTGGAGAATTAATTATACTCATAATAAACTGTATTTTTTGTGAATTACCTTTACTTAATTCTTTTATTTTTTTGTTTTTATATTCAGAAATTTCTAGTTTATCAAGTAAATAATCAAGTCTTTCTATAATAGCTTTCTCGCTCATTCCTTTAAGTCCGCCATAAAATTTAGCTTGCTCTAGAACAGTGAGTTTAGTAAGCAAACTTCTCTCTTCAGTTAAAAATCCGATTTGGTCAGTAACAGAATAATCAATTTTCTTACCATTAAAAGTTATCTTACCACTTGTTTTATCTAAAAGTCCAGTAATCATTCTAAAAGTAGTAGTCTTACCAGCACCATTGACACCAAGAAGTCCAAATATTTCTCCACTTTTAACTTCAAAAGATAAATCATCTACTGCTAAAAAATCCCCATAATATTTGGTAACGTGCTCTAATTTTAACATTATAACCTCCTCTTTAAATGTAATTTTCTTAATAAATTATCTACATAATCTTTACCAAAAACTTCATAAAGTAAACCAGTTTTATATGATATGCCCAAATATACAAAAGCCCCAAGTAAAGTATATAAACCAAGTACTAAACACATCCTCATTATACCATTTGTTGGTAATTTAACAAATAGATTAAGTATAACAAGTACTATAAACATTGAAATTATAGGGAGAAATACCTTTTTAATAGTATCAAGTGTCTCACTATAATTAAAATTCATACTCCTTTTAAGAGAAGTAAGTGAATATATATAACTAAATACATATCCTAAAATAGTTGCTAAAATAGCCCCATAAAAAGCTTCAAGTCCCATTAGATTAAATAAGTGCATTAAAGGTACATCAAGAAGTGCATTGATAAGAAATCCCATTATTGAACTAACATAAACTGTTTTAAATTTATTAAGACTCTGTAAAGATAAACTAATGACAATATATATACTAGCAAAGAAACTACTAATACTAGTATATCTAAGTATTAAAGTACCATAAGTGTTATTACCATAGAAAAGAGTATAAACAGGTTCACTTAGAAAGGCAAGTCCAACTGCAAGAGGAAGAGTGGAAACTATAATAATTCTAAGTGCCTCATTAAATCTTTTATTTGAAGAAGTGTAATCTTTTTTAGTATAACTACTTACCATATGTGGTATTAAACTAGTGCCCATACCTATAGCAACAGCATTAATAATCATGCATATTTTAGGTGCCCACGTACTAATAATACTTGCAATTAACTCGGCTTCTTTAGCAGTATAACCAAGTTTATAACTAGTTCTAACAACAAGAGTCATATCTGTTAAACTATAAATATCAGTAGCAACACTAACTATAATTAAAGGTATTGAATACTTAAGAATCTTTTTAAAAATTTCTTTATTACTAACATTATCTTTAGTATTCTTAGTAGGAAAAGCACTTTTATTTTTAATCATCTTGATTTTTATATATAAATATGCAGAACATCCACCTACAAATGCAGCAAACACAGATACTCCCACACCTAAAGTAACACTTTTATTTAATATGTTAATTACAATATATGAACCCATTAATAAAACAGCTATTCTAACTACTTGTTCAATAACTTGACTTATACTAGAAGGTGTAATGTACTTATGTCCCTGTAAGTATCCTTTAGAAACACTAAGAAAAGGTATAATAAGAAGACAAAAAGATACGCATTTTATAACAAAACTAACATCATCTAATGTATTACCACCTTTGATCTCACCTAAAATTAAACTTGCAAACTCTTTTGAAAATACAAAAAGCATAAAGAAAGCAATAACTGAAATTATAAGAATAATATTTCTACCAAGTTTATAAGCTCTTTCCTTTGCCTCATACATTTCTAAAGTATTATACTCACTAATAAGTTTACTAATTGCAATAGGGATACCAGCAGTACTAATATTTAAAAATAAATTATATACATTATATGCATAACTATAAAGTGCTCCTCCACTTTCTCCAATTATTCTATAAAAAGGTATAACATATAATGCACCTAAAACCTTAACAATTATAATAGCAAATGTTGCTATAAATGTACCTTCAACAAAACCATTCTTCTTCATACTATTACTCCTATTCATAATATACTATCATACAGCTAAAGCAATAAATTTGCTCGCTACTAAATATACTTGCTGATACTGAAAACTTAATATCAACAACTTCTTTATCTTTTATAACTGCTAAAAATGCATTAACTTTATTTTCTAAATCTCTTTCGTGTGATTCATCAAAAACTTTAACTTTCATACAATTCACCAATTATAATATACAACTATTTTATGTCAAGTTTTGACGATAATTGTAAAAATAATAATATTTATTTAATTTCCCCTCTTCATCATTATATTGAATCATAAATTTAAAATTAACTTCTTTATTATTTTCTAAAAACCCACTTAATTTAATACCTAATTTCTCACTATCTTTATCAAAAGAAACTTTATCATCATATATTCCAATAGATGGAAATAAATTCTCACTTTCCTTGTCGTGAACAAGAATAGCAATTACATCTTTCATAACTAAGTGATTAGTATTAACATAAACAGCATAATTTAAATAATCATTTGATAACTCATTTACTTCAAACTTTACATCAAGTTTATCATTTTTAACTTCTTCATTTACATTTAATACTTCATTAACATAATCTTTATAAAGATTTGCTTTCTTTACTTCTTCATCTACTTTCTTACAAGAACATAAAAATAGTGATAAAACTATAACTAATAACATCTTTTTCATACTTATATTATACTATAAATAAATCCAAAAGAAAAGAAACACTACAAAGCATTTCTAATCTATATTAATTGTACTAATAAATTCATCTACATAAAGTGTATCAAAATTAATAAACCTAAATTCATATACTTTACCATTCTTATAAACATCTAATATACTAATTCCATCCATTTCTAAATATAAAGCATTATCATTAACTCCTATAACTTTCCAGTTATAATTTAAATTATCTTTCATAGTTTCTAAAAGTTCAGTTCTAGTATTAATAACAGATATAGGAGTAAAAAAGTTGCTTCTATTATCTCTTAAATATACTAAATGATTAAGTAGTCCTAAAGAATTAGATATATTATTTTCTTTTAAATACTTAATTAATTTATTATCAGAAATAAGTTTAACTTTATCTTTACTTACCTCTATTTCAAAAGATTTACCTTCTTCTTTTAAATTATAAATTACCCCATTTTCTAAATTAAATTTAGTATAAGTATCAAAGTCATTTCTCACACTTACATTCATAAATTGAACTTTATTTTCCGGCTCTTTATACTCAACTTTAATCTTACTTTTATATTTATAATTATCTAAAGCACTACAACTTTTAAACAAGTTATTATTTAAAATTACATATGTCGTTTTAAAAGTTACATATCCAAATATAAGTACTGCCAATACCATAACAATACTAACGCGTTTAACGTTTATCCTTTTTACTTTCACTTTACCAACCTCTTTATCTAAATTAATTTTATCATAACAAAAGAAAAAGTTCTACATTTTTTTATTTAATGTAAAACTTTCTTCTTCATCTTTTTCTTCTTCCTTAACAGGAGCATTTATTTCTTCTAGTTTAGCTTTATTAGAAGCATTAATAAGCTCTCTTTTCTTTTCAACTAGCTTTCTAATTGCTTCATTTCTTTCAGAATTAGCTTTCATATCTGCAAGTTCTTTTTCGTACATTAATCTTGATTCAACACTTATTTTTAGTAGTTCAGATCCAGTAGGATTATCTTCAAAACGCTCTATTTCATCCGGAGTCATATCTTCAATTACCCCCATAACTTCTAGTTGCCTAAGCATTACGTTTATTGATTCAGTATATGCTTTTGTTCTTATAGCCTCATATATAACATTATATCCAGGTATAAAAAGTTTAAATATACTATATTTTTTGACACTATTTAACATCTTAGAAACTTCTTTAGATCTACTAGCATTAAACTTATATCCAGCCTCTCCAACTGATTTGTAAAACTTAAATACATTTTTAAACTCCATTGTAAAACTAGCTATAATACTACTAATACTAAAAATAATAATAAAACTCATACCATTTCCTCCCTTTGTGAAAAATATTTTAATACTAGTACATATGCTTGTCAAGAAAAAACTTACCTATTTTCATAAGCAAGTAAATTCTTAATATCATTTTCAGTTAATTCAGATAATACATTTTTATCTAAGTCACTACTATCAATAATTCTGTTACTAAGTTCTTTTTTCTTTTCTTGAAGTTCAAGCACCTTTTCTTCAATAGTACCTTTACTAACAAGTCTGATAACTTCAACAGTATTCTTCTGCCCAATTCTATGAGCACGGTCAGTAGCTTGATTCTCAGCTTGTGGATTCCACCATAAATCTAAGTGAATAACAATATCAGCGCCAGTTAAGTTAAGACCTACACCACCACTCTTAAGCATTATTAAAAATACCTTAACATCATCATTTTGGTTAAAATCATTAACTCTTTCTATTCTTTCTTTACTACTAACTGAGCCATCTATAACATAACTACAAATACCTATTTCCTCGAGTTTTTCCTTCACTACATTAAGAGCACTTCTAAAAGAGGTAAATACAAGTACTTTATGACCATTATTAGTAACTTCTTCAACAATACTCATAAATCTATCAACCTTATTAGAACCACCTTTGTAGTCATCATAAACTATCTTAGGATCTATACATATCTGTCTTAATTTAGTAAGAAGTGGTAACAAAATAAATCTAACCTTAGACATACCACCATCTTCTATAGCTTTTTCAATTTCTTCCTTAACCTTATTAAGTTCTGAAACATAAAGTTTCTTTTGTTCATCAGAAAGATCTATAAAAATATTATTTTCTATCTTACTAGGAAGTTCTTTAATAACATCTTTCTTTCTTCTTCTTAAAATAAATGGTTTAATTTGTTTAGATAAATTACTTAAAAGCATATTAGTATCTTCATCAAACTCCCTGACTTTATACTTTCTATTAAACTTATCAAATTTAGATAAATATCCAGGCATAATAAAGTCAAATATACTCCAAAGTTCAATTAAACTATTTTCAATAGGTGTTCCCGTAAGCGCAAATTTAACATCTGCTTTAATATTTTTACAAGCTTTAGTAATACCTGCGATTGGATTTTTAATACTTTGTGCTTCATCAAGAATAACCGCGTGAAATTTAAGATTCTTGTAAATCTCTTCATCTTCTCTTAAAAGACCATAGGTAGTAATATAAACATCAAAGTTACCATTCATAAGTAAGTCACTTCTCTTGGACTTAAGACCATTAATAACCTTAACTTTTATAGAAGGAGCAAATTTATTAAATTCATATTTCCAGTTATAAAGAAGAGATGTTGGAACGATTATCAAAAAGTTAGCATCAATATCTGTTTTTAAAACTTCTTTAATATAATAAATAAGTTCAATAGTTTTTCCAAGACCCATTTCATCAGCAAGAACTCCACCAAATCCAGTTTTATCCAAATTATAAAGCCATTTAACAGCAGTAATTTGATAATCCCTAAGTACTTCTTTATCTTCACTAGTTAAGCTAATATTGCCATTTTTATTTTCATAAAAATTCTCTATAAAACTATTAAAAAGTCCATCTTTCTTAACAACATTATTATCAATACTATCTAAATAAATAGCTCTATATTTTAAAATTTCTCCTTTACCATTAATAATCTCATCATCACTAAAATCAAGTTCCTCAGTCATATTAAGCATTTCATTAAGATTCTCATCTTCTAAATCTATAATACTATTATTCTTTAACTTATAATATTTCTTCTTATCTTTAATACTTTTAAAAATGTTAACAAGTTCATCACTATCAACACCATCTAAATTAAAATTATAAGTAAGAATATTATCTTTACCAATAGAAAATGTACTAGACATAGAAAGTTTATTCTTAATGTTAAGTTTCTTAAAATTCTCTGTAGTATAAACATTATAAAGATTACTTAATTCATTTAATCCATTCTCTACTAAATTAACCATAAGTTCTAAATCATTAATAATAAACTTATTCTTATCAATAATAAATCCATATGAACTAATCTTGTTAACTAACTCACTCTCAAAATTAACATCTCTTAAAACACTACTTTTATTATCAAAATAATCAATTTCTTCATTATATTTAAGTTTAATATTAAGTACTACATTATTCTTATTTAAATCAAAATACAAACTAACATCTGGTTCATTAACAATAGCTATTTCATTTTTAATATCATCTTCTACTTTAGTATTCTTTTTAATAATAGGTAAAATACCATAAGAGAAATCTTTTAGTTTAGTTTTAGGTACTATTAATTCTTTAACCTCAGTACCAACTAAAACACTTATTAAATTCATTTCTTTATTACTAACTGAATAAATATCATTATCATAATAAACATAATTATTTCCTATTAAAGTTAAGTCTTTAATATCAAACTCTAATTTATAGTTATCATCATCAAGTTTATTTATATTATTACTAAGAGGAAAACCTTCTTTAATACATTTAATATTTTTATCATTAAATTTAAAACTAAATTTTAAGTCTTTGAATAAATCTAAAAGATCTACAAGTCTTTCTTCACCAATTTCTCCTTCTTTTAAATCTGGAATAAATTTATTTATGTATTTAAAAACCTTTAGATTAGTATCATTAAAATAATTATGTGTAAAATCAAAAGTAAAATCTTTACCAAATGAAAACTCACTAACATCTCCACCTTTAATATAATTAATAAATGAAGTTTGTTTATGATTATATGAATACATTTTATCAATTCCAACTTTTACCCTTATCGAATATGCTTTACCTTTATAATAGTGATAAGTATTAACAGCATCTTCTAATTCTACTTCTAAAAATACTTCTTTTTTAATAACTGGTTTATTCATCTCAGCAAATGTATCAATTAATTTTTCAGATAGCTCTTTTAAATCTGGTTTTGAATATAGTAAATCATAGGCATAATTTTTAAAACATCCAATTATATGTATACAAGAATGAGTAGACTTAAATTTTTCACAAGAACAAGAAACACTGACAACACTACCATTTTTTATTCTTCTAATAGTTTGGTTATAATAACTATAATATTCACGCATATTAAAATAGTAATCAATATACTCTTCTTGTCCGTGAACTTCTTCTACTTTAACTAGCTCCAAATCACTAAAGTGCATATACTCAGCCCTGATAATATCACTTCTCTCAAAATTATCTAAAAGCCAGTCCCTAAAGGCATAATATAAATCCTGATTCTTTTTCTCATCCATAACCTAAAGCCTCCTTGTATCTCTCTTCATTATACTTTATATAACAAATAAAGTCTAGCATTTTTGTTTGTGTATACAAAAATGCAAAATAAAAACAGAGTTAAGAAATAAATCTTAGCTCTGTTTTACTACTATATTAACTATTTTATTTGGTACTACAATTTCTTTTATTATTGTAGCATTCTCTAAGTATTTTTTAACATTATCAAGTTCTTTACTTAATCTTAATAATTCATCTTTATCAGTATTAACTGGAACTTCCATAGTACTTCTTAATTTACCATTAACTTGCACTGCTATTTTAGAAATTTTATCAGTAATTTTATTTTCATCATATTTTGGCCATTTGCTTTCACATATTGGTTTACCTAAATTATATTTTTCATTTAATTCTTCAGTAATATGAGGCGCTACTGGATTAAGCAAAGTTAAAAGCATTCTGTATTCGGCACTAGTTATTCTCTCTTGTTTATCAAGTTCATTAGTTAAAATCATAAGTGAAGAAACTGCAGTATTAAATTTAAGTGTTACTAAGTCTTCAGTAACTTTTTTAATTGTTTTATTAATTAAAATTTCTTTATTATAATTATTTCCTGGAGTTACTTTTTCACCCATTTTTACAATTTTATCCAAAAATCTCTTACATCCTCTTAAAGAATCTGTATTCCAAACTGCATCTTGTTGATAATCTCCAATAAACATTTCATAAACTCTAAGAGCATCTGCTCCGACTTCATTAACGATGTCATCAGGATTAATTACATTTCCTTTGCTTTTACTCATCTTTTCATTATTGCTTCCAAGAATCATACCGTGACTAACCCTTACATCAATCATTTCCTTATTGGGAACAAGTCCAAAATTATAAAGCATTTGAACCCAGAATCTAGCATACAATAAATGTCTAGCAGTATGTTCCATTCCACCATTATACCAATTAACTTTATTCCAATATTTCATAGCATCCATACTAGCAAATTCATTAGGGTTGTGAGCATCCATAAATCTTAAGAAATACCAAGAACTTCCAGCCCATTGAGGCATAGTGTCAGTTTCTCTCTTAGCATCACAACCACATTTAGGACATTTAGTATTAACCCAGTCAGTTATTTTAGCAAGAGGACTTTCTCCATTATCAGTAGGTTCATATTCAGCTACATCAGGAAGTACAAGAGGTAAATCTTCTTCGTTCATTGGAACCCATCCACAATTTGGACAGTTAATCATTGGAATTGGTTCTCCCCAGAATCTTTGTCTACTGAAAATCCAATCTCTCATTTTATAATTATTTACTTTTCTACCAATACCTTTATCCATTAAAGATTTAGTAATTGCTTCTTTAGCTTCTTCAACAGTAAGTCCAGTAAATTCTTCAGAATTAATAAGTTTACATCCTTTACCTAAATAATCTTGTTTTTCAAAAGCTTCATTAGTAGTATCTTTTCCATCAATGACTTGAATCATTGGAATATTATGGACTTTTGCATATTCAAAGTCTCTTTGGTCGTGACTAGGAACTGCCATTACAGCGCCTGTTCCATAGGAACCAAGAACAAAGTCTCCTAAATAAACTGGTACTTCTTTTCCGTTAACTGGATTAATTGCTTTTAATCCTTTTAATTCTACACCTGTTTTCCCTTTATTAAGTTCTGTTCTATCCATGTCTGATTTTTTTGCAGTTTCGTTTATGTATTTTTGTACTTCTTCTTTGTTTTCAATTCTAGGCATTAATTCTTTTATTAATTTACCGTCAGGTGCGATTACAAAGAAAGTGATACCATAAATAGTTTCGATACAAGTTGTGAAAACACTAAACTTACCTCCACCCACTATATTAACATCAAGTTCTACTCCACTTGATTTACCTATCCAGTTAATTTGACCCAATTTAACTTTTTCTGCAAAACGAGTATCTTTAAGTCCATCAAGTAAATCTTCAGCATATGAACTCATTCTTAGCATCCATTGACTTTTCTCTTTTTGAACAACCTCTGTACCACATCTTTCACAGACTCCACCAGCTGCATCCTCATTAGAAAGAACACTTTTACATTTAGGACACCAGTTAACAGGAATAGTATCCTTATATGCCATACCGTGTTTAAAAAACTGTAAGAATTGCCACTGAGTCCATTTATAATATTCAGGATCAGTAGTTGCGAATTCTCTAGTCCAGTCAAACCCGAATCCCATTCTCTTCATTTGATTTCTAAAATGATCTATACACTCTTTAGTAACATCTTTAGGATGTGTGTGTGTTTTAATTGCGTATTCTTCTGCTGGTGCTCCAAATGCATCAAATCCCATTGGAAATAACACATTATATCCTTGCATTCTTTTCATTCTAGCCATTGCATCGTGAGCAGTATAACTTCTTACGTGTCCTACGTGAAGTCCACTACCACTTGGATAAGGAAACTCTACCAAAATGTAATAAGGTTTTCCCCCTTCATTCTTAACTTCAAAAGTATGATTTTTAATCCAATACTCTTGCCACTTTTTTTCTACTTCTTCAAAATTATACATTTTTAACACTCTCCTTCTTCTTTAAAATTCTTCCCACTATTTCATAAAGTGAATATACCAGGACTACCATAATAACAAAAGCAACTAATATAACTAAACTATAAGATTTAATATTACTAACAGTTACAAAAGTAAATGAAATAATAAAAGGATTAATAATATTAATACACCATTTAATAGTTGTATATTTAGTCTTTCTTCTATCTAAGTTAAATTTACTAACTAAATAATTAGTCTCCATTTGTTTTCCAGCATCAGTATAAGTTTTTTTCTTTCTGTTAATAACAAATACATAAATAAGGAAAATTATCAGGTATGAAGCTAAAAAGTAAATTAAGTTAATTAAAACATCATTCATAAATATTCCTCCAAAAATAAAACTCTATGACTTAAGGACTCATATGAGCGGTACCACCTTAATTCATAAAGTTAATTATGCTTCTCTTAGTTATAACGCTTACAAGCGAAGTTTCTCAGTAAGCAAGTTCATAAATTCTACTTATTAGTTTACACCAACCACTAACTCTCTTAAAAGTATTTTCATTTATTACTACTCTTCTTCAACAAAACTTATACGAGTATTATAACAATTTCTCAAACTAATTTCAAGTACTTAAATTTCACTAATATATTCAAGTAATTTAATAAACATTTTAATAAATAATCTATTAAGTCCATGACTTTTCAATTTTCTAATAGCAATTCTCTTCTTTCTAATAGACATATCTCCAAAAAGAATATCAGCAATCTTTTCTTTTAAATCAGTTTCAATAAGTAATCCATTAATAATTTCATCTATTTCTTCATTAATAATTCTGACTGCATCTATTTCAATTGCTTGTCCACCACAGTTTATTGTTAATTGTTCAGTTGTAGGGACATTAGGTACATAAATATAAAAATCATTCTCATCAAAATTAGTTTCAAAATCTACCTCAAATTTATTAACATTGACTTTAACATAACTAGGCTCTTTAGTATTTCTAAATCTAATTCTATAATCCCTTTTATCAGGCACTATTCCGGTTTTACCCTCGACTGGTCTAATTATTAAAGTATAATTATCTTTTCTATAGTTATAATCTATATTAGTTTTAATATAATATCCTTCTTTATAAAGAGTACTAAATCCATCATCTTCATACAAATCATAATTATTACTTGTACCAGGGAATACTTGGATTTCCATTTTTTTAGGTGGTTTAGTATTATTTAAATCTTCATCATCTAAAATTGCCATAGGTACGATTGCACCACTCTTAGCAAAAACAGGATAGTCTTCATCTTTATAAAAAGTAACATATCTTTTACCACCAGGGAACTTTTTACCAGTTTTTAACTCATACCAAACTCCTTTAGGTAAATAGATTCTATGCACTACTCTATTCATAACTTTATCTTTAGGCTCAGTAATTGGACTAACAAGAAGTTCTTTACCAAAATGATATTCATTTCTATAAAGTGGTTCATCAAGAATCTTAATGTGATCCATATAAAGTGGTGTAATTAAATTAATTCCAGAATTAGAGTATTTATATGCCTCTGAATATATATATGGAATAAGTTTATTTCTGAGTCTAGTGTAATCTTTTACAATATTAAGAGTTAAAGTGTCCCATTTCCAAGGTTCACGTTTATAATATCTTCCATTTTTAGAAGAAAATCTAAATATTGGACTATAAGTGCCTAATTGAACATATCTAGTATAAAGCTCAGCATCTTCAGTTCCATTTTCAAATCCTCCAATGTCATGACTTAAATAAGCAAGTCCTAAATTAGAAGAAAGATTATTATAATAAGGTAAATACTTTAGTGTTTTCCAAGATACTTTAGTTTTACCAGAATAAAGAATTGAATACCTGTGTGCTGCAATGTCATAATTTCTTGAAAGCACAAGAGCTCTTCTATGATTAACACTTTCTAAATATTCGTATGTATAATAAGTTAAAATAAACTCTCTAATCTTATCATTATTAATTTCATCTATAAGCATAAAATCCACACCTAAATTATTAATAGTTTCACTAAAGAAAATATCAAGTAATTTAGAGTTATAAACATTTATTGGAATTTCATTATTTTTATTAGGACTCGCTACATTTTTTATACTATCATACCCAAAGTCTCCTGGTAGTAAATTTTTATTAGTATTTAATGTAAGCCCTAAATATACATTATTAGAATGTAAACTATTTATTAAATCATTTTTATTTGGAAATTTAGTTAAATCATATCCATAATTAGAAGAAGTACTATTCCACTTATTTCCTAGTAGAAAACCACTAACAGGCGCATCTATTTTATTGAAATTATTTATAACAGATTCCACACCTTCTTTATTGTAATCTTCACACTTGTTCCACCATACTCCAAATGCATATCTAGGTGGAAGCAAGGGTTTGCCAGTTAAATGGAAATAACTATCAAGTGCTTTTTGAAAATCATCTTTATATAAAAATACATAAATATCGAGTCCATCACTAGGATTCTTTTTAACTGTACCATCACTAACAAATACTGGCCTTGAAGTATCATCAAAAGAAGCAAATCCATCTAAACTATAAAGGCCTCTTTCTAAACTAAAATTAGATTTATAATCAAAACTATAGGTAGATGCTTTTAAATTTTTAACTTCTGGATTATTAACATACCAAATTTTATCAGTTCCATTCAAAGTGATTCTTAAATTAGAATCAGGCATTAATTTAGAAGCAATAAAAGGTTTTTCTTTATTATATTCAAGTATAAAATAATCATTAGTAATATTTATAAATTTATTATCCTGCTTAACTACAAAGTTAGGCTTAATACCAAAATTTCTATTAATTGCAAATATAGTTGGATAATCATTAAAAACACCATTTTCATTGTATTCAAGGCGAATTAAAACATCAGACAAAACAGTAATTCTATATTTTTGTCCTTTGAATATTGAGTCTTCTCTTGCTTTACCAAGCATAACATTAACATTCATATTACTAAGTGCCATATTAATTCCCCTTTATTATTACACAAATATCATATCACATTTAGATAGTTTTAACAATATTTAAAATGTTAATAAGTAATTAATTATAAACAATTAAAAAAGCACCCTACTTAAGGATGCCTTATACCATTACCAACCTACGAAAGCACCGAATATAATTGCTAGTAAGATGAATAGAATTAATATTATAAAGAAACTATTTCCGTAAGATCCTCCACATGGATTTGTATTACAACATGAATTCACTAGTATTCACCTCCCTTAACCTAGATAAATGCACCTAGTATAATTACTAATAAAATGAATAATACTAAAGCAAATGCTGCTCCTGAAATTCCGTTATTTCTACAACATGAGTTCATATGTCATTCCTCCTTTTTATCTTTACACTTTTATTATAAGCAAAATTTTAAAAAGTGTGAGTGCTATACCTTGTCTTTTTATTAAAATTTTGCTAGAATAGTTCTTATGGAGGGTAATATGAAAAAGAAAATATTAGGTGTAATAATATGCTTAACTTTACTAACTGGATGTCAAACAGCAAAACTAGAAGATGGTAAATCAAGCGTAGTAACTTTTAAGGAAGGTGGCATAAGTGCAGAAACACTATTTGAGAGTTTAAAAAATAAGTATGGTACTGAAACAATTATCAATCTTATAGATACTGAACTATTAAGTAGAGAATACACTACTGAATCAGATTCTGAAAAAGCCTACATAGAACAATATGTAAAAACATATAAAAATGAATGGAAAGATAATTTTGAATCTAACCTATCAGCATACTTTGGTGTAAGTTCAGAAAAAGAATTTAGAGAATTCTTAAAATTATCATATAGAAGAAATATGTGGACAACTGACTATGCTCAAAGTATTGTTACTGATACAGAAATAAATGATTACTATAAAGACAGTTTAGTTGGAGACATAACAGCAAGCCATATATTAATAAAAAGTAATGCAACTGACTCAATGACAGACAAAGAGAAAAAAGCTGAAGAAGAAAAAGCATTAAATCTTGCTAAAGAAATCATAGCAAAACTAGACAAAGGTGAAAAATTTGAAAGTTTAGCTAAAGAATATAGTGATGACACAGCAACAAGTGAAAAAGGTGGAAAACTTGGAACATTTAACGACAGAAGTAGTTATGATGCAAACTTCTTAAAAGAAGCAATCAAACTAGAAGTTGGTAAATATTCTAAAGAACCAGTTAAATCTCAATATGGTTATCATATAATTTATAAAACTAAACAAGAAACTAAACCTGAACTTTCTAAAGTAAAAGAAAGCATAATAGAAAAAATAGCAAGCGAAAAAATAAGTTCTGACTCATCATTTACATCTAAAGCACTAGTAGCTTTAAGAGAAAAATATGAAATGAAGATTACAGACACTACACTTAAAAATGGCTATGATAAAGTGTATAATAACTAAAAAAATTCCACTAGAATAAACTAGTGGTTTTTATTTTAATAGTAACAGAAATCTTTTCTAACACAGATATAAAAATAACACAAAAATTTTATAATATTATTTCTTTAACTATTCCTCGTATCTAACCTCATTCATATAATTAAATCCACTTAAGAAATAATCATATGAATAATCTCTTACTCTATTTTCCATAACATCATTTATAGGTATAAGTGTATAATCTTTTAATACAACATATTTATATGTAAATGTTAATACCTCATCATAATACTTAGTTAAGATATTAATTTTAACAGTAGTAGTAACACTCTTATTAGAATCAGTATCAAAATAACTCATAAGCTCATAAAAACCTTTATCAGTTTTTACAATTCTCTCATTATAAATTCTAATTACTTTTTCTCCCTCATAATTACCACTTACTTTTTCAATAGTTGGATACTTTTCATTACCATAATTTTTTCTATATAATACATTATCTTTTACATAAGCATATTGAGACATAAAATCATAATCAACTTTTTTACCAAGGAACTCAGTTGAATACTCCCACTTAAGATAATCACTTAACTTATAATTTGCATTTAAATACATATCATAACTATCTCTAACCTCATTATCTGTATTATCATCGTGAAGTGTATAAATAATATCATTATAATCATAAAACTTTATATCAGCCCCCACATTTGGAGCAATATTCATAACTCTAATACTCTTATCTAAATCATATACCTTTTTATAATCTAATACACCACTATCTAATTTCTGTGGATTAAAAATATATATAGAATTATTAGTTATAAATGAATACTCACTAATATACGCATCAGCTAAAACCTCTCCATCATTTAATTTAAAATAATTTTTATCTGGATATTTTTTCTTAAGTACATCCATTATTGAAGATTCTTCTTTAGGAGTATTATCATTTGATTCTTGTTTTTTACCATTAAAAACAAGTGCAGCAATAATACTTATTAATAAGACAAATATAACAATAACATAAATTAATTTTTTATTCTTCACATCACACCTACTTTTCTATATATCCACTTGTTTTATTTAAATACATATCATCTGTAATAGCTTTATATCTTTCACCATCATACTCATCAGTAAATCCATTATAAGCTTTATAAATTTCATTAGTTTCAGTATCATATACTCTTTCATAACCAAGTGTTGCATCACTTTGCTTTTGACTAATAATATCAAGAGACTTATTTCTCTTATTCCAAGAATCCATTATTCCATCGCTTATTTGATTCCCAATAGCGCGTATTTGATGAAAATTCTTCATAACTGCATCTTGTTCTCTATTAAAACCATCTATAAATGTACTTGTAAAACTAAGTGAAGAAGCTATAGTATTTAATACATCTTCATAATCAATAAACTCATCCTTTGGTGTACTAATAAAAATTGCATCATATACATTTAAATATTGTATATCTATCTTCTTACCAGACATTATATTTTCATTAACATAATAGCTTCCTACATCATACACATAAGCAGTAAATATTCCTTCCCCTTCTTTACCATTCTCATCTTTAAAAGTAGCCCTTAACATATCTCCACCTAAAACTCCACGACCTAAGTTTTCACTCACAGTAAAATCAGTCAATGTTGGAAATGTAAAACTAGAAGTATTATTTAAAGTACCTAAATCATTAAATATTTTATAAAACCCTTCAGTATCTTTAGTAGCAATTACACTAGTTTTTGCAAACATACTATTTGGATAATATTTCTGTTGCCACTTTTTAGCATCTTCCGACTTATTATATCCTTCAGTTTTCATATTAAAGAAAAACTGATAAGTAGGATTGTCTGGATTATATACTTTAATAGTATAATGAATATAATCACCTAATGTATCAACCTTCCATCCTTTAGGTTTCTTAATAGAAAACTCTCTTGTACTATAATCCTCAAGTTCTATTTTACTAGCTTCTGACTTAACAATTTTTATATTCTTATCAGGATTATAAAATATCCCCTTACTTCCCTTTTTACCAAGAAAAACGATGCCTCCGATAACTAAAATTATCGCAGCGCCAACTATAATCAAATCTTTTTTTGAAATATTTAATTTCCCTATTTTCATAAAATCACACTCTTCCTCCTAATTAATATTATAAGTTAAAAAGTCAAACAGAACAATAGACTTGTCTTAAAAATCATTGCTTTTGTTGGAAACTTATTTATTATTATTAAAAAAATATAGTATAATAATCTTTGAGGAATGATGTATATGAATTTTAAAGAAATCTTAAATAAATATCTAGAAGAACTAAATTGCTCTTCTAAAAAACTATCAAACGAATCAGGACTATCTGAATCAGTAATAAGTAGATATAGAAGTGGAGAAAGAACACCAATAAAAGATAGTGAACAAATGAATAAATTAATCACATCTCTTTTTAAAATTGCTCAAAAAAATGAGCAAAATGAATACACCATTGATAAAATAACAAATGACTTTAATAATGCATTTCCAAGTGATAACTTTGACTATATTGCATTTAGTAAAGGCTTAAATGCATTAATAACTTCATTAAACATAAATACAAACGAAATGTCAAAATACATTTTATTTGATGCCTCCCATATATCAAGAATAAGAAATGGTAAAGCAAAAGCTTCAAATCCAATAGAATTTACAAATAAAATATGTTCATATATTTATTCTAAATACAAAAGTCCAGAAGACATAAACAAATTACAATTGATAATAGGATGCAAAAAAAGTGACCTTACAAACAGTAAATTTTGTCATACTCTATCTTCTTGGCTAATTAGTGAAGAAACTGCACCTAATAACCAAATATCCGATTTTTTATATAATTTGGATTCCTTTAACTTAGATGACTATATAAAAGTAATAAAATTTGATGAATTAAAAGTTCCATTTATACCATTCTACAAAGCAAAAACAAAACACTACTACGGTATAGAAGAAATGAAACAAGGAGAACTAAATTTCTTTAAAGCTACTGTTCTATCAAAATCAAAAGAAGACATATTTATGTGCAGTGATATGCCTATGGAAGATATGGCAAAAGATATCTCATTCGGTAAAAAGTGGATGTTTGCCATTGCATTATGTTTAAAAAAAGGACATCATCTAAATATTATTCACAACATAGATAGACCATTTAATGAAATGATGTTAGGACTAGAAAGTTGGATCCCAATATATATGACAGGCCAAATATCGCCATTCTATCTAAAAGATAACAAAAATAATGTATACAATCATCTTAACTATGTATCAACCACTGCCACACTAACTGGAGAATGCATTAAAGACTATCATAATAAAGGAATGTACTATCTAACTACAAACAAAAACGAAATCAAATATTACAAAGAAAAAGCAAGCTTACTACTTAAAAAAGCAAAGCCACTTATGGAAATATATAGAGAAAACAATATAAAAGAATATGAAATATTCCTAAAAAAAGATGAAAACCTCCCAGCCAATAGAACTAGATACATCTCATCACTTCCATTATTTACAATTTCAGATGAATTACTAATTAAAATTCTAAAAAGAAATAAATTAACAAAATCTGACATTAAAAAAATAATAAAATATAAAAATGAAGAAGAAAAATACATAAACATTATTCTTAAAAATAACATAATAAATGATTATATTTATAAACTAACAGAAAAAGAATTTAAAAGTGATATAGTTTCGCTATCATTAAATAACATATTCTTTAATAAGAAAATAAATTATACTTATAATGAATACAAAGATCACTTAGAACTAACAAATAAATATGCAAAAAAAATAAATAACTATAAACTAAATTATATGGACAATAAAACATTTAAAAACATAACTATAACAATTATAAAAAACAATTACGTAATTATTTCAAAAAACTCAAATCCAACAATACACTTC
>CAKOHL010000008.1 GCA_934085635.1 uncultured Bacilli bacterium | reverse complement strand
TTCTCGTTTCTAATAGTTTCAATTATATTACCTTGATTAGCGCGTTTAGATGAATAAGAATTAAGCGCAAATATTAATATAAATACTACACTAATACTTATGATAATTCCTTTAAATGGTAATACATAAGCAAAATCTAATGTTTCCTTTAAACCAAGATATATTAAATAAGATAAACCTATACCAATAGGTAAACCAATAATTAAAGATTTAAATGAGTAAAGAAAACTTTCTAAAAATATCATTCTATTAAATTCTTTCTTAGTCATACCTATACTTTTAAGTGAAGCAAATTCACTTTTTCTAAGAGCCATATTAGTTGAAATAGTATTAAATATATTAGTAACTCCAATTAAAGTAATAACAATAATAAATCCATATAAGAAAATTGCTACTATTAAATAAATATTCTTAACTTGCCTCATAGAAGCATCAATATTGTTAATATACATTTCATCTTCAGAGTTTCCATTAGCTATAATTTTATCAATATCATCTTGTAATTTATCTGGATTAGAGCTATCAATAAATACTGTAATAGCATTTGATTTTAAAAGTGGTTTCATATATTCATCACTAACAACGATAAAAGGCATTCCAAAATAATTTTCATAACCAAGAGGTCTTATTTCAGTAGTTTTCTTAATTTCTAAATTTAATTTACCAGTGCTTTTGCTTTCATCAACATCACTAACTGTTCTTTCTAATTTTAAAACATCTCCACTTTTAACTTCTAAAATATCAAAAGTAATTTTATTTCCGTTTTCATCAGGTAAATAATCATTATTAATTAAAATACCCATATCTTTTACTTCATCATAAGATAAATTTAGTTTTTTAATATACCTTCTATACTCATCATCTCCTAAAGACATAAGAGTAATAGTTGCCTCTCCATCAATAAGACTATCATTATATTTTTTAGCAATATCACTATACTTCACATCACCATTATATTGACTAGTAGAATTAATAGAATATTTTTTAATATTATCAAGCCTAATTACTTTATCTACAAACGCCATATTATCCTCGTACTTAGGTAAATATGAATAATACATAATATTATAATTATAATCTCCAACTTCTAACTTAATTACTTTAAAAGCTGTATTAACAAAATATGAAAGAGCAACATAAACACTTACTGATACCACTATAGAAACTATTGTAGTTCTATATTTTCTCTTATTTCTTTTAATATTTTTATAAGAAATTTTACCACCTATACCAAATAATTTGCTTATTATTTTAGGACACTTTAATTTTCTTTTTTTAACTTTAATATCATTATTCTTTCTAATATTAACAATTGGACTAGTTTTACTAGCTTTTCTAGCAGCAGATGTACTTGATAAATAAAGAGTAACTATACTTAAAAGCACGCTTACAACAATTCCTAACAAAGATATACTATATATTAAGAAACTATTACCATCTACAAAAGAATCACGAAGTAAATAGTTAACTAAGTTTATTAAAATATAACTTGCAAGAAGTCCAGATAAAATTCCAAGTGGTATACCTATTATACCTAATAAAAATGCTTCATAATATACACTTTTCTTAATTTGCTTAGAACTAGCTCCTACACTAGAAAGCATACCATATTCTGTAGTTCTCTCTGTTACACTTATATTAAAACTATTTTTAATACAAAATACACTTGTAACTATTATAATAACGATAACTATACTTGCTATTATAATAAGAGCTTTCATTGTACCATCACTAAATGCATTAGTCTCTAGTCTAATTAAATAATCATTACTATCATAATAATATTTAGCTTTTTCCATTTCTTTCCAATATTTTTCAGAATATTCATCATCATAAGTAGTGCCTTTTTCAAAAATAAGTGAATCAACACCTAAAATACCCGCTGTAACTTCATATTGATTTTTTATTCCGTCTTTGGAATATCTAACATATACGGAATTTGTACCAATATCTAAATTAGACATATATGCAATAACTGTATAACCAGGGGCGCTATAGTCTTCAAGTACATTTCCAGGTCTTTCAATAACACCAACTATTTCATATTCCTTAGTTACTTCTTTAGTTAAATATTCATTGTTTTCTTTTTCATATGGATTAAATTGCCATAATTCTTCTCCATTACTCATTCTTTTACCAATATCTAAAGTAATCTTATCTCCAACTTTATAATCAACTCTTCCATTAGTCTTTAAATGTCTTGGAATAACAATTTCTCCATCTTTCTTAGGAAGTCTACCTTCAATTAAAGTAATACCCATTTTATTAAAAGCTACATCATCCATTTCTATAACAAATAAATAAGGTTTATAATCATTTTTACTATCTACATTAGCATATCCAAGTTCTTTTATTGCATATAATGATTCAATCTTTCTATTTTGTTTAAAAGTTTCAATTTCATCATTACTTACTCCATAAAATCCATAATGATAATCCCCTTGTGTTTTCTTTTCATAATTAATAAGACTACTCCTAAAACTCATAACCATACTAGCAACAGCAGAAATAAGCGCTACTGAAAGGATAATACCAACAATAGTAACAATACTTCTCTTTTTATTTAAAAGTAAATTTTTATATGTAAGTTTATTTAAAATATTCATTACATATCACCCACTATTTTACCATCTTCAAGTTTAATTACCCTATCTGCCATCTTAGCTATTTCTAAGTTATGAGTAATCATAATAATAGTTTGTTTAAGTTCTTTATTAGATTTCTTAAGTAATCCAACTATTTCTTCACTTGCTTTAGAGTCCAAATTACCAGTAGGTTCATCTGCTAAAATAATAGCAGGTTTAGTAATAAGAGCTCTGCCTATGGAAGTTCTTTGTTGCTGGCCACCACTTAACTCATTAGGAAGATGGTCACTTCTTCTTTCTAAACCTAAAGACTTAATAAGTTCATCAACTTCTTTATCATTTGGCTTAACTCCATCAAGCTCAAGTGGTAATGTAATATTTTCTTTAACGTTTAAAATAGGAAGTAAATTATAAAACTGATAAATAAGTCCAACTTGTCTTCTTCTAAAAATAGCAAGTTTATCATCATTCATTTTAAAAATATCAGTTCCATTAATAAATACCTTACCACTTGTAGGTCTATCAACCCCACCTAATAAATGTAATAGTGTTGACTTACCACTTCCACTTGCTCCAACAATTGCAACAAATTCACCTTTATCCACACTAAAACTCACATCATCTAAAGCAACAACTTTATTATCTCCTTTACCATAAACTTTTGTTAACTTTTCAACCTTTAATATTTCCATAATACACTTTTCCTTTCACTTACACTTTAATTATACACTAAATAATATGACTTGTAAGTGACAATTTAAAACAAAATAACTCATATAGTATTTTACCATATGAGTTATATTTTAAAACCCTGTCGGCACCTTACGCCGGATAGTCGAGTCTCGCAAAAGGACTTTCACGGGATCTATACTTCTAAATTTTAGCAACCACCGTTTTCTATGATTAGGACACTTTTTAAAATAAATAAAAAAGACAATTACTACTATAAACATCTTTTGCTCTTCTTAACTGATAAAACAACCATTTTATGCTACTATTAAAATACATAATAATAAAGAAAGTAGTTGATGATGTTTTATGAATAAATTATATAATAAATTTATGAGGTTGCAAGTGTTATGTTTAATTATTTTAAAAATCCTATTTCACACTAATCAGTCTCAACTTTACTATATCCAAATTTTCCATCATCAAATTTAATAAACACATTTAAAAATATTCCAATAGCCGAAACAAGTATAATTTGCATAAGACTTAAATCAAGTAAATAAAATAATACCAAAAACAGTGTCCTACCCACATTGTTAATTATTTCAATAAAAGCAACATAACTAATCACATCATAGTTCTTACCATAACAATAAGTATTTCTAAGGGTAATAGTATCTACACTAGATTTAATCACACCCTCCACAAAAACAATAATTAAAAACAAATACTTAGCATACACAAAAAGTTTAAACACATAAATAAATCCCATTAGTAAAAGAGACAAACTTAAGTAATCCTTCTTATTCTTATCCATCTTCTTAGAAAGTATGTAAATATACAAAATACTTCCCACTCCACTAATAATATTTAAAACACCAGCAAAAGAGAAAGTTCTTCTCACATAAATATAAATATAAAGTGGATAAATACTGCATATTATATACCTAAGTTGATCTAAAGTAATAAAAGTATAATTTCTAATTGGAAAACTCTTAAAAATTTTGATAGTCTCTTTTTTATCACTAATATTAACATCTTTAATTTTAATAAGTGGAACAATACTTACAATCATTAAAATAAGTACTATAATTGATAAAACTAAATATCCAAACTTATCAATAATAACTGCACCAATATAAGTAGAAAAAAGCCCACCTAAAATAGTAAAAATATTATATAAACTCACATTATCTGTAGCCTTCTTCTCTTCAATAATTGAAATAGCATAAATATGTCTACCAAGCCAATAAAACATTAAATATGCCGAATAAAGAATTGCAAGCACAAAAACAGACTTCATAAAATTCAAATAAATATAAGTAAGACTAAAAAGTACGCTACTAAAAATCATTAACTTTGTATAAGAAAACTTATTACCTAAAACTCTACCAATAGGTACAAATAAAATACATAAAGAATACTTAATAATTAAAAATAAAATTATCTTTTTAATGCCAAATCCACGATTATATAAAATTAAAGGAATAAAAAGTTCAACTAAAAGTTTAGAAAAACTAGTAATAAAAATAAAAATATTATACTTCTTTAAATTAGTCATCTAGATTATCTTTTCTTTCTAAAATTTTATTATAACTATCACTCGTACACCTAATATTTATTTCATTAATTTTTACTCCATTTAATTTTACATAAGCTCTTTCATTAAGGTCTTCCATATCATTTATAACTTTCTTAAGTAGTTCCTTTTCTATACCATTTACATCAAGAGTCATAAATTTAAAAGTTTTAACTTCACTTTTCACACTAACTTTTATAGTAACAATAAGTGAATCAGTCCCATCAAGTAACTCTTTCAATTTATTGCTTCTTAAATTATCAAATTCTATTTTATAAATTTTCTCTTCAAAAGTATAACCAGTGCCAGCTTTAACCTTAGGCAAAAGAATTATAGAAAACAAAAAAATTGATAAAACTAAAAGCACTTTTTTCATCATTACCACCTAATATTATTGTTAGTAAATAATTAATTTTTAGTTTACCAATTATTGTTATTTTTTAATTAAGTTTCTTACTCTTTTTACAACATCCTCGTGTATTTCTTCTCTAGATCTAACATTACCATCAGAAAAACAATCAATTTTTTCAAATCCATAAAGTGAAGTAAGTTCTAAATAAGTTCTTTCACTATTAATTTGATGCTCTTTATTTTTCTCAGCCTCATCTAATTCTTCAGCGCGATTCATTTTAATCTTCATACCATACTCATAAGGTAAATATAAGAAAATAACTAAATCTGGTCTAGGTAATTCAAGAAGTTTAAATTCTAGAGTTTCTAAAAAAGCATATATTTCTTTTCTCTCTTCAAGTGTTTTTAACTTACTACCTTGATGAGCCATATTGGAAAAAGTATATCTATCTAAAATAACGACATCATTATCTTTAATAAGCTTTTTTAACTCTTCTAAAGCAGCTCTTCTATCTGCAGCATAATAAAGACTAGCTACTTTTGCATCAAGCTCCATTGGTTTATCAAACCAAGTATTAGAAATTGCAGGTTTCCCAAGTAATGGTCCACCTATAATTCTTCCAGTAGGAGTTTCATATCTAGGAAAACTCATTGCCCCCACACTAATATCATTATTTTTAAAATACTCCATAAGCATTTTAGATTGAGTTTCTTTTCCAGAACAATCAGTCCCTTCAATTAAAATAATTTTACCCATTATAAACACTTCCTTAATCTCTTAACAATTTCACATTTATGTTCCTCTTTTAAACCACCCGAATAAAAATCAGTTTTCACTAAATACTTCGTAAGTTCATTAAAATCTGGAAACACCTCATCATCAACAATTACAAATTCACTTATATCTTTATGTGAACTTAAATAATCTCTAATCTCTTCCCCTCTTTTAAAATCAATTTTTCTAGTAGTGTCATAAACCAAAATACCATGACTCTTCAAATATTCTTTAACCATATTAAATCTTCTTAACTCTTTCCATGTAGAAGTAACAACTATTTTTGCATCAGTTAAGCTAATAATCTCTCTAAGTATCTTTAAAGAGTTAACATCAAATTCACTTCTATTAATCTTATCATCTTTAGTTCTTTCAAAATATTCATCACTATTTAAAACACCATCAAAATCTAAAAAAATAACTTTCATTACATCCCCCATATTCATTTTACAATATTTTACCACAATTTTCTATTATAATTCTAAATAATTAGAATAAATTAATAATAGTGATATAAAATGAATCTAAAAAAAATAAACATAATAAATATATTTGGTGTATTTGCGCTAAGCTTCCTATGCCATTTTATGTATGAATGGCTTCCTTGCACTTTCACATCTGTCTTTTTTCCAGTAAATGAAAGTATCTGGGAGCATATGAAAATATTTTTTACAGCTACTCTTTTATATGGAATTATAGAATACTTTATACTTAAACGTACTAGAATTCCTTATAATAACTTTTTACTAAGCACAGTAATAACAAGTATAATAAGCATACCAATTTATCTAATCATATACTTGCCTCTCTATAAACTATTTGGAGAAAAAATGTTTATATCTATAGGTCTAATGTTCATAGTTTATGCTTTAATGGCATACATAAGTTACAAATTACTAACGTATAGAAAGTTAAATGTTAACAAGTATCTGTTATTAACATTAATAATAGTAGTCTATGGTATATTTATATACTTAACATACAAGCCAATTAAAAATTATATATTCTTTGATATTAAAGAAAAAAAGTATGGAATAAACATTTATAACTAATTCCACATATTAGTTAAATTTCCATCTTTTTTATAATACTCATCCATAAGTTGTATATAAAGCCAGTCACTTGAAATAAGTTCACTGAGATTATAAACTTTAACGTGTAAATCATAATCCAGTGCCTCGGCAACATAAAAAATATCATTCTCTATACCAATAATTATTCCTATATGAGCATATCTACTTATCAAATCCCCTACTTTTACTTTACTCTTGTCAAATTCTTTTTCATTTATTTTCATTTTTATTCCAAAATCGTCTAAATCATCATCTCTATCAAAATCAATTCCAGCACCTGAGTCTCCTATATCAAACCCACCATTTAACATAGCCCAGCTTATAAAACCACTACAATCAAGCCCATTAATTTCTTCTCTTTGGAATAGTTTCACATAAAGAGGGCACCCCCACATACTAGGCCCGTGCATACTCGCCTTAATATCCTTATATTTATCATCACTCAAATAAAGTCCCTTATGATAATATCTACCTTCCCCATCAACATAATTTATATCTCCATAATTATTAAGTCTACCATTTTCATAAAAATAATTGAGCCTGTATTTAAACTCTAAAGTAAGAAACCTACTAGCCGCCACAACCCCAGCGCGTGTCCCATATCCAGCTTTTTTAATCTTAAACTCAAGTGCTTCATCTAAAATTTTTGCTTCTTCACTAATATACTCTTTACACTTAAGTTTATCCTTCTCATTATCTATATGTGGAAGAGTATATAAATCTGTCACAATAACCTCTACAGTATTCTCAGCTTTATCCTTAGTAAGCACTAAATTACTACTCCCTACACCTTTACCAGTAATAAAATTCCCATCTAAGCTCACAAGATTATTACTTGCACTTACATTCACATCACTAGGAAGCTCATACTTCTCACCAATGGCTAAATAAATTTTATCCACATCAATTAACTTAACATTATCATTAATTCTTTTTCTAAAATACAAAAAACAAAACAAACCAATAATAATTAATAAAACAAGTCTTTTAAAAAATACTCTATATTTTTTCTTTAATCTTCTTTTCATACATAAATTATAACACATATAAAAGTTAAAGTAACTACCTATCTCTTAGAGTTTTATCGACTAATTTTTCAAGTTTATCAAGTGAATTATTATGACCATACCTCATAATATTCTTTTTATATTTCTCTAAATATCTATCACTTTCAAGTAACTTATTAACATTTTTACATAAACTTTTAGAATTTCTAGCATAAGTTCCAAAACCATTTTTAATAACATACTTGGCATTATAAACCTCTTGTCCACCATTACCTGGAATTAACAGCAAAGGCACGCCTATATTTAAACATTCAGTAACACTTATACCACCTGGTTTAGTAATAACAAAATCAGCTATAGAAATAAGACTATTTACTTCATTAGTAAAGCCATAAATCTGCACGTTTTCCTTATAATTATTTTTTAAATATTCATCACACTTTTTCTTAAGCTTAATATTCTTACCACACACAAATATAATATTACATTCATAATTACACTCTAATAATCTCCTCAAATAATGATATGTATAATTAGAACCAAGACTACCCCCACCAAAAAATAATATAGTTTTTAAAGTATTATTAACTTTAAATTTCTTTTTTAATAATCTATTATCATCAATATGTTTAAAAATATTTGAAACAGGTATACCATAATCAAATATTTTATTCTTATCAACACCCTTGCTAACCAAAGAATTCTTAATCATCTTATTAGCAACAACATAATAGTCATTATCTTTATCATCTTTTTCCCATAACTCGTGACTAGTATAATCAGTTATAATACTAATAAGTTTTGAATTAATAAGCCCTTTTTCATCTAAAATACTCTTTATAGTAGTACCAAAAAAATGAGTAGAAATTATTAAATCAGGTTCAAACTCTATAATCCTATTTTCAAGTAATGAAGTATTAATTATCTTCTTAAACACAGACTTATAAGGCTTAGTAGTAACTTTATTATCAAATAACTTATACAAACCACTATAAATTAAACTACTCTTATATTTAATATTTAAATTAAAAAGAAAAGTACTTACCTTCCCGACAAAATTGGAATAATCAAGTAAGTCAATTACACTCACATCATAATCCTTCTCTTTTAAAGAATTATAAATATAATTAGCCACTGTTTTATGCCCAGAACCATAACTAGCATAAAATATTAATATCTTTTTCATACATGTCTCCTACTTAATTCTATTCTAATTATTACACGTAAGAATTTAAAAAAGTTGGTATTTATTTTTTAATTATTCTTAAAGTATTTAAAATAGTAATTAAAGTAACTCCAGTATCTGCAAAAACTGCAAGCCACATATTAGCGTGTCCAAGTGTGCTAAGTACAAGGATTATCAATTTTATAGACAAAGCAAATATTAAATTTTCAATAATAATAAGCTTAGTAAATTTAGACTTTTTAATAGTATAAGGTACTTTACTAATATCATCAGTCATAAGAACTATGTCGCTAGCTTCTATTGCACTATCACTACCAATCGCACCCATAGAAATACCTATATCAGCGCGTTTTAAAGTAGGAGCATCATTAATTCCATCTCCAACAAATACAGAAATGCCACTCTTTTGAACCTCGTCATAACATTCAAACTTATCAGTAGGAAGCATCTCATACTTAACTTCATCAACACCAAGTTTATTCTTAACACTTATAGCTGCATTCTTCTTATCTCCGGTAAACATATAAGTCTTAATACCCATATTTTTTAAATCATTAATAACTTTCTTAGCATTTTTCTTAACATCATCGTTAATTAAAATACTTGCTATATGTTTCTTATTAATATGAATATGTAATAAATCATTTTTATCACACTCATCACTACTAACTTTACCTATAGTAACTAAGTCCTTATTTAAATTAAAACTAATTCCTTTACCAACTTCTTCTTTAAAATTACTTACATCATCAGTATTAACTTCATAATCACAAAGACTCATGATAGCCTTAGCAATAGGATGATTACTTAAACTCTCTCCTTTAAATAAAATATCCATAATAACTTCTTCAGTATACTTATCATTAATATCTTCATCTTCAATAATAATATTATTTAAACTAAATACTCCATTTGTCAAAGTACCAGTCTTATCAAAAATAACATTCTTAACATTACATAAATTATCTAAATAGTTACTACCTTTAACAAGCACACCTTCCTTACTAAGTGATCCAATTGCAGTAAAATATGAAAGTGGTACACTTATTGCAATCGCACAAGGACAAGAAATAACTAAAAATGTAAGCCCTCTATAAATTGACTCCGAAAAAGAAATATTAAATATTAAAGGAAGTGCAAAAATTATAAGAATACTCAAAATTAAAACTATAGGTGTATAAACCTTACTCATTTTATTTACCATTGTCTCAGTCTTAGCCTTTTTATCAGATGCTTCTTCAAGCATTTCAAGTATCTTACTAACAGTTGAATTTTCAAATAAACTAGTAGTTTTAATCTTAATCATATCTCCCATATTAATAAAACCAGACAAAACTTTATCATCTCTATTTAAGATGACGGGTGTGCTTTCTCCAGTAAGCATAGAAGTGTCAAACACACTGTTTTCAGAAATCAAAACTCCATCAACAGGAATCTTCTCTCCCTTTTTAACTACAAGAAAATCCCCCACTTTAACTTCTTCAGTTCTTATAAGCACTTGCCCATTACCTTTAACCAAATTAGCATAGGGTGTAACAATATCTAAAAGTGACTTAATACTCTTTCTTGAATTATTAATAGCCTTCTCTTCAAGTATCTTACCAATAGAATAAAGAATAACAACCATCATGCCTTCAAGAACATTTTTAAGAAGCAAAGCACCTATAGAAGAAATAGTAATAAGTGCATTTTCATTAAGAGACTTATTCTTAACTAAAACCTTAATAGCATTAATAAAAGTTCTATAAAGTAAAAAGAAATAAGAAATGCCATACAAAATATATTTTAAAGTACTAGGTAAATTAACAAAATAAGCAAAAAGTCCCACAATAGTCCCTAGTATCAAAAAAAGTAAATTATTCTTAGTTTTAACTTCTTCGTTAATCATCGACAAATAAGCATCAGGTTCTACTTTCTTAACAAGTTTATTAAGTTCACTTAAAGTAAAATCTTTTTCACTCTCAAAAGTGAGTTTTGAAGTAGAAAAATTAACTCTGACATTTTCAAAATCTTCACTCTCACTCAAACTCTCTTCCACTTCTCTTGCACAATTCGCACAATCTAAATTATTTATATTATATTTAAATTTCTTCATCATTCTCTCCCTCATTAAAATGTCCTATATGACATAAGGCAACTTCAAAAACTTCACTCACGTGTTCATCATCAAGTGTATAAAATATCTCTTTCTTACTTCTTCTAGCTTTAACAATATTATTATCTTTTAAAACCTTAAGCTGATGACTTATACTTGACTTAGTCATATTGAGCAAATTAGCAATATCACACACACAAAGTTCATTATTATCTAAAATAGAAAGTATCTTACATCTAGTAGGATCTCCAATCACTCTAAAAAACAAAGCAAGTTTAGAAATAGTCTTATCTGTAAGCATACTCTTTCTAACTAAGTTAACCATATCACTATGAATAACATTACAATCACAATTATATTTATTATTAGTCATAAATACTCCCTCAGTTGATATATCATTCAACTATCTATATTATAGTTGAATATTCATTCAATTGTCAAACATAAAAAAACATATATTATTTAATATGAGTTTTTTCTTCACTAGGAGTAGTTAATCCCTTAACATAATTTAAAACATACTCCTGATTCTTATCCAAAAAATTTAAAAAACTATCTAGTTTAATCTCTGCATTAAATGTAAGTTCTCCTTCATAAATATCATTAAAAGTAATAGTAGCAGTCTCAAAAGTATCAAAAGGACTAATCATATAATTTCCATGTGAAATAGAATTTCTAATACCATTAATAATAGCTCTTTTAGTAAAATATTCTTGATTATTATTAAAATAATTAATAGCATCATCCATTTCTTTAAGTTCACTAAAGAGCTGAGGAAGCAAAGCACTATAATTAGATAACTTACTATTTAACACACTAAGAGCCTTAACATTTTGACTACCACTTAAATTCTTTAAACTTTCCTTAGTCTTTTCTATACTCTTATTAATAAGATTAATTTCTTTAATTTTACCATTTCTCTTTTCTTTTACATCTTTAATATATTTATCATCAATAGTATAAGTACTAACAGTTAAATCAGATAAATCAAGTTTAGAATAATCAAGTCCAGCCAAACTAAGAGAAGTATACTGATTATTATCCTTAAACACACTATCATTTAAATAGGAAAACAAACTATTAAACTGACTAATCAAACTAGTAGCAAGTTCATTATAAGAAAGAGTAATAAGTGAAAAACCAGAATTAGCTACAAACTTATCAATTCTTTCATCTCTAATTGATCCCTCAGCATAAATGGCATCCAGAATAACTAAATTATTTAATCCATAACACATAAGTTTCATTTTCTCATCTCTAACAGATTCATATAAAAGTACATTGCTAAGATGAATCATTTGACCAGCATAATTAGTGCTTGGATCTACTGACTTTGCTTCAGAAATAGCTAACTTCTCAAAATAATCCTCTTTAATTTTACTAAAAGTATAATCAAAATTATAAACTTCTTTATTTTCTTCACTAAACTTTCTAAGTATACTTACATCATTATTACTTTTTTGAAAAGTCTCAAATAAATTCTCAATTTTCCTTTTCTCTTCATTAGTATAAGGTTCCCCATCAACACGTGATGACTTAATATTTAAAATTCTAAAATTTTTCAAATTTCTCAAAATTTCTTTAGGATTAGTCATAATCTTTGTCCTATTAGAAATCACATCATTATTAACAACAATACTCTTATTATACACAGAATCATTAATCTCTAAATATCTTGATAAAGCTGAAGCTATAAATGAAGCAAGTTTCCTAATATTTATTTTAATCTCAGCATCATCAATATAAAAAATAATTTTAGAATGATTTAAATCTAGAGAAAAATTTCCATGTGCAAGTTTATTTCTAATCAAAGCAACTAAAGTAGGAGCATCTTTAAATGTATAATTATCTACTACATAACCATCACTAGTTTTTTCAGCTATCATAGAAACCACTTTTTGAAGTTCCTCATCTAATATTTTAGACTCATAATTTAAATTTGGTGCATTCTCTACTAAATCTTCTTTAATTGCCATAAGTATTGTACTCATAACGCCAACTCTAGCCGCATCAATAAATCTCCTATCTAAAATATATCTTTCTTGTCCAGTACTAACCATAAAACTTTTATGAAGTAAAAAATATGAATAAGCAAGGCATCCATTATAATAGAGAGGCATACTCTCAGCTTTCTTTAAATCTCTATCTGTCATAGTGCGACCTCCTAACAAAAAAAGCCATAAGGCTTATAAATTAACATTATGATAAATATTACTAACATCATCAACTTCTTCAAGCATATTAATTATCTTATCAAAAGCTACTTTATCATCTCCAGTAAGAGTTACCATATCCTTAGCATATTTACCTATTTCATCTACTTCAAAATTAATTCCAGGAAATGCTTCTTCAAGTGCCTTCTTCATAGCACTATAACTAGATGGTTCTGCATAAACAAGAATCTCATCTCCATCAACTTCCATATCATTCATATCTACATCAGCATTAATAAGTGCTTCCATAACTTCGTCTTCACTGTGCCCTTTAACACCAAGTACACATAAATTTTCATACATATATGAAATAGCCCCTTGCCCAGCAACTTTCATCTGAGTCTTATTAGCAACAGTTTTAATACTAGCAACTGTTCTATTAACATTATCAGTTAAACATTTAATAATTAAATTACTTCCACCAGGCCCAAAAGCTTCATACTCACAAACAGTATAATCCTCTCCTACGCCTTTATTAACTTTGTCAATACTTCTTTGAATAACATCAGCAGGAACTTGTTCTTTCTTAGCTTTTTCTATAATACTTCTAAGAGTTAAATTCCCATTAGGATCAGTACCACCAGTTTTTGCTGCTTGATAAATTTCCTTTGCATATATTGAATATAATTTACTTTTAGCTGCAGCTGTTTTAGCCATAGATGCTGCTCTTACTTCATGTGCTCTTCCCACACGAATCACCTCTTTCTTTAATCTAAACTTTTCATTTCGTTTACTATTTTATAATATTTTTCATTATTTTTAAAGGCTTTTCTAATATTTTCTTCCAAAAATATCATAGAATCATTCTTTGCTTTTAATAGAACTTTAAAATCTTTCTTAATATCTGCTATTTTAAAAGCCATATCTCCACTTTGTCTAACTCCAAACAAGTCCCCTTCTCTTCTCATCTCAAAGTCTTTCTCAGTAATATAAAATCCATCAGTACTCTCCTCAAGAACTTTAAGTCTATCATTTTTGGGTCCGATTAAAATACAATAAGAATCTAAACTATTTCTACCAATTCTTCCTCTAAGCTGATGCAAAGTAGCAAGTCCAAACCTGTCAGCATTAAAAATAACCATCATAGTAGCATTAGGATTATCAACACCTACTTCAATAACAGTAGTAGAAACCAAAACTTTAATCTTCCCATTAATAAAATCGTTCATAACCTTTTCTTTTTCTTCTTTATCAAGTTTCCCGTGCAAAAGTCCTACAGATACTTTTCCATTAAAAGCAATTTCTATCTTTTCTTTAAGCTCAGTAACTGGTACTAAATTAGTATTCTCACCTTCATCAATTAATGGAGACACAACGTACACCTGATGCCCTTTTTTAATTTCTTCCAGCATACCATAAAGAACATCTTTAATCTCTTTATCACTCTTAACAATAGTCTTAATTTCTTTTCTACCTTTTGGTTTAGTTTTAATAAGTGAAATATCCATATCCCCATAAATAGTAAGTGCATATGTTCTAGGAATAGGAGTAGCAGACATATAAAGAATATCAGGAAGCAATCCTTTATTGCGAAGACTCTCTCTTTGATTAACTCCAAACCTATGCTGCTCATCTGTAATAACAAGCCCGAGATTCTTAAAATCTACTTTATCACTAATAATCGCGTGAGTCCCTATAAGAAGATCAATACTCCCATCTTTAAGACCCTCATAAATCTCTATTCTTTCCTTCTTCTTAGTATTACCAGACAAAAGTCTAACATTTATATTCGTATTAGAAAGTAAATTCTTAATATTATTATAATGTTGATTAGCAAGTATCTCAGTAGGCGCCATTAAAGCACTTTGATAACCCCCCATATAATTAATATAAACGCCAGCAAGTCCTACTACTGTCTTACCTGACCCAACATCTCCACATATAAGTCTATTCATTCTCTTATCACTAACTGTATCATTATAAATATCCATAACTGCCAAAGTCTGATCCTCAGTAAGTTCAAAAGGTAAAGAAGTAAGAAAATCTTGAAGCAAACTCTTATTGCACTCTTTCTTAACTTTTTTAACTTCCCCAGTTTTAATATATTTCAAATAATTTATCTTAAACATAAAAATAAATAATTCTTCATAAATAAGTTTCAACTTAGCTTCCTTAATTTCATCTATACTTTCTGGAAAATGTATTTTTCTAATAGCCTCTTTCTTAGTAATAAAATTATATTTTTGATTTAAATCATCTGGTACATAATCTAAAATTTCATCTACTTCTACATAAGCATCAAGAATAAATTTAGAAATCTGCTTATTAGTAATACCACTCTTTAAATGATATACTCCGTTAATAGTACCATCTTTAATTTCCTCTAATAATATATTACTAGCTACTATAGTATTTCTCTTAGCATCATACTTACCAATAATAGTTACTTCTCTTCCAGGAGTTAAATTTCTTTTCATAAAAGCACGATTATATATAGAAACATTAACAAGTTTATTACCAGTAAAAACTCTAAAAGAAAGCACATTTAACCTAGAATGAATATATCTCGAAATAGGCACGCTGTCCACTCTTCCTAAAACAGTTACACTTTCTTTATCCTTAGCTAAACTAATATCACTTAATTTATAAATATCATATCTAAAGGGATAATACATCAACAAATCTTGAACATTATATATATTTAAAGAATTTAATAATTTAATATATTTATCTCCTAACCCTTTAATTTTTTCTAATTCCATAACTACTCCCTTACTTACATATTCATTTTAATATACAAAACTATGTTTGTCAATTAACTTATATAACTTTTTTATTATTTTTTTAACAAAAAACTATTGACTTTTAACACGTTTTAGTTTAGTATATAGACTTACCAATTCACTTAAGGCGAATTGGTGCTAGTATCACACTAGCCAACCCCTTTTTATTCTTTTTTCCGGATTGCTCTTCAGGGGGGCAATCCTTTTTTTATGTTTTAACACACACAAAAACCTTGCATTAAGCAAGGCTTTTTTTAATATAAAGGAGTTCCATATCCATAAACATATTTACTAGTTATAGGATAATCTCTTCTCTTACACTCATCTCTAGAATTACCTTCAATTGTATAAATTCTACCATTTTCAATTTTCTCAACTAAACCAACGTGATCAGGATGTCCATCAACATTCCAGTCAAAGAATATTATCTCTCCAGGCTTTGGTTCATAAGAACTCTTTTGAAGTTGTCCATTACTTCTAAACCATCTAACCATAGTTGGAACAGAAGCAGTCTTTGGAATTAAAGTATCCAAATATCCAAGTTCATTAGCAAGCCACGAAATAAATGCAGCACACCAAGGAACTTTATAATTAAATCCATACCATCTCCAATAAATCTCTCCACCAACATTACCAAGTTGCCCTTCTGCTAAAGACACCATTTGTAAACTACCCTTAGTACCAGTAACAGTAGGAACAGTAACACTAGTATAAAAACTTGATGAAACTGGTCTATTAATAACTTTAACTACCCTTTTAACACTAGTTTCATTACCTGAAGAATCACTAACTTTATAAACAATTTCATAACTTCCAATTTTAGAATTATCAACATTATTTTGAACAACTACTTTATCAGTAATATCTCCATCATAATTATCACTTGCAGTAAATCCAGGTTCCTTATATTCATTTTTAACATAAATAGTAACTTCCGTGTTACCTTTTAAAGTAATAACAGGTTCTTTCTTATCCACAACAGTAACAAATCTTCTTATCTTAGTACTTCTTAATGAAATCAAAGACTTCACATAATACTCAACCTCATACTCGCCAATCTTAGTAGTATCAACATTACTAGTTACTTTAACCTTGCTAGTTAAATTCTTACCAAAATACTTAGCAGAATATCCTGGTTCTTTAAACTCACTATTTAAATTAATATAAATATCTTGACTACCAGTCAAATGAATTCTTGGACTAAGTGTCAAAAATATAATTAAAATAGTAATCAAAACAATTGAAACAAAAGTAATAACAAGATACTTTCTTAACTTAGCATCCTTCTTAACTTCTTTCATAAATTTCTTAATACTTTTATCAATTTTTATAAAAAAATTCTTAACAACATCACTAATTTTTTCATAAAAGTTTTTTACTTTTTCCATCCCTTTTTCACCTACAAGATTATTTTATCATACATTAACAAAAATAACTAGTGGTAACTTTTACAAAAGAAAAAGAAAGAATTACTCTTTCCTATCTTGAATAGCCTTATAATATTCATATCTTTCCTTAGCAAGATGCATATGTTCATTATATAATTTCTCATAATTTTCAGGATTTAAATATTCCAAATTCTTATATCTCATTTCCTTAGCAAAAACAGTTTCATAAAGCATAAAATTAGGTTCTTTTGAATCAATAGTAAGTTTATCTATATCTGGATTATATCTCATTAAAATATTATAACCACTCTCTACAAGTAACTTTTGTTCTGAAATGCTATTAGAAAGTCCCCCTTGAATACCGTGTGCGATGCAAGGACTATAAGCAATAATAACACTTGGCCCTTTATGTTCTTCAGCTTCCTTGAATGCTTTAATCGCAGACATAGGACTAGCACCTGCACTAATGCTTGCAACATATGTATTAGGAATATTCATAGCAATCTGAAACAAATCTTTCTTTGGCCTTAATTTACCCTTACTAGCAAACTCAGAAATCGCACCAATTCTAGTAGACTTAGAAGTCTGTCCTCCAGTATTAGAATAAACCTCAGTATCCAAAACTAACACTTTAACATTCTCTCCACTTCTAAGAACGTGATCAAGTCCACCAAAACCTATATCGTAAGCCCATCCATCTCCTCCAACAATCCAAACAGTTCTAGCAGGAATATAATCGGTTAAGCTCTTAAGTTCAGGGGGAATATCCTTATCTTTTAACTTTTCTTTAACTTCCCTAGTAATAACCTTATCTTCACTATTATCTATCCACTCTTTATAAATATCCTTAACATTTTTAGACACATCATCCCTAGTAGAAATCATAATCTCTTTAATTCTCTCTCTTGCAGTCAAATAAGAATAATAAAGTCCAAATCCAAATTCAGCATTATCCTCAAATAAACTACTAATCCAAGGCACTTTATAAGGTGTACAAGGAAGACTTGCTCCATAAATAGAAGAACAACCAGTAGCATTTGAAATAACAATATTATCTCCAAAAAGACTTGTAAGAATTTTCAAATAAGCTGTCTCTCCACAACCAGCACAGGCTCCAGGAAATTCAATATTATTCTTTTGAAAACCAAGACCCTTAACAGTAAACTTAGAAAAAGTTGTATCGTTCTTAATATTTTCTTTCAAATAATCACAAAGCAAATCTTCTTTAGTTACTTCTTCACTCATACTAAGAGCCTTCTGTCCATTCTTGCCAGGACACACGCGTGAACAAAGAGTACAACCAGTACAATTATCAGTATTAATTCCTAAATAGAAATGCTTACCATTTTCCATACTCTTTAAAGTATCTTCTTCACTAAGTGGACTCTTATCAAGTTCTTCATCACTTATATTAAAAGGTTTAATAACACTATGAGGACACACAAACGCACACAAATTACACTGAATGCAATTCTCCTTACACCACTTAGGTACTTTATTAGAAATCTTTCTCTTATCACTCGATGAAGTTCCTCCATCAAAAGTACCATCTTTATGTGGAAGAAAATCTGAAACCTTAACAAGATTACCCCTTCTATAAAGCATTTCATCATAAATATTATTAATAATTAGACTCTCATCAGTCACAGAAAATTTACTCTTATCAAAATCTCTCAAGAAATCTATACATAAATCAAGAACTCTCAAATTAGAATCAACAACATTCTCTCCCTTATCCTTATACATTTCTCTAATATTATCCTTAAACTTAAGCACATCTTCCCCACTAGCGCCAAGCATTTTAAGAATATACATAGACATAATATTATTAATCTTACCCCTCAAATTAAATTTTTCACTTAAAGTATCAGCATCACAAACCAAAACTCTAATATTTTGATCATTAATAATTTCCTTAGTACTATTCTTAGTTATTAAATTAATCTCTTCATCACTCTTACTAGAATTAATTAAAAGAATTCCATTTTTCTTAATACCCTCTAAAACCTCAAATTTAGAAAGATAAGAATCTTTAGTAACAACTACTAAATTAGGTTCAGTCAAATAATAAGGTGCATTAATTTTCTCATCAGAAATCCTCAAATGACTAATTGTTACTCCACCACTCTTCTTAGAATCGTACTCAAAATATCCTTGAACATAATTATTATCACTTACTACTTTAAGAATATTTTTACTAGCACTAACCATACCATCAGAACCAAAGCCAAACACTTTAATTTCTTTCCATTTCTTTGATATATTAAAATCTTTGATAGGTAAATTAGTATTAGTTACATCATCTATAATACCAAGAGTAAAATGATCTTTCACAGAATGTTTCTTCATATTCTCAAAAGTACTATAAATCATACCAGGTGTAGTATCTTTACTAGAAAGTCCATATCTACCTCCTACTATTTCTATATCTTCACCTTTTAAAGCAGCACACACATCTAAATAAAGTGGTTCACACAAGCTACCTGCTTCTTTAGTCCTATCAAGTACAGTCACTTTTATAGCAGACTTAGGAAGAGCCTTCAAAAAATAATCCAAACTAAATGGTCTATATAAATGAACGTTAATAAGTCCATACTCATCATCTTCCTTATTAATCTCATCAATAACAAGTTTAATAGTATCACATACAGACCCCATAGCAACAATAACATACTTAGCATTTTTAGCACCATAATAATTAAATGGTTTATAATCTTTACCAGTAAACTTATTTATCTTTTCCATATAATTATTAACAATAAGAGGAGTATTATTATAAAGTTCATTCCTAGCTTCAGTATTTTGAAAATAAACATCTTCAGTCTCACTAGTACCCCTAGTAATACATTTTCCCACATTAATCGCGTGATCCCTAAATTTATTAACATAATCCATATTAATAAGTGACTTAATTTCATCATCATTTAAAGTACTAACCATATTAATTTCGTGACTAGTCCTGAATCCATCAAAAAAATGCAACACTGGAATAGAAGACTCTAAAGCTGACAAATGGCTAACTAAACCCAAATAATAAGCATCCTCAACATTACTACTTGAAAGAATAGAAAATCCCGTACTTCTAGTACTATAAATATCTTGATGATCTCCAAATATACTTAATGCGTGAGTAGAAAGACTCCTTGCCGCTACGTGAATAACACCAGGCAAACACTCTCCAGCCATTTTATACATCGACGGAATCATTAAAAGAAGCCCTTGACTAGCAGTAAACGTAGTAGTTAGCCTTCCACCTTGTAAACTACCGTGCATAAAAGCACTTGCACCCGCCTCGCTTTGCATCTCAATAACAGAAACCTTCTCTCCAAAAATATTAGTTCTGCCTTCACTACTCCACTTATCTACTAAAGAAGCCATTCTACTAGATGG
>CAKOHL010000007.1 GCA_934085635.1 uncultured Bacilli bacterium | reverse complement strand
TGTTCAATTATATTAATTATTTTATTTTTAGCTTTGAAAGCTTTTGTGTAATTAACAGAAACAGCAAGGTATGCAGAAAAAAGCACTATGAATAGTACTACAAAACCTAGTAACCAACTTCCACCAAATGCTTCTCTCATACCTTACCTCTCTTTTTACTATTAATCAGCTTAATTAGCTAAAGTACAGTTTTTTTTGTCTTTATCACAGCAAACCCATTTAACGTCTTTTGCTGTATTGGCACTAATATTCCCAGCATCTACAGCCTCGTTTTTGTTGACTGCTTGCCATCCACTACCTAAAGTTGCGCATGTATTGTTAACTATTGCTTTTTGAATTGCAGGCCAAACTAATGTATAGAAAAGTGCTGCAACAGCTGCTATAGCAACTACTGTAATAACAGTCATATTTAATTCTCCTGTAGCCTCTTTCATTTATTTATCTCCTCCTCTATATTTTTACATTTATTATTATACTTTAATTTTTTCTTTTTATCAAGAATTTTGAGTAAGAATGTGTAAACAAAAAAAATTGAGGATTACCTCAATTTTAGAAGTTACCACAGCACCCGTCGTTAACGTTGCATACTTCGTTTTCTTCACAGCAAGTATAGCAAGGGCTATAAGTATGTCTATAGATGTGATGATTGATTATTCTTGTGTTGATTGGACATACGTGTGGAACATTGTGGATTATTTCTCTATGTATTACTCTTTCTTGTGGACATTCATATACTGGTGGAGTTACCATTCCTGGAATACTTTCACATCCACTAGCAGCATATCCTGAAGTCATAGTAGTTTTGCTTTCTTTATAACTTTCTTTATTTGCTTCCACTTCATAATTTGAATACATACCATCTTTGTACACTATTCTTCACTCCTTTACAATAGTATCTTATGTGAGTGGTATGTTTTTGTATGGGTAATTACCTACATACTATTTTTGCTATAATGAGTTATAAAGTATTTTTATGTTTAATTTCTTCCCAATCTAATCCGTATCTGGCTAATGCTTCTCCCATTGGTTCTAGTCCAACTGCTTTTCTTCTTTCATCAACTTCTTCAGGGTCTATAATGGGTAATAGTTGGTATTCTCCTTTTTCATCATTCCATTCAAGTTGGCTTCCATATATTTGGCAATTATTTTGTTCAACTTCTATTCTATCTTTAAAGATTGCATAATCTTTTAACCTTAAGTTTCCATCTTTAACTGCTTGTTCAATGATTGGCAAATATTTTAATTGAATTTCCAAACTTGAGTGTTGGATTACTAAAAATAATGCCATATTAGCTTTAAAGCCAATTGTTTTTTCTCCTAACCATCCATATTTGTTTATTATGTTAGTAATTATTTCTAAATTAATTTCATCTAGTTTGGCACATTCACATAGTATAGTTTTAACTTCTTTAGAGTCTTTACCATATTTTTTTAGAAGTTCTTCACCATTAATTAAAGACCTGTATTTTTGATCATTATCCCAAACTTGTTCTAAAGTTTCTTTAATATTTTGTATTTCATCAATTGTAAGTTCCATATTATCACTTTCCTATCCTATACTAATTATATCTTATTTATAGCAAAGTGGCCATATATAATGGTAAATATAGAATATCATTTTCTATTTTTAAATCTTTTGTATGTATAATTATTGGTGTATCAATATAATCTTTGTATTTTGTTTTTAATTTATTTAGTGAAGAATATGTGTATCTGTTTCCTGATTTTACTTCTATAGGAATTATATTGTGTTTAGATGTTACTTTATCTTTTGAAATAAGAAAGTCTATTTCCATAACTTCTTTAGAATCATTTTCACTATATTTTGAGAAGAAATATAATTTTCTTCCTGATGATGTTAGACTTTGCGCTACTACATTTTCAATTATCATACCTTCGTTGAAAGTTAATTTATCAAATAATATTTTCTTATATATTTCTTCACTAATTATTTCTTTTTCATTGAATACAAGTGATAGTAGTAATCCTGTGTCAAAAAAGTAGCATTTTAAAGCATTGTTATCTATTCTTTGACCTAATCCAATATTTGGTTCCGTTGTGTTATATGCAACGTTTATTAAACCTGCATCATCAAGCCAATAAAATGCTCCTTCGTACTCTCTATATCTTGCATTTTCATCCATAGCAGATAGATTAAATTTCTTTTCATGTTTTTGTAATTGTGATGGAATAGTATCAAAGATTTGCTCTACTTTAAGATTTAATTCATCTGCGTGTTTTCTAATATCACTTCTATATAAGTTTAGTAAATTTCTTTTAATTACATCTACTTTAGAAAAATCATTAGTGTTAACATATTCCATAACTGCTTGAGGCATTCCACCAACAATTAAATATTGTTTAAAATAGTCCATTGCTTTTCTGTGAATTAGATCTGTTAAAGGCTTTCTTTCTTCATAACATTTTTTAATAAATTCCATAAGTGTATCATTTCCCATAGCCCATAAAAATTCTTCAAAATCCATAGGATACATAGTGAGTTTATATTCTTCTGAAGGTATTAAGATATCTTTTACATTTTTTTGAATTGATATTAAAGAACCTGTTTCAATATAATCATATTTACCGTCTGCCACTAATTTTTTGATTAAACTTCTAGCCTTAGGGCAAAACTGAATTTCATCAAATATAAATAGTGTTTCTCTTTCGTATAACTTTGTATTATAGTATTCCTGTAAGTACATAAATAGAGTTTCTAAATTATCAGAATATTCATAAAATAAATCAATTACTTTTTTAGAAGCAAATGCAAAGTCAATTAGTATATATGATTTATAATTATTTTTAGCAAATTCTTCTACAATGTAACTTTTTCCTACACGTCTTGCTCCTTCAATTAATAATGCAGTTTTACCATTTGAATTTTTTTTCCATTCAACTAATTTATTATAAATTTTTCTTTTCATACTTATCACCTTTTCTATATTGTATTATACGCCAATTTTATGGGATATTCAATAGTTTTATCACGAATTTGGAAATAATAAAGTGTAGATTTATCACGAATTTGGAAATAGTGGAAGGCTTATTTTACACGAAACGGGAAATAGTGAAAAAATATTTAGACACTTTGCCTAAATATCAAGTAGTTTTCCACTTTCTGCATTTTTAAAGAACTCTTCACTATTTATGTTATATTTTGGTTTAAGGTATTCGTATATAACAATGTTATTTCCTTTGTTAAATCTTTCTTTACACATTTTTGTGAATCTTTCTTTTATAGATTTAAGTAGTTCATTTAAGTTATTAAATTTTTCTATACCTCTGTAATCTTTCCAAGAGTGTTCAAAGTAATAGTATTCATTATTTATGATTGCTACAATGAATGTATGAGTTGAAAATAAGGTGCCATCATAGTCACATATAAAGTAAGTTTTATGGTTTATGTTTTCATTTTCGAAGTAGTATCTTTCAAGTTCAGTTTGATCCCAGCATACTCCTAGTTTGTCATTAATGGTTTTATTTGGACTATTAAGTTTATATACTGATGGAAAGCATTCATCATCAATTATATTTTTATCATCATACATATATCCATATTTTATTTCATTCATTTTATTCATTATTTCATTTAGTAATTCCATATTTACCTCTAGAATGGCATTTTTAGATTTCCATTTGTGAATTGTTTCATCATTTTTTTCATATCTTCAAATTGTTTTAATAGTCTATTCACTTCTTCAACACTTGTTCCACTACCTTTTGCTATTCTTTGTTTTCTAGTTGCTTTTAATACTTCAGGATGTTTTCTTTCATATGGAGTCATAGATAGTATTATTGCTTCTATTCTAGCCATTATTTTGGGATCGATACTGATATTATTTAGTCCCATTTTTCTAGCACCTGGTAATAGTTTTAGTATGCTTTCAAGAGGTCCTAGTTTTTTTATTTGTTTAAGCTGGTTTAAGAAGTCTTCTAAGTCAAAGTTACCTTTTTTCATTTTTTTAGCTGCATTTTTAGCTTCTTCTTCATCTATAACTGAACTTGCTTTTTCTGCAATGCTTAGTATGTCTCCATAGCCAAGGATTCTGTCAGCAATTCTTTCTGGAACAAATTCACTTAGTCCATCTAGTTTTTCTGAGTCACCTATCATTTTAATTGGTATGTTCGTTAAGTGTCTTAGGCTAAGTGCAACACCACCTTTTGTGTTACCATCCATTTTAGTTAGGATAGCACCAGTAAGTTTAAGTTTATCGTTAAATCCGTTTATGACATTTATTGCATCTTGTCCCATCATAGCGTCTACTACAAGTAATACTTCATTTGGATTTACTTCATTATATATGTTTACAAGTTCATCCATTAGTTCATTATCTATTTGAAGTCTACCAGCAGTGTCTATTAGAACGTAATCGTATCCTTTTGTCTTTGCATATTCTATACCTCTCTTAGATATTTCAACAGGATTTCCTTTTCCTTCTTCATACACTTCTATATCCAAACTTTTTCCAAGTGTTTTTAGTTGATCTATAGCAGCTGGTCTATATACATCACACGCGATAAACATAGGCTTTTTATTATATTTTTTTCTTAGTAAGTTACCAAGTTTACCAACTGTAGTAGTTTTACCACTTCCTTGAAGTCCACACATTAGACATATAGTCATACCGTTATTATTTATTATTAGAGGGCTACTTTCACTACCTAAGAGTTTTACTAATTCTTTTCTTAGTATGCTTACAAATACTTCTCCAGGTTTTAAACTTTTGGCTACTTCTTCCCCAAGGGCTGAAGATTTTACATTGTTTACAAATTCTCCTACTACTTTATAGTTAACGTCTGCTTCTAAAAGAGCAAGTCTTACTTCTCTAACCATTTCACTTATATTGTCTTCAGTAATGCTTCCATATCCTTTAACTTTTGATATTATTCCATCTAGTTTTTCACTTAAGTTTTCAAACACATTAATCACTCCTCGTACTAATCATTATATCATTTATTTTTGTTTATTAGTAGTATTTCTTTTGTTTACACAATTTTACAAATGTAAATAAAATGTCATATAAATTTGAATTAAAACATTTATTATAGTATAATGTTTTTACAGGGAGGTTATTTATGGAAAAAGATATTAAAGAGTATGTGATTGGTTCTTTTAGCAAAGGGAATACTACTATGAGCGATCCAAATCACGAGTATATGTTTTTTGAAGTTATTCCGAATGCTGATATGGTTAGAAAGTTTAAAGAGGAGTTTATTAAGACTTTAAGTGAACCATTAATGTATAAGTTAATTTGTAATAAGATAGATTGGATAAGAAGTAGTAAGTATATAACTGGAGATAATTTTTTTGAGATGGGACTTATTCCACTACAGAAAAGTGATAAGGGTGCTTTGAGTATGTTTATGAATAATACTTCTGCTGTTATTAATATTAATAGGTATAAAGCTTTAACTGTTAATGGAAATACTACTTATTTATTTGTACCTTGTAGGCCTGATAAATTAGGTAGAACTTATCAGATATCGCCTGTCATAAAGATTAATGAAGATATTTATAATATTGCTAAGATAAGTGCTGGTCAGTTCGATATGGTTACTTTAGAGGATTTAAGTAGGTATAATAGTTTCTTTAGTGTAGCTGATGTACCATTTATGGTTAAGAGTGAGGCTTCAATTGAGAGAAGATATAGAAATGGACTTATTACTTTAGATGAGTATAGAGATCAACTTATAAAGTATCAAAGAGAAGAAAGATTAGTTAAAACATTAAGAAGATAAAAAGAACTCGATTGAGTTCTTTTTTTATAAGTAGTTTTCATTTATTTCGGTATCCACTATTTTGTTTATATCTTCATTTGATAGATTGTCATCTATTATGTCATAGTCTTCGTAGTCATTGTCCATAATTTGCACTCGTACTTTTGTGTCACCTATTATTTCAATTCCAAGGCATTTTTCTATTTCGTAGTTTATTTTATTGTTTACTGAGCTTACATCTACTACTGTAGGATTTTTTAGGCTTGTGATTATTATTTCACTATCGTTTGTTAAAGTACTTTCATCTTTTAAGTGTACACTTACTGTTTCTGTGTAATTTATTTTTCTAGCATCTACACTTGTTTTTGTGTTGTTATCGTAGCTATACCAGATGTTAACATCAAAGCTTCCTGTTATTTTAACTTTACCTTTGTCATTCTCACCTTTCATTGTGTGATTTATAACCCAGCAACCTAGTACTGTATCAATTTTATCTGTTGTAAAAAGTTCGTATTTATTTCTAAAAGTTTTCTTTCCTTTACCAATTACTGCTTTAGTAACTATTTCTTTAAACATAAACTTCACCCATTACTAATATATGATAAAAACCTATATTGTTTACACTTTAAGGGAATTTGCTATTATTTTTGTGAGAGTTGTGTTAAAATTAAGATGGTGAGATTATGGATATAGATGAAATAATAGAAAGAGTTTTTAGTGAGAAATTTTATAGTTTAAATAAAGATAAGTTTGAAGAGATTGCTAATTTTTTAAGAGGTTTAAATGATGAATTTGTGCTTTCTGAGGGTAATATTGAACTTGGTATGATTACTAAGAAACTTAAGGATGATAGTTTTGATATTGATCTTAGTGTTACATATAATGATAATAATTTAAGTACTTTATATAATTTTGAGAGTCTTAATGAGATTATTATTAATAATTTGCCTACTTCGGTTAAAAAAATTACTGCATCTATATCATTTTTTAGAAAAAATTTAGAACGTTTGAAAGAGTTTGAAAGTTTGGAAGAGATTACTATTGATTCTTATGTTTTTTTTAAGCCAGAAGAGTTAGCTTTTTTAAAGGAAAATACTAATGTTAAAAGGATTAATTTTAATTCACATATTTTTAATGAAGAGGATTATAGTGGTTGTCTTTTTATTAATAATAGTAGTGTTAGTAAGATTTTGTATGGTGATATGGTTCTTGAAAATGAGGCTTTAAAGTCTAATTTAGATGGGACTTTGAAAATTGTTGCTTCTAAAATGTTTGATGTTAATGATTTAGATAAGGCTTTTTCTTATGCTCTTAATGATACTAAAAGAATTAATATGATTTCTAGTACTGGGAAGTATGTTATTGATATAAATGATAAAGATGTTATGATAAATGTTACTGATCCTAATATTGATATTTGTGCTTATTTGTTTAATTATTTTAAGAGTAAGGGTTATAATGTTACTGATGTGTCTTTTAGTTTAGAGGATGGATATAAGAATCCTGTAGTTAAGGATTATACTAGTCTTGATTATTCTTTACTTGATTTACTTAGTAAACAGACTAATCTTACAGTTAAGTATGATATTATTAGTTCTTGTTCTTATGATGATTTTAAAGGACTTGCTATGAGTATGAAATGGTATAGAAGTTTAATTAATGATTATGATTTATCCCCTCTTGAGAAGCTTACTTTTGCTTATGATATTATGAAGACTTTTGAGTATAAGGAAACTAGTAATGAGGATACTTTTGAGTCTAGAACTCCTTATAAGATAATTAAGACTGGAAATATAGTGTGCGTTGGTTATACTAATATGCTTGAAGAGATTATTAAGGATACTGATGGAATTAGTTTTACTGATTTTAGTGTTAGTTGTTTTAAGGATGATGATGTGACATTTTTAGATTATCATAGTAGAGGTATGGTAAGAGTTGATGATGATAAGTATGGTGTTCATGGGATTTTTATTATTGATCCTACTTGGGATAGTTATAAGAAGAATGGTAAGGAAAAATTAGGCAGTGATTATACTGCACTTGATTTGTATTCACATTATTTGATTTGTCCGTCTGATTATAAAGTTGCTTTTCCACACGATAGTTTACCTATGTTTTTTAAGAAGGATTTTAATTCTTTAAATAGTGATATAGATAATTTAGATGGGCATAGTGAACTTAAGGAAAAGACCTTTGTTGATAAGGATTTGTTTACTTTGAATTTTGATGAGATTTTTGATAAGAGTATGAGTAATGAAGATAAGCTTGATTATTTAAGAAGTTCTAGAATTAGCAAGAGTAAGCTTATGGATATTATTAGAAGTGTTAGACTTGCTGAGGGATTTAAGAAAAGTGATTTAGATGAAGAGATGGAAAGAGTTAGCAATATGTATGATAAACTTTCTAAATTAGATATTGATCATCTTACTGGTAAAGTAAAATAAAAGAGACTATTAAATTTGTCTCTTTTTAGTTTACTTTAGTACCATTTAGGCTAAAGCTTTTTGCTTCATCTATTTTTACATTTACTATTTGTCCGATTATGTTTTCATTACTAATTATGTTTACAAGTTTCATATTTTCAGTGTAACCCATATATTTAGATGAGTCTTTTTCACTTATTCCTGTTACTAAGCATTTTTCTATTTTACCAACCATTTTTTGGTTTGCTTCATTACTATATTTATTTACTATTTCATTAAGTCTATGAAGACGTTCATTTTTTTCTTCTAGTGTTGTATTGTCTTTTAGTTTAGCAGCTGGCGTACCTTCTCTTGGACTGAATGCAAAAGTAAAGGCTCCGTCAAATTTACATTCATTTACTATTTTTAGTGTTTCTTCAAAGTCTTCTTCTGTTTCTCCCGGGAATCCAACAATTATGTCAGTTGTTATGCTAACGCCTTTAACTTCTTTTCTTATTTTGTTATATAATTTTAAGTATTCATCTATAGTGTATTTTCTACCCATAAGTTTTAGTATTCTGTCACTGCCACTTTGAATTGGTAAGTGTACGTATGGCATTACATTGTCATATTTTTTTATTACTTCGATCATTTCGTCTGTGAAATCCCAAGGGTGACTTGTTACGAATCTTATTCTAGGTATTTCAGTTTTACTTACGTCTTCTAATAGATTCGCTAATGTGTAATTTTCGTATAAGTCTTTACCGTAAGCATTTACGTTTTGACCTAGGAGAGTTACTTCTAAGTATCCTTCATTTTTAAGTTTCTCTACTTCTTCAATTATGTTTTCTTTTTTTCTACTTCTTTGAGTTCCTCTTGTGTATGGCACTATGCAGTATGTACAGAATTTATCACAGCCAAGTTGTATGTCTACCCAAGCTGAGTATTTACTTTCTCTTTTTTCTGGTATTCCTTCACATATACTTCCAAGTTCACTATATACTTCAATGTTTTGCTTACCACTGTTTATTCTTTCATTGATTACATTTATCATATTATTTAAGTTATGTGTTCCAAAGACAAAGTCAACATATTTGTATTTAGACATTATTTCATTTACTACACTTTCTTCTTGTGCCATACAACCACATATTCCTAATAAGATGTCGTGAGTTTCTTTAAGTTTTTTTACTAAGCCTAGAAAACCAAATACTTTGTCGTGGGCGTTTTCTCTAATGGCACATGTGTTTAGAATTATTACACTTGCTTCTTCAATGTTTTCTGTTTCTATCATGCCTTCTTTAGAAAGTACTCCTTTAACTCTTTCTCCATCGTGCTCATTCATTTGACAGCCATATGTTCTTACAAAGTATTTTTTACCAATTAGACTACTATCTAGTTTTACTTCTTTATATTCATAATTTTTTATTTCAGCATCTTTATCTCTTTTTTTTGCTTCTAACATATTAGGTAAATTCATATAATCACTTCTTTCTCAGTAATAAGTATAGCACGGGTTATTTAAAAAGTATATTGTAAATTAAAAAAAGAAGAGTTATCCTCTTTTAATGTCTAATATGTCATCTATATTAATTTTTTCATTTGTTATTGTTAAAAGTGAATCTTTTCCTTTAGCTATTAGGGCAACGTTTTTATCACCTTCTTTAGTTGTTATTATGGCATTTACTTTATAGACAAAACTACTGCTATTAAATAAGTCATTTATTTTTTTGTTAATTAGTATTTTTCTAAAGTTGTCATCCATTACTATGTCATTACTTTTTATGTTATTTTTTTCACTTTCTTTTGAGTAGTATGTTTCTTCATTATTGTTTATTATACCTACTCTTCTGTTTGCAAATACACTTGGTAATCCTTTTTTCATTTTGTGCCTCCTATTTAAGTTTATGTATTTGATTCTTTTTTATTAATTCCATTATTTGGATATTGAATTGCAAACAAAAATATGGTATATTTAAAACGAACAAAAGGTGGTGTTATATATGGAAGAAAAACATATTTTGTGTATTGATTTAAAGAGTTTTTTTGCTTCAGTTGAGTGTGTTGAGAGAAATTTGGATCCGTTTACTACTCCACTTGTCGTTGCTGACCCTGCTAGAGGTGGAGGGGCGATTACTTTGGCTGTTACACCATATATGAAAACTTTTGGTGTTCCGTCTAGAGGTAGAGTTTTTGAGATACCTAAAGGTGTTAAGTATATAACTGCTAAACCTAGAATGAGTTTATATGTTAAAAAAAGTAAAGAAGTTATTAATGTGTTTTTAGATTTTGTGGCTAAGGAAGATATGCACGTTTATTCTATTGATGAGTCTTTTTTAGATGTTACTGATTATTTAAAGTTATATAAGTTAGATGATGTTAGTCTTGCTAAAAAGATAATGAGTACTATTAAGGAAAGAACTGGGCTTACTAGTACGTGTGGAATTGGACCAAATTTACTGCTTGCTAAGGTTGCTTTAGATACTGAATCTAAACATTCTCCTGATTTTATTGCAAAGTGGACTTATGCTGATGTTCAAACTAAGTTATGGAATATTTCTCCACTAGATGAGATGTGGGGTATTGGGTCAAAAACTATGAAAAAGTTAAATGATCTTGGTATAAAGAAAGTTGGAGATATTAATAAGTATCCTAAGGAATTTTATAAGAAAAGATTTGGGGTTCTTGGAGAGGAACTTTATATGCACGCGAATGGAATTGATACTAGTAATATTAGAGAGAATAATTTTGAGAGTAAAAATAAGAGTTATGGACTTAGTCAGATACTTTATAAAGATTATGATGCTGAGGAAGCACTTCTTATTGTTAAGGAAATGTGCTTTGTTGTTAGTAAAAGGCTTAGGAAGAATAAGAAAAGTACTTCTAGTGTAGGATTTGGTATAGGTTATTCTAGAAGTGTTGGAGGTGGATTTTATCATACGAGAAAGTTAAGTTCAGCTACTGATAATGAAAATAAAATATATGAAGCTTGTAAGTATATTTATGATGCATTTATTGAGGATTTACCAATTAGGAAAATAAGTATATCTTTAGGTAAACTTGAAAATACTAATTATGAACAGTTAAATTTATTTGAAACAGTAAGTGAAGAAGTAAAGGATAATACTATTAGTGATGTTTTAGATGATATAACTAAAAGGTATGGAGATAATTCTATATTGAAGGCCTCTAGTTTACTTAATTATAGTACTATTAAAAATAGAAATACTAAGATGGGAGGTCATAATAAGGAGTGATTTAAAATGGATCGTGGTATGATTAAGTGGAAACCTTTTAATACTTTGCTCAATAGCAATGATATGCATATGATTGAGATGGAAAGAAAGAAAATAGATAAACCTGTTATAATGGAGGATAGAATTTTTGAGATTAATGATGTTTTAACTATGGCTATTACTGAGAATATGCAGATTAGAGTTAAGTATTTTAGTAAAGGCTTCCTTTTAAGTAAAAGTGGCATTATTGATAAAGTTAATACATTAGAAAAATATATTCTTGTTAATAATGCAAGAATATATTTTAGAGATATTATTAATATTACTTATGAATAATCATATTTTCATAGTAATCTATTAGTTCTGAGTTTTCTTTAAATAGTGTGTCTATATCACATTTTCTTATTATTTTATGACCTAGTTTTTTAAAGGCATCAGCATTTCCAGTTATCATTAGGCTAGTGTCAATTAGAAGTGGTTCTTTATCAAAATATGCTTCTACATACCAGTGACCACCATCATATGAGCCTTCTGTGTTTATGAAGTATTTGTTATTAGTATACACTGCTTCACTATAGATTCCTAGTTTATCAAGAAGTAAAACTAGTTCGAATGCACATAGTTTACATTTTCCACCAGTTATTCCTTGATGAAATAAGTCTTTAAAAGCAAGTGGTTCTTTGCCTATTACAATGGCAGTTCTATCTCTTAGAATTATGCTTTTTATTTTGTCATCAAATTCATTTATTTCTCCAGTATTAATAAGGTTTGTAAAAATAGTTTTAAATTCTTCATCTTTTTCAAGTAATTCGTTTCTAAATTTGTATTTCATATTGTTATTCTCCTAAAATAAGTATACCAAAAGAAAAACATATTTCAAGTTTTAATTTAAAATATGTTAATGTAATAATTAAATAGCTTTTTTTATTTCTTCTTCCATATTTACTATGTAGAAGTAACCATCTTTTGTTATAATTGCTCCTTTAGTTATATCAAATGGTGGATTTTTTATATCTATAGTTCCATTTTTAACTATGTATTTATTGGTATTAGCGCATAGGACTCTACAAATATTTTTAGCTTCCTTTTGTGATAAATCTGTGCTTTGTAATATTATCTCAGGTTTGAATTTATTTTCACTTGCAATAATTAGCATATCACTGTATATGGAAATAATATAAACTGCTTTTTCATTTTTTAGATTTTCTGGTAAAATTAAATTCATCTATATCATTCCTTTCATAACTATTTAAAATTATACCATATTAAGTACATTTTGTCAAAAATGATATTTTTTTTAATTTAAATGATTAAAAGTGTTGACACGTATCCACTTTTTATGTTATTATTTTATTGCTTGATTTAATCAAGTGCCTACCGTGGGGAATTGGCTCAGTTGGCTAGAGCACCTGCCTTGCACGCAGGGGGTCGCGGGTTCGAGTCCCGCATTCTCCACCAATTTGTAAATTAAAGTCCTTAAACAGGGCTTTTTTAAATACTATAAAACCCGAAATATTTATTTCGAGTTTTGTTTGAAAATGATTTCATTTTTTTATTTCACTTAAACAAATAGAGTAATCTTTTAAATCTTCATATTTTTTTGATAGATTTACTTTTTTTTCTCCTCTTTCTTTGTTAGGAGTGGGAAAAACTAAGTGATATATATCTATAAAGTTTACTCTTGCGTGATTACTATCTATCCATTCAATAAAAAATTGAAAAGCATTATTATCAGAATATTTACATTTAATCATATTTGGTAAATCTTTAAATTTATTATTATGTGTTTCATTAAGTAACTTGTGAAATCTTTCTTTTAATTTTTCTTTTTTATATGTTAAGGGTATAATTTCAAATTCACTAATTAAATCTATTCCCTTATTTTTGTTTTCAAAATATTTTTTTCTTAAAAAAGTAAAATATGGTTCTTTTTTCGATTTAATCATATTTGTAAATTTTAATTCTGGATTATTAATAGATTTTAACGCATAATCTATATCAAGATTATAATCGTTTTTTATTAATGCATTCTTACCAATAAATGAAGTGTTAATATTTTTTCTATATACAGTACTACTGTAATGTTTTAAGCGCATATTCATCTATTATTTCGTCCTTATCCATCTTGTTATTATGTGCTTTTTCATTTGCATTATACTTTGATTTCCAACAGTTATCTAAATGTGACATACCTACTAATTGAAAGTCACTAATGCTAAATAATTCATTCATTAGTCCATCTATATTTTCTTTTAAATTAATATCGTTATTAAAAATTTTTTCACTTTTTCTAGATATATTTCCTTTTAATTTTTTATCACGAAATTCTTTATAAATTTCTTTTACAACTGGACCGTAAGTCCAGGCATAAATATCATCATTAAATAGATATTTTTTGTAATTTGTTAATTTTTCTTCTACTTCACCTTTTTCATTATTCAACACATAAGATCCCCAATATGCAAATAAGAAATACAAAACTTTTTGCAGTTTAATTGCTGATATTTCTCTATTATTTTCTTTTAAATAACTATCAACAATATATTCTGATAATTCTAAAGTATCAAACATATAATTTTTCATTCTGCACCTCTTTTACATATATATTCTACTAAAACATTAAGCGCTTTAGTAGTAATTAAATTATACAATATACTTTATGAAATAGAAAGTGTTTTTGTTATTTTTATTTGAATACTTCTGTGAATATATTAAATGCTAATTTTAATGCATCGTGTCTTACTATATTATCTATTACTGTAAAGTAATTATCTTCAATAAGTTTAACATTATTTAAGTTTTCTTTATCTAAAATAACTTGATCTTTTTGTTCTGTTGTTTGATATCTTTTTAATATATTTTCATCTATTTTTTTGTCATTAGCTAGTACGTATTCTATCTTTCTTTTTCCTAAATATGAATTTAGTAAGTTAATATGGTCACTTACTTTGAATCCTTCTGTTTCTCCTGGTTGTGTTACCATATTACATACATACATTATTTTAGCACTTGAATTATCTATAGCATTTATTATTTCTTTAGTTATTAAGTTAGGTATTATGCTTGTGTATACACTTCCCATACTTAGTATAATGGCATCACTATTTTTAATTGCTTCTATGCTTTCTGGAGTTACTATTGGTTCTTCTTTATAAAATACTTCTTTTATTTTTTTAGGACTTTCTGTTATATGGTGTTCTCCTTCGACAATGCTTCCATCTTCCATTTTTGCCATTAGTACAACGTTATCTTCTGTAAGTGGTACCACTTTACCTTTAAGATTAAATACTTTTGATAATGCTTCTATTCCATCACTTAGGTTTCCTGTTATTTCTTTTGCTGCTGTTAGGATTAAGTTACCAACTGTGTGACCATCTAAGTCACTGCAAGTTTTAAATCTGTAGTTAAATAGTTTTTCTACTAGAGGTTCTGTTTCTGATAATGATATTAAAACTCTTCTTATGTCTCCAACTGCTGGAGTATTAAATTCTTCTCTTAGTTTTCCTGTACTACTTCCATCATCTGATACACTTACTATTGCTGTTATATCAAGTGGAAACTTTTTTAATCCTTGAAGCAAAACACTCATTCCTGTTCCACCACCAAGAACTACTACTTTTTTGTTCATTTTTTTCCCCCGTTTACTATATAAAATTCATAATATTCATCAAATGTGATATTCTCTTCATATATAACTTTTGCTGCTTCTCTTCCAACGTATCTGAATCTCCAAGGGTCATATGAGAATCCTGTTATTTCTTCTTTACCATTTGGATATCTTAAGATGAAACCATATTTGTGTGCATTGTTAATTAACCATTCGTGATCTGGATTAGTACTTGGGTCTTCTACTATAGTGTTATAAGGTTTAATATCTACACTTAGTCCAGTTTGATAGTCTGAGTGACCAGCACGACTAGCTATTTTATCTGCATAGCTTTGACCACTACTCTTTTCAATACTATCGTATGCGTCAAATTGATCTTTATAACTTCTGTAGCCCTGACTCACTACTAATTTGTAGCCTGCTGTTTTACCTGCTTCTAATAAATCAATTAGATCATCATATATAACTTTGCTCACTTTTTTACCCTGGTATGAATAAGTTAAACTTACATTAACTAAGTCTTCTGGTACATAGTTTTCATCTAGTTTATAGAATTTATTAACTAGCACTAAAGCACCTTTACTTGTGTCTGCATCGTTAATTGTGCTATACCAACCATCACTTGCTTTTGTGTTTACTTTTGCAACTACTAAACTGGTTTCATCACTATTATCTTTTGCATAGGTTAAATATTTATCTAAGTTATTAAATATAAAGTATTTTTCTTTAATAAATTTTACTATGTTAGTGTCATATTTTATGTTAAGTATACTATTTATTTGTTCAGTGTTTAGTGTGTTTTTAATGACATCTATTTCATTTGTTGAGTAACCTATTTGACTTAGTTTATATTCGTTTGTTTTCTTTAAGTTTTTCTCATTAATTAGTGATTTTATACCACATATTAATAATATAATTACTGCTAATACTACGCCTACTAAAATTCCGACTTTTTTAATGTTTAACTTACGAACTTTTACCATTCTTATTTATTCACTCTCTCTTCCTAGTATTATTATACCCATATTTTGGTAATTACACAAGAAAAGAAAGGCTATTTTTTAGCCTTTCCTTAGCAGCCACCGTTTTCTATGATTTCGTATGGACTTTCGGCAGATTCGTTTTCACTTTTCCGTTGTACGCAAGATTTTAACGAAGTAACTTGGTGGGCACTATACAAACCAGAGATACTGACACTACCCAAAGTGTTCTTGGAGTTAGAATGTAGCACTAAATAGACATAAGGAGTCGAACCATACTATTTGTAAGTCGATAAAAACCACCAATCCGAAGTTCCTGTTATACTATTATATGTACTATTTGTATGATACCACATTGGTGCAGATTGTTTGTAAACTCCACCGGCATATGCTATTTCATCTGCTGTCATTAAGGGCACGAAAAAATGATAGAATTCCTCCCATCACTTTAAAGCATATGAATAACAACTAGGGTTTATTTTACTTAGAAATAAACTCCCATCCAAGTGCAATATTTTGCATTTGCGTATTGTTTTTCATAACTATTACTTGTCCTTACTTTTTTGAAGATTTGCGAACTCTGATGTACATATTCGTATATCTTCTATAGTTAATATATCATAATTTATAAATGTTAATCAATAGTTAATATTGAAGTCCCCATACTACTAGATGTTTTGCTTCTTTACCACACATAGCGCATTTTCCAGTAAGTGGCTTTTCGTTTTCTAGAATGCATCTTGATTTTATTCCTCTTAAATCTTTTAATTCTTCTTCACATTCTTTACTTCCACACCAATCAGCTTTTACAAATCCAGGGTTTGTGTTTATTATGTCTATTATTTCTTCTTTTGTATGAGCTTCATATGTTTGGCTTTCCATTCTTTCTTTTGCTTTTTTATACATACTGTTTTGAATATTTTCTAATAATTCATTTATTTCTTTTATTAGGTCTGATTCTACACTTATTGTTTGTTTTTCTCTAGTGTCTCTTCTTACAAAGGTTATTTCATTTTTTTCTAAGTCTCTTTCACCTATTTCTATACGAAGAGGAATACCATTTACTTCTGCTTCTGCAAATTTGAATCCTGGTGTTTTGTCTGAATCATCTACTTTGTAACTTATGTTATTTTCTTTTAGTAAGTTTGCTATTCTTGATGTTTCATTCATTACTTTTTCACTGTTACCAATTGGCACGATTATTACTTTAGTTGGCGCTACTTTAGGTGGTAATACAAGTCCGTTATCATCAGCATGTACCATTATCACAGCACCTATCATTCTATTAGAACTTCCCCAAGAAGTTTGATATGCATATTCGTATTCATTATTTTTGTTTAGAAATTTTATGTCATAAGCTTTGCTAAATTTTTGTCCAAAGTAGTGACTTGTACCACTTTGAAGACATATACCATTATACATTAGTGATTCAATAGTTAATGTGTATTCTGCTCCTGCAAATTTTTCTTTTTCAGTTTTTCTGCCACTTACTACTGGAACAGCTAAGTATTCTTCAAAGAATTTTTTGTATATGTTAAGCATATCTCTAGTTTCTTTTTCAGCTTCTTCCCTAGTTGCGTGCACAGTGTGTCCTTCTTGCCAGAAGAATTCTCTGCTTCTTAAGAATGGTCTTGTTTCTTTTTCCCATCTAACTACACTACACCATTGGTTATATTTTAATGGTAAATCTTTATATGAACGTACAACTTCACTATAATAATCGCTAAATAGTGTTTCACTTGTAGGTCTTACTGCTAATTTTTCTTCTAGAGTCTTGTTTCCACCCATAGTTATCCAAGCTACTTCTGGCGCAAAGCCCTCAACTAGTTCTCCTTCTTTTTTTAATAGATTTTCTGGTATAAACATTGGCATCATAACATTTTGGTGTCCTGTCTCCTTAAAAAGTTTGTCCATATTATCTTTAATACTTTCCCAAAGAGCACATCCATTTGGTTCAAATATTACACATCCTTTTACACTAGAATATCTAGCTAATTTTGCACTTTCTACTACATCAGTATACCACTGTGCAAAGTCTTCATCTCTCCTTGTAATGTTTTTATTTTTCATATTACCCTCCAAAAATAAAAGGGTTAGTACAAGGAGCGTATTTAAACGCGGTACCACCCTTTTTTAACTCATATTTTTAACGGAATTACCCGGACTAATCACTTCAGAAAGTAGGAGAATTTACTTATATTATTAGTTTACACCAACCACTAACTCTCTTTGAATACATTATAAATTCATTCTTTCTTCATAAGATTTATATTTTGATTTTAACATTTTTTTCTTAAAGTTGCAACATAATTGTTACCTATTGTACTTACTGCTGGTATTTCTTCTATTTTATAGTCTCCATAGAAAAATCCTTCTAAATATTCACTATCTTTATTCCATACATAGTTTGCTTGCACTATTCCATTTGGATTTAAGTATTTCATATACTTATCCATATATTTACTAAATTCATCTGCTGTTATACCTAGATAACAAAATATATTTGAGAATAACATTACATCGTATGTACTATCTAAACAATTATATAAGTTTTCAAATAACTCAACTTTTACTTTAGGAAAGTTGTTTTCATTTAATTTTTCCTTAAGTAATAAATAATTTTCTTTACTTAAATATGGTATTATTCTACCTGTTTTATAATTTACTTTTTTACTTAGACCCAATGATGGATTAGTTATGGAATTTATTCCAACCTTAAAGTATTTATCAAATACATCTCTTACTTCGTGAGGAAGTGCGAGTCTTAGTTTATTATATAATGATATATTTCTCATATTTGATGTGAAGAAAAACTTAATAAATTCTTCATACGAAAATACTTTTATAGCAGCATATTTAAATATTAGAAAGTATGCTGCTAGTGGATTTTTGTCAAATACAGTTACTTCTTTAGCGCCATAGAGTATGCTTGTGAAGTATTGGTCTCCACTACCTATTACAGATAATACTTTCTTACCGTTAAAATCAAATAATTCTTGGTAAGCAGTTAAGTTCTCATTAGTAAATTTATATATTCTATCTACTCTATTCATAGTTATCTACCTAATACTTTAGAGTAATTTTCTCTAAAGCTTTCATATTTATTTAAACTTGTTTTATTGAGCACTTCTATTTCTGAATAACCACTTTGATAACTAGTATATCTTGATATATTTCCATTTTGTGTATTTAGTGTAAAAACTTCTCCTAGTTCTTCTACTTTAGTTTTTAAATTGTGTCTAGTTATACTCATTATCAAAAATATTTTACCTTTTTCTACTGATATTTCTCCTGAAAAACTTCTATTTTCAGTTAGTTCTCCATCTGAAACATAGTATAAACCACTTATTAACATTTTACTTGGTTTTATACTTTTTACATTTAAACTTAATAAGTAGCTCGTTAATGGTTTATCTGATATTAAAAGCTCACTGTCTGTAAATTCTTTGCTGTTTAAAATAACATTTAATATATTGTCTAAGTTTAATCTTACTTCATATGTAGCCTCTTTAACATAATTAAAGTTCTTTTCAAATAAAATATCCTTTTTCATAATAGTTAACCCCCATAACTATTTAAATTATACCATATTTGGTACATTTTGTCAATCTTTTGTATTAAAGCTTAATTCCCGCGTCTAAACTCATTTGAAAACCTTTAAGGTATATTCTTAAATTTTCTTCAGTGTAAGGTATTCTCCCCTTTTGAAGTAACTGTTTGATTACTTCCTTTTCTTTGTCTTTTTGGTAATAACTTTCAAAATTAGGTAGTTTTACTCCATCATCATTATATACTTCATCACAAAAGAATTGTAGATATGTTAAATCCACTATATATTTTTCATCATTTTTAGAAAATATACTTGCATAGTGAGTTATATTATATCCTTTTAAGTTTATTTCTTCTTGGTAAAAGTCTAGCATTATAAGTCGTAAATATAATTCTCTATTTATCTCAAAACAGTTCCTATAGTTTTCAACACTCACTCCATCTAGACCATATTTTTTGTTTATTTCTTCTATTACTTTATCTAATTCTTGCATAGCTTCACCTAAATATATTTTATCATATTTATTTAGTAAGAGTAGAAATTTTTACCATTTTGTTTTATAATTAGAAACACGAGGAAGTTATGAAAAAGAAGATTTTAATTAGTTATACTACATATAGTAATTCCAGCAAAAGTGTTGCTGATATAATTAGTGAGAGTTTTGATACGAGATTTTATGATGTTAAGTTATTAGATATTACTAATTACTCTAAGAAAATCACTAAGCTAGCTAATAGTTTATTTAAAGGGTCAAGTTTAGATTTTTTAAATGGGCTTTTGTTTGGATTAATTAATAATAAGTATGCTAGTTTAGGTAATGAGAAATATGCTATTAAAGGGTTTGATACTGAAAGTTTAAGAAATATTTTTAAGAGTTTTAATCCTGATGTAGTTTTATGTACTCATTTTTATTCTAGTTATATAGCTTCTTATTATAATAAAATTAATATTACAAGTTCTAAAGTAGTTACTGTTATAACTGATTTTACTAATCATTCTTTCTGGCTTGCTAATTATAAAGAAGTTGATACTTATGTTGTTCATAATGATATTATAAAAAATGAGCTTGTTAGAAAAGGTGTTAAAGCTAATAAAATCTATGCTTTAGGTATTCCAGTTAATTATGAGAAAATTACTTCTAAGGAAACTGTTCTTAAGAATTATAGTTTGAGTGGTAAGAAACCAATATATTTATTTTTAGCTGGTGATAATAATTATGAGCATTTTAAACATCTTGCTAGAAAGAAATATAATATAGATATTATTATGGTTTGTGGTAAGAATAGTAAATTAAAAGATGAGTGTGAAGAGTTTGTTTATAGAAATAATATTAAGAATGTTCTTGTATTAGGTTATGCTAAAGATTTGTATAGTTTAATTGGTATTAGTGATATAGTAATTACTAAACCAGGTAGTACTATCATTAATGAGTGTATTTCTATGGGTAAAGCTTGTATACTTTTATCTCCTCAGAATAGTTTAGAAAAGTTTAATAGAAGATATATGACAAAGAACCATATAGCACTTAAAGCTAGTACTTCAGGTAGTTTGTCTAGAAAAGTTAAGCTTAGTTTGTCATATGGATTTATTGTTAAAGCAATAAGAAATAGATTAAATAAATTTTATAATAATGATTCTGCTACTAAGATTTGTTCTTTAGTTAAAGATATGTTAAAAAGTTCACGCGATTAGTGAACTTTTAGTCTGCATAATTTTTAAAATAATTTTTTATAAGTACTACCGGAGTACCTTTGTCCCCACTTCCACTTGTTAAGTCAGATAGTGAACCCAAAAGATCTGTGTATCTTCTTGGTGTAGTTCCTTGACTTGTGATTGAGCCTTTTAAGCTTTCACTTTTTTCTTTAATTTCTTTTTTTATTGCCTCATTTAACTCTTTGCCTTTTAGGTTTGAGTATTTGTTATCTGATAAATATTTTAGTTTTATTTCATTAGGTGAGCCTACTAAACCAGAAGTATATCCTGGGCTTACTACTGGGTCAGCTAGTTCCCAAATTTTTCCTACAGGATCTTTGAAGGCCCCATCACCATAAACCATAACTTCTATATGTTTATTAGTTTTTTCAGCAAATAATTTTTGTACATTTTGAACTAATTCTTCTGAATTGTTTGGGAATAGTTTTACCTTTTCTTCAGTAGCACGGTTACTTCCTAATAATCCATACTTAGAATTGAATCCACTTCCATTTACACTTTCTGTTAATAAATCATCAAGCCCAATAACCGTTTTAGCACCTTTACTTTTTATAACTGCTTTAGTTTCTTCTCTTGTGTGAATATCTGCACATAATATTGTATCAGTATATGATAGTATTGATTCTGGATTATTAGAAAATATAAATTCAACTTCACAATTTTCTTTAAGTACTAAATCTCTATAGAAGTCCACCATATTAACGCCAGTAAATATATGTTTAAAGTCTCCAAACTTTTCTGTGTATTCATTTTCTGTCATTACATAGTTATTTAGTGGCACCTGTAGTTCTCTCAGTCTATTTTTATCTAATATGTCATTACCTACTTCATCAGATGGATAACTTAATTCTATTGTTATTTTATCCATTGCTCTTGCAAATGCACTTAATAAAACTGCAAATCTATTTCTACTTAATATTGGATATACTATTCCTAAATGTTTTGAATTCACTTTTCTTTTTAAATCTTCTGCTATTTCATCAATAGTTGTGTAGTTACCACTGCTGATTCCTACAACTGCTTCTGTTATTGCTACTACATCATTATCTTCTAATTCTAAATTTAATTCTTTACACGCATTAAGTACACTGTTTACAGTTATTTCTGCTAGATTATCTCCTTCTTTTATTACTGGCGTTTTAACGCCAATACTTATTGTTCCTACGTTTTTCATTATTTAGTCCTCCATATACATTTTACCAAATTGTAAAGAAGATTAATATATTTTATTAAAGTCTGTGTAAATTCTGTGTTAATAATTTTAAATAAAAAACCTGCTAATTGCAGGATAATTTCTATATTTGGTGACCTGTACGGGATTTGAACCCGTGAATGCAAGCTTGAGAGGCTTGTGTG
>CAKOHL010000006.1 GCA_934085635.1 uncultured Bacilli bacterium | reverse complement strand
CTAATGCTATTTGACTTAGTAACAAGTAGAGATATCTATTTAGGTGGTACAAACCTAACACCATTTAAAGAAATACTAAGGTATTCTATAGGAAGTGAAAACTTTAAAAAACAAGTCTTAGGAAACATAATACTATTTATTCCACTAGGCTACTTTGTAACATATTACACTAGAATTAAAAAAATAAGTAGTATTACACTAATATCTTTCCTAATAAGTTTAACAATAGAAATGGTACAAAAAAATATTGGTAGAAGTTTTGATATAGATGATATCATACTAAATGTAGTAGGTGGAATACTAGGCTTCCTTATATACATAGGCTTAGACGCAATAAGAAAGAAGTTACCAGCAATATTCCAAAAAGACAGTTTCTATAACTTCCTTTCAATAGTACTGGTTATAGTCGTAGCCTTATACTTAGCTGGAATAATAACATTTGCATAAAGTGAGGAAATCTCACTTTTATTTTGTAGACTTTTTTAGGCGTGTTTGCTAAAATAATCATATAAAAGGAGGTGCTTATATGAGAGACATTACTAACTCTATGTTTACAATAAATACATATGGAGGAAGTGAAACAAAGAAAACTTGCTACATTGAAGGTGAAAAATATATGGTAAAATTTCCAGATCCAGTAAGAGAAAACAACAAAGATATATCCTATGTAAACAACCAATATAGTGAATACATAAGCTGTAAAATATTTGAACTATTTGGTATAGATGTACAAAAAACTGAATTAGTAAAATGCTTTATAGATGGAAAAGAAAAAATAGCAGTAATGTGCGAAGACTTTCTAAACGATGATGAAATGCTAATAGAATTTAAAACTCTTTCATATAGCCTTAGTACCGAAAAAATCTATACTAATGAACTGAGTGACATATTTGATATGGTAAAAGAATTAGATACTTTAACTGACAAAAATGAATTTGAAGACAAGTTTTGGGACATATTCATAGTCGATACACTTATTGGAAATGTAGATAGGCACCTTGGAAACTGGGGAATAGTAGCAAAATTTAATACATCCAAACTAAGCCCAGTATATGACTGTGGAAGTGCACTTCATCCTCTTCTAAGTGAAATTGAAATAAAAGAATTATTAAAAAATAGAGAACTTAAAAATATAAGTATTAACTTAAAAACAGCATACAAACTAAATGGTACAACTCTAAACTATCTAGACATATACAAAAATATGCCGGAAAAACTAAAAAACTCACTCAAAAGAATGTACAGCAAAATTAATCTAGATGCTATCAAAAATATAATATATAGTACTCCAGCATTAACTGATGAAATGAAAGAGTTCTACTATAAAACTATTGAAATAAGAAAAAATGAAATCATAGATAAATATTATAAAGAAATAAATATTTAATATTAGAAAAGGGACAATTATTTTAAAATTGTTCTTTTTTATACTAGAAATCTTTTATAAAAAACTCATAATAAACACAATAAATAAGATAGACTTTTTTTATATAATTTGTTACAATAATCTTGAGGAAAGTGAAGTATGAATTATCAAATAACAAATTTAACCGAAGAAAAAATAGATGAAAATGACTTAGTCAAAGTAATTGAAAAAGTAAGCGAGCTATTGGGTGTTGAAAGTTCTATAGTAAGTATAGTACTTGTAGACAATGAGTATATCCATAAAATAAATAAAGAATACAGAAATGTAGACAGAGAAACTGATGTTATAAGTTTTGCGTTTATGGATGATGAAACTAATCCTGAAAGTGGTATTACTGACCTAGGAGAAATTTACATAAGCCTAGAAAAAGCTCATTCTCAAAGCAAAGAATATGGGCACTCATTCAAAAGAGAATTATGTTTTCTTTTAACTCACGGATTATTACATTTACTTGGATATGATCATATGACAGAAGAAGATGAAAAAGAAATGTTTGGACTTCAAGAAGAAGTGTTAAATAGTTTAGGAATAGGAAGATAAAATGAAAGAAAAATTATTAGAATTATTAAATAACAGTTATGCACCATATAGTGGTGTACATTTTGCCTGTATAGTTGAAACTAAAAGTGGAAACTTCTATAGCGGAGTAAACATAGAAAATGCAAGCTTTGGTGGAACAATATGTGCAGAAAGAAACGCGATTAATAATGCAATTTCAAACGGAGATAAAGACTTTAGTGCATTATATTTAATGTGTGACAAAGAAGAAATAATGTATCCTTGTAACTTATGCAAGCAAACTTTTTTAGAATTTTTTGACAAAAAAGTAATATTTAACATAATGAATAAAAATGGAGAATCAGAAGTATATACATTTGATGAAATAATGAGTAAAACATTTAGTAAGGAGCAAATGAAGTGAGAAGTGGTTTTATAAGTATAGTAGGTAGGCCTAATGTAGGAAAAAGTACACTAATAAATAAAATAGTGGGAGAAAAAATAGCAATAATAAGTGACAAACAAGGTACTACAAGAAATCTAATACAGGGAATTTATACTAGTGATGATACTCAAATAGTATTTGTAGACACCCCAGGAATACACAAACCTTTAGACAAACTAGGAGGAAAACTAAATAACCAAGCATACTATAGCACGTCCGATGCTGACGCCGTAATGCTAGTTATGGATGCCAAAGAAAAAGTAGGTAAAGGAGATATGTTTGTAATAGATAAAATGTCTTCACTAGAAAAACCTGTAATACTAGTCCTAAACAAAATAGACAAACTAACAAACGAAGAAATCCTAAGCAAAATAGATGAAGTAAAAGACTTATATGACTTTAGTGAAATAGTACCCGTAAGTGCAAGCACTGGAGACAACGTTGGAAGACTTATCGAAGTTATAAAAAAATACCTAAAAGATGAAGTAAAATACTATCCAAGTGAAGAAGTAACAAGCGAGCCAATAGAAAAAAGACTTGCTGAAATAGTAAGAGAAAAAGTACTTAACCTAACAAACGAAGAAGTACCTCATTCAGTACACACAATACTAACGGACATAACAGAAGATGATAAAACAATAAATGTATACGTAGACATAATCGTAGACAGAGACTCACTAAAAAAGATAATAATAGGTAAAAAAGGTTTAATGCTAAAAGAAATAGGTATGCTTGCTAGAAAAGATATGGAACTTCTCTTAAAAAAACAAGTATACCTAGAACTCTACGTTAAAACATTAAAAAAATGGAGAGACAAAGAAAAATACTTAAACGAACTAGGATTTAATGAATTTTAAAAAAAAGTGAATAAAATATAAAAAAACATCACAAAATTTATTAGGTGATGAAAAATGAATAAAAAAGAATTATGGGATAAATTTAAAGAAAGTGGTAAAATAACTGATTATTTAAATTATAAGAAAGGTAAATAAAATGGAAATTATTAGTATAGACGGAATTGTTATTAATACTCTTAAATATGGAGAATCATCTAAAATAATAAATATTTTAACTAGAGAAAAAGGTGTAATTGGTGTAATAGCTAAAGGTGCCTTAAAAGAAAAAAGTAAATTAAGAGTAATTAGTAATAATTTTACCTATGCTAATTTTCAGTTATACTATAAAGAAAACAAACTGGGCACATTAGTCTCAGCTGATATAAAAAATAATTTTCTTAATATTAAAAGTGACATAATAAAATTTGGATATATGGGTTATCTTACAGACTTAGCTAAAAATGTATCAAAAGAAACTAATAGTGAAAATGTATATGATATATTAATAAACTCACTTTTAAAAATAGAAGAAGGGTTAAATCCAAAAGTAATAACAAACATTGCAGAAATTAAATACCTTCAATACTTAGGAGTAGGCCTTAACCTAGATGGGTGCACGGTATGTGGGCTTACTAGTGTAGTAAGTATGAGTATGAGTAAAGGTGGTTATGTATGTGCATTTCACAAAACTACAGAAAAACCTATGAGTGAAAGTGTACTCAAAATGTTCAAAGCATACTACTACATAGACATAGGTAAAATAACAGAACTAAACATAAAAGAAAACGTAATAAATGAAATAGATAACTTTTTAAATCACTACTACAAAGAATACACAGGCTTATATTTAAAAAGTAAAGCATTTCTAGATAACATAATAAAATAGTTAGATAAAAATTCTAACTATTTTCTTCATCTTGAGTTAAATAATCAAGTGGCACTTCTAAAACTGTTGCAATCTTATAAAGAGTAACTACTGAAAACCCACTTTTACCTTCACTAGTCTCTATTCTTCTAATAAAATCATATGAAAGTTCAGTCAAAAGGGCTAATTGTTCCTGAGTAAGTCCTCTTAATTTTCTATATTTTCTAATATTTGAAGCAATAACTTTCTTAATATTAGGATTAAAATCATAAAATTTTTCATCTATCATTATACTTCACCAAGTTAAAATATATCAAAAACTAAAGAAAAACTTCGTGACCTGGTACTACCGGTTTTTACCAGTTTTTGGAAATATATTTAATTTTATTAAAGATATCTTTTAAAATAAATTAAATTTTGATATAATGATAAATAGAATAGAGAGGGTAAATATGAAAGTACTAGTAATAGGTTCTTCACTTATAGATTATACATTACAAGCGTGCTCTGATTGTGAAGTAAATTATTTTGATAACAATGTAGAAAATTATGCTGGAACTGGACTTATAAGTGCTAAACTATTAAGTGACTGGGGAGTAGACGTGAGCTTACTAACTAGTGTTGGAAAAGATGAAGAAGGTAAGAACTTGCTAGACTTTCTAAAAGGAAATGACATAGATGTAAAACTATCAGCAGAAGAAGAAAAAACAGAAAAAAGAATAACTATTTTAAACAAAGAAAAAAATGAAAAAAAGGTATACTATGTAAGTTGTGAAAAAAATTATAAAAATGTAAGCTTAAATGAGCCTTATGACATAATACTAATAAATGACTCTAAACTTGCTATAAACTTAATAGATGAACTAAAAGGAATAATAGTGTTAAATGCTAAAGAAAATGATGAAGAAACGTTAAAATTAATGGAAAAAGCAAACTACATAATCGCTTCAAAATCATTCGCAGAAACACTAAGCACGCAAAGAATAGACTACTTTAAACCTGACTCACTAAAAGAAGTATTAAAATCTATTGAAAACAAAACTAATGCAAAAATAATAATCACACTTGGAGAAAAAGGTACATTATATAGAAAAGATGATAAAATAAAAGTAATGGGTGCACTTAAAGTACAATCACTAGATGACTCTTACTGTAAATCAATATATAATGCATCCTTCGTATACGCACTTACTGAAAGCCTAGAAATAGAAAAAGCTTTAAAAATAGCAACTATCTCATCAGGGTTATCACTAAAAAAAATTGGTGCACTAAACAGTATACCTGACATAAGAGAGGTACACAAAATATATGGAAAAAATAAATGACCCATTCACATACTACTATCCAAGCATAGACCTTCATGGTTTAGATAGAATAAGTGCAGTAATAAAAGTAAAAGAATTTATTAATGACTCTTATAAACTAAAAAACTATAACATAATAGTCGTGCACGGTAAAGGAGAGTTTATACTAAAAAAAGAAGTACATAACTATTTAAAAACAGACAAAAGAGTCGAGTCTTACAAAAGTGATAACTTTAACGATGGAATGACAATAATAAAACTAAAGGAGGACTAAATGAAAAAAGGATTTACATTAGTAGAAATACTAATAGTTATAGTACTAATAGGTGTAATAATGACTCTAGTAGTACCTAAAATAACATCATCATACAAAAGTGCTAAAAAGAATATGTTTTACGATAATGTAATAAGTATATATTCAAGTGCATCAAGTACATACTTCTTTAATGCAAGTAAAGGTAACTATGAAAAAACATTTACAAATGCTAATAACCCACTAAAAGTAGACATAGATGATGAAATAAAATACAAAATAACTGTTAATTCTGATGGAGAAGTATTAGAAATAAAAGTAACAAATAATGACTTCTATTATACTAAATCCTCTAATAAAATTAAAAAATCAGAAATTAAAAAAAGTGACATAAAAGAAGGAACAATATCTTTATGATGAGTGAATAAAAACTCATTTTTTAATACACTAAATTAGCACTCTATGTTGACGAGTGCTAACAAATATGATATAATATATACTGTGAAAAGGAGTGATAAATTATGTTTAATATAAATAATGAAGAAAATGAAAACGTTCTAGAAAAATATGGACGTAATATAAATGAAGATGTTAAAAATCATAAAATTGATCCAATAATTGGACGTGATGATGAAATACGTAACATCACTAGAATACTATCTAGAAAAACTAAAAATAATCCAGTACTAATAGGAGAACCAGGTGTAGGTAAAACAGCAATAGTAGAAGGATTAGCAGAAAGAATAGTAAATGGAGATGTACCAGAAAGTTTAAAAAACAAAACAATTTGGGAACTTAATATGGCTAGTCTAATTGCAGGAGCTAAATACCGTGGAGAATTTGAAGAAAGACTTAAAAAAGTACTAGATGAAATAAGAAAAAGTGAAGGCAATCTAATAATGTTCATAGATGAAATACATATGATAGTAGGAACAGGTGCAGTAGATGGTGCAATGGACACTGGCAACATACTAAAACCAATGCTAGCACGTGGAGAAGTTCACGTAATTGGTGCTACAACACTAAACGAATACAGAATGTACATAGAAAAAGATGGAGCACTAGAAAGAAGATTTCAAAAAGTAACAGTATCAGAACCAACTGTAGAAGACACAATAACTATCTTACGTGGTCTAAAAACAAGATTTGAAATATATCACGGAGTAAGTATTCAAGACAAAGCACTTATAAGTGCAGCAACGTTATCTAACAGATACATAACTGACAGATACTTACCAGATAAAGCAATAGACTTAATAGACGAAGCTTGCGCTACCATAAGAGTTCAAATGGACAGTGTACCAACATCACTAGATGAAATTACAAGAAAAATACTAACACTTGAAGTAGAAAAAGAAGCACTAAAAAAAGAAAAAGATGAACTATCCATTAAAAGACTTGAATCACTAGACAGTGAACTATATGAACTAAAAACAAAAGAAAAAGAACTAAGTACAAAATGGAAAGAAGAAAAAAACATCAATGAAGAAATCAAAAAAATAAAACAAGACATATCTAAATACACATACGAATTTGAAGGTGCTAAAAATAACTATGACCTAGAAAAAGCAGCAAGAATCAAAAACGAAATACTACCAAAACTACACGAAAAACTAGAAGATTTATCAAAACAAAGTAAAAACGGAATACTATCAGACACAGTAACAAGTGATGACATAGCAAAAGTAATAAGCAAATGGACTAACATTCCAATATCAAAAGTAGCAAGTAGTGAAAAAGACAAAATACTAAACTTATACACTAACTTAAAAACTCGTGTAAAAGGTCAAGATAAAGCACTAAAACTAGTAAGTGATGCAATAATCCGTTCCAGAAGTGGAATAAAAGACCCTAATAGACCAATAGGCTCATTTATGTTCCTAGGTCCTACTGGAGTAGGTAAAACAGAAGTAGCAAGAAGTTTAGCATACGAACTATTTGATGATGAAAAACATATGGTAAGAATTGATATGAGTGAATATATGGAAAAATACTCAGTATCAAGACTAATTGGTGCAGCTCCAGGATACGTTGGATACGAAGAAGGAGGACAACTAACTGAAAAAGTAAGAAGAAATCCTTACTCAATAGTACTATTTGACGAAATAGAAAAAGCACACCCAGACGTACTTAACTTACTATTACAAATACTAGACGAAGGAAGACTAACTGACTCAAATGGTAGAACAGTAAACTTCAAAAACACAATAATCATAATGACATCAAACGTTGGAAGTGAACACGTAATTAATAGAGAAGAAGACAAAATAATGGGAGAACTAAACAAATACTTCAGACCAGAATTTCTAAACAGACTAGACGAAATAATAATATTCAACAAACTAACTAAAGAAAACCTAGGAGAAATACTAGACAACATAGTATCTGAAATAGAAAAAAGACTAACAGACATAAACGTAAAACTAGAATTAACAGAAAAAGCAAAAGAATACTTTATAGAAAACGGATACGATGAATTCTATGGAGCAAGACCTCTTAAAAGACTAATAAACTCTAAATTAGAAACACTACTAGCAACTAAACTAATCAACAACGAAATACTACCAAACTCAAAAATAAAAGTTGATTATAGGGACGGAGAATTAAAAATCGACTAAATTACTATTGACTAATATACATAGAAAATGATATTATTTTAATAGTAGAAGATATACGAATTTTGTACATTTTAATTTGCAAATCTTCAAAAAAATAAGGATGAGTGATATATATGGAAAACAACAATCTAGTACAAAATATTGCACTTGGGGGGGGGGGTTACTTCTAAGTAAAATAAACCCTAGTTGTTTTTCATATGCTTTAAAATGATAGAATGGTTCTATCATTTTTTTAGTGTCCAAAAAGAAAAGAGGAGAAGTAATGAAAAGAAAAAAAGAATTAATAGTAATACTATCTAGTTTACTAGTAATAGTATTATCAGTATCAGTAGCATACTTTACTACTAAGATACTAGGTACTGGAAAAGAAATATCAGTAGAAAGTGCAGACTTAAAAGTAATATTTACAAGTGGAAGTGGAACTATAAATGGTACTAACATCGAACCAGGGTGGAGTAGTGGAGAGAATACATTTACAGTAAAGAATGAATCAAATGGAACATATAAATATAATATTATAATAAAAGATTTAGTAAATACATTTGTAACAGAAGGATTCTTACAATATAAAATAACTAGTTCAGATGGTGGATACAATATGGTAGACTTTGTAGATGTACCAAAGTCCAGTACTAGTGCAGATACAGCACTAGCAGAAAATATAAGTATAGAAAAAGGCGCAACTCATACATACAAAATAGTAATAAACTATAATAATAGCAATGAAGTAGACCAATCTGCAGATATGGGTAAAATGTTGAGTGGTAAGATATTTATAGAAAAATCCATACCAACATTAGCAAGTAAATTGTTAGAAAATAATTCTACAATAAGTACAAGATCTGATTTTAGCATACCATTTATAGCAAATGCTATAAACACATTATACAAAACAAATGAAAATGGAAAAGATGTATATTATTTTGCTGGAGCAGATTTTGTTGAAGAACACTGTGAATATAATGAAATTTTGATTCAAAATGCAGAAAAAGTAAATAAAATAACTAAGACTCAATGTATATCTACAATCAATATATGTCAACTTGAATCCACATTAATATATGATGATAAGTTTGATGAAGATGATAGCTACTGTGAAGATGCATATGGTGGCACTTTAATAACAACTTCAAATGCTAGTTGGATTTCAAGTGTAGAAAAGCCAATAAACAACTGGGTAAAATTTGGAGGTTTCTATTGGCGAATCATAAGAACCAACGCAGATGGGAGCATAAGACTATTGTATTCAGGCACAAGCCCTAATACAATGGAAGGTTATATAGGGGAAAGTTCATTTAATACAAATAGAAATAGTCCAAAATATGTAGGATATATGTATGGAGACAGTGCTACTACATTAGAAGAAGCAAGAACAAATACAAATGATAGTACAATAAAAACATATATAGATAATTGGTATGAAAATAATTTAACATTATATACAAATTATTTAAGTAATGATGCAATATATTGTAATGATAGAGAACTTGCAAGTGGAAGTACTTATTCACCATTAATGGCAAATGATTTTCATTTCAAATCATTTGAAAGACTAAAAACAAATAAAACGCCTACATATGATTGTACAAATACTAAAGATGTATTTTCAGTAAATAATACAGAAGCAAAACTAAAGTATCCAATAGCATTAATGACAGCAGATGAAGTAGCATATGCAGGAGGAGTGTATCAACAAAATGCACCAATGTGGTATTCCACAAATAGTACATACAATAGCATAACAGGTTTAAAATGGTGGTGGTTTTTGTCGCCTCTTCGTTGGGGCGAATCGGTTGCTCGTAGCTGGGACGTGCACGGGTCAACCGATCCTGGCAAACTGGATGCTGACCCCGTGGGCGTTATGCTTGGCGTCCGTCCTGTGCTATCTCTCAAATTCTGCGTGCTATGGAAAAGTGGAGACGGGTCAGCCTTAAGTCCATACGAAATCGTAGAAAATGGTGGCTGCTAATTTAGAGTAAAAGAAAAAAACGAGTTTGGTTACTCGTTTTTGCTTTGTTAGAATTTTCTGTATAAACCAATTGCTATTCCTAAGATGTCTACTTTGTCTAATATAATTGGACTCATTGTTTCGTTTTCTGGTTGAAGTCTGTAGTGACCATTTTCTTTGTAGAATGTTTTTAGAGTAGTGTAGCCATTATCATCAAGTGCTACTACGTAGTCTCCATTTTTTGCAGTGTTTTGTCTTTTAACTAATATTATGTCTCCATCATAGATGCCAACGTTTTTCATACTCATACCTTCTGCTCTTAGAGAAAATACTTCTTGTTTTTTTGGTATCATATAAGCTGGTAAGCTTATGAATTCATCTGGAAATTCTATTGCTTCTATAGGATTCCCACAAGTGATTTTTCCAAGTAGTGGAACACTTACAACATCTTTCTTATCTTCTAAAAATTCATTAGGTACTAGTACCTCTAATGTTCTAAATTTGTTATCTACTTGTTTAATATATCCTTTATTAGTTAAATGTTTCATATGAACGAATACTGTAGCTGTACTACTTAAATTAAGTAGTTCACAAAGCTCTCTTACACTTGGAGAATATCCGTTCTTTGCTATAAATTTTTTAATTTCTGTTAAGACTTCTTCTTGCTTTCTTGTTAATTTTTCCATAATCCACTTCCTTTCTAAATTAATGTTAACACACAAATGTAAATTTGTCAAACATATTTGTGTTTTTCTATTGACACGAACGATTATATGATATAAAATGAGATTACAAAAAAAGAAAGAGGTGTATATTATGGAAAAATTAGAAAATTTATTTAACAAAAAGATGGGAATTGTTTTATTCTATGTGATAGTAGCAATTTTTGCATTAATGCTTACTGAGAGAGTGAAAGTTATAGATAATAGCACCCAGGTGGTAAAGCAAAATCAAACATTTTATGCTTAAAAGTTTTACAAAACTATTTTTTCTTGTTATAATTATATTAAGATAAAGTAGGTGGAATATGGATACTAAAATAGTTAATTGTTTGAGAAATCTTGGAATCGATATGATTAATGATAGGATGGAAGGAGATGCTGGGTTAACTCTTTCCTTAGCACCAACGATATTTGCTGTTTTTAAGAATCACTTAAATTTTAATCCTAATGATACTGGATGGATAAATAGGGATAGATTTATTATGAGCACTCCTGGTGCTAGTGCACTCCTATATAGTACATTATTTTATTCGGGGTATCCTATTCCTATTGAAAGCATTAAAAAGTATGGTAGAATGTCTAGCAAACTTCCAGTTTTTTCTGAAATCAATAGTAAGTGGGGTATAGAATGTACTAGTGGTAATAAAGCAGAAGGACTTGGCGTTTCGGTAGGACTAGCTTATGCTGAAAAGTATTTAGAAAAAATACTTGGTAAAGATTTAATTAACTATTATACTTATGTGATGATAACTGATGAAGATTTGATGAACGGTAATGCTTTTGAGGTTTTAAGTTTTGCAAGTAGAGAAAAACTTAATAATCTAATAATACTTTATAATACATTTGAAACTACTAGTGACGGTAAAAAATCCTTATTCTTAAATGAAGGTATATTAAAAATGTATGAAGGATTAGACTATTATGTTGAGACTGTTACTAGTGGGGAGGATTATGTTTCTATAGATAAAGCAATTCTTAGGGCAAAAGCTAGTCTTAAACCATCTATTATTGAAATTAAATCTGTAATAGCTATTGGCTCTTCAGTGCAAAGTAGTTATAATGGACACGATACTATTTTAACAGACAGAGATTTAGAACTTGTTAAAGAAAAAATGAATTTAACTAAAGTACCTTTTCATATATCTGCAAGTGCATTTAATGAATTTAAAAATGCATTAGAAACTAGATGTAATCCTGTATATAATGAATGGGTTACTAAGTATAATAGTGTTATAGAAAGAGATGAAAATAATAAGAATTTATTATCTATTATTGAAGAAAGAAATTTAAAGATTAATTTGAAAAATATTAAAGCAAATTTTGATTCCACTATGAGAGAAGATTTTAGAGATACTAATTCTAATTTTATGAATGCGATTTCTAGTGCTACTCCTTTATTTATTGGAGGTTCACTTTTAGATAGTAAAAGTAATAAGATAAAACTTTCTAACTTGGATAGGATTATTAATTTTGGAAATATTCCAAGTGGTGGTGCTTTAATAGCAAATGGTTTATCTCTTGCAGGACTTAAACCCTTTATAAGTACATCCTTAAATAACGTTAATAATATGTTAGATGGTATTAAACTTTCAAGTGTAATGAATGAAAGTGTTACTTATATTTTTACGAATGATTCAGTTTTATCTCAAAGCAAGAATAAATTTGTTGATCCTATCGAGGAAATTGGACAGTTAAGAATGATTCCAAATCTTATAGTTTTTAAACCGGCTGATGTAAATGAACTTATTGGCTCTTGGGATTATATTATTAATAAGAAAGGCCCAGCAGCACTTATTATAAGTAGAGAACTGAAAGGGTTACTACCCAATAGTAATAAAGAGTTAACATTAAAAGGTGCTTATCAAATTAAAAAAGAAAATGGAAGACTTTCTGGTGTATTAGTTTCTTCTGGTAACGAACTTGAATCTGTTTTGAGAGTTAGTGAAGAGTTGGAATCACGTGGCTTATTTACAAGAGTTATTTCTATTCCATCATATAATTTGTTTAGTAGTTTGCCTAAAGAAGAAAAGGAAATGCTTTTCCCAGTTGGTGCTAAAGTTATAGTAGTTGAGCCATCAAATGACCCAAGTTGGAAAAACTTAGTCTATAGTGATAAATACTTAATTACTATTAAAGGTTATATAACAAGTGGTACTAAACTTGAAGTAAATGATGAAGTTATGTTTAATGTAGAAAACTTGACAGAAAATATAGAAAGACTATTAAAATAATAAAAAATATGATAAAATTTATAATAGAGGAGGAATAGATTATGAAAAAAATTATTATGATTTTAATTATGACATTTTTAGTAACAGGGTGTGGAGCTAGTAAGGAAGAACTTACAAATACATTTTATGATTCGATTGAAAAAGCTTATGTAGGTGTTTATACAACCGATGGTGTTGGACTTCCTGTATTAGAATCTGAGCAAATTACAGTTGATGGAAAGACTTGGTATAAAGTTGCTAGTACTAAGTATACTGTAATGGAAACACTTGAAAATGCAATTGATAGTGTTTATTCAGATAGTCTTGCTAAAGGCTTAAAAGAAACTTTACATCAAAAATATAAAGAGGTGGATGCAAGTTTATATACGCTTTCTAATGGTGGTTGTATGCTTGATTATCAACTTACTGATGATTTAAAGAAAAATTTAAAGAAAGATGTTAAGATTAAAAAGATAACAAATTCTAAAGCAGTATTTACATATAAGAATAAAGAATATACTGCTAAAAAAGATAAAGATAACTATACTTTCGATAAAAAAGTGTTTGAATGTGAGGTTTAGAAGTGAAGAAAGTTTTAATTATAATTTTGAGTGCACTTTTAGTAACTGGATGTGTACAAGTTAATGGTTCTATTGAAATTAAAAAAGATAAATCAATGGATTTAGTAATGATAGAAGCTATCAATAGTTCATTAGCAGGTGACCAAGATATTATGAAAGCTGAAGATAAAAGTGAACTTGAGAAAAGTGGGTATAAAGTTGAAGAATATACAAATGGAAATAATAAAGGTTATAAAATAAGCAAACATTATGATAATATTGATGATATAAGTTCAGTTGATGAGAAAGAAGTTGATTTAAGTGGTACTGAAGATCAAATGCATTTTACTGTAAAGAAAGGCTTTCTAAAAAATACTTATAAAGCTAAAATTAAATTTGATATAAAAAATGATTTAGATGAAGCTATTAAAAATGGAGACACTAGTTTAGACGATTCTAATTATGATGAAGGAGAAGATTTAACTTTAGATGATGAAAGTGGTATGAATGATACTACTGGAGATGATGAAGATTTTGACTTCGATCCAAGTTTGATAACTGGTAATATGGATTTATCTTTTGAAGTAAAACTTCCTTATAAAGTAATTAATACAAACGCTACAACAAAAGATGATGATGGTAAAACATTAAAATGGAACTTAACTTCAAGTGATGTTGATTCGATTAGCTTTGAGTTCTTCCTATATAATATGACTAATATTTGTATATTAGCTGGAGGAGTAGCACTTATAATTATCGCTGTTATTGTAATAGTAGTTGTAAGTGGAAGAAAAAAAGATCAAATTAATTTTGATTTAGATGATGATAACAAAGATGAAACTCTTTAATAATTAAACTATGCTTAGGCGTAGTTTTTTTTGCTTTCTCATAGTACTTTTAATTTCTGCATATAATTACTAGGTGATTAGTGTGTTTCAAACTATGCAAAATAATAGAATTAAGCTTATATTTTTAATCGTAGTTCTTGTTTTTATAATAATTATTATTAGGGTATTTTGTCTTCAAGTAGTTGAATATAGAAAATTAAATACGCTTGCTGAAAATTTATGGAGCAGGAATCTTCCTGTCGGAGCAGACAGGGGAAGGATACTAGATAGACACGGGAAAGTTATTGCAGGAAATGTGACAACGTCTTCTTTAGTTTTAATACCTAATCAAATTAAAAATAAAGAAGAGGTAAGTAAAAATTTAGCAGAAGTGCTTGGAGTTAGTTATGATGAAATGTATAAGCACGTCAGTAAGAAAGTATCAATAGAAAGAGTTCATCCTGAAGGTAGAGATTTAAGCTATGAAATATCTGAAAAGATAAATAACTTCAAATATGATGGGGTATATTTACTTAAAGAGACTGAAAGATATTATCCATATAAGGAGACTTTGTCTCACGTGATTGGGTATGTTGGTATAGATAATCAAGGTTTAAGTGGACTTGAACTTTTATATGACAAGTATTTAACTGGTACAAATGGTAGTATTAAGTATTTTTCAGATGGTAAAGGTAAAAAGTTAGTACTTCCTGAAATATATGAAACTCCAACTCCAGGAATGGATATTAATTTAACTATTGATTTAGATTTACAACTTATTTTAGAAAATGAACTAACGAATGCCGAGAAAAAATATAATGTAGAAGGTGCAATTGGGATAGTTATGGATCCTAAGACTGGGGAAATACTAGCAATGAGTAACAGACCAACATTTGATCCAACTAATTATCAGAATTATTCTATCGAGACAATAAATAGAAATTTAGCAATTTGGAGTAGTTATGAGCCTGGTTCTACATTTAAAATTTTGACAGTCGCGGCTGCAGTTAATGAAGGTAAAATAAATTTGTTTGAAGATACTTATTTTGATACCGGTTCAATTAGAGTAGATGGGGGAGTATTGCACTGTTGGAAACACAAAGGACACGGACAGCAAACTTTCCTTGAAGTAATTGAAAACAGTTGCAACCCAGGGTTTGTAGTGATGGGTAACAAGTTAGGTAAAGAGACTTTATTTGATTATATATATAGATTTGGTTTTGGTAAAAAAACTGGCATTGACTTAAATGGTGAAGGAAAGGGAATACTTTTCGACTTAGAAAAAGTAGGTCCACTTGAACTTGCGACAACTTCATTTGGACAAGGAGTAAGTGTGACAGCTCTTCAACAAGTCGAGGCAGTAAGTGCAATTATTAATAATGGAAATATGTATACACCTTTTGTTGTAAAAAGTATAAGTGATTATGAGACAGGTACTATTATAAAAGAAACTAAACCTAATTTAAAAGATAAAAATCTTATTAAAGAAGAAAGTAGTAAATTAGTTAGGTATGCTCTTGAAAGTGTTGTAGCAAATGGTAGTGGACATAATGCATATATAGAGGGGTATAGAATAGGTGGTAAAACTGGAACAGCGCAGAAAGTAGGACAAGATGGTAAGTATATGGTAGGTAATTATATTCTTTCATTTATTGGCTTTATGCCAGCTGATGAACCTAAGTATGTTGTTTATATAGCGCTTGATGGTGCAAAAGGTGTCACCCAGTATGGTGGTACTGCATCTGCTCCAATTGCTAAAAATATATTTAATGGAATAATTAATTTATATGATTTAAAAGAATCTAAAGATGTTATGCCTAAAGAATATTTATGGTATGAAACTAAATATGTAGAAGTACCTGATGTAAGAGGACTTTCTCTAAAAGAAGCTAAGAAAGCACTAAATGGCTTTTCTATAGAATATACTGGTATAGGAGAAGTTGTGATTGAAACAAACCCTAGTCCGGGAAAAAGAGTAAAAGAAGGTTCTAGCGTAAAGTTAATGTTAAAATAATAAAGTAGTAAAATTAATATTTGATTAAATTCGTAGTAAATTGTATAATTAGTATGAGGAGTGATTTTTAATGCTTATATTAGCAAAATCTATTTTAGGATTAATGCTTGGATTTTTCTTATCAGTTTTTATGGGATTAATTCTATTACCAATTTTAAGAAAATTAAATTTTAGACAAAGTGTCAGTAGGTTTGTTACTGATGTACATTTAAAGAAAGAAGGAACACCAACTATAGGTGGATTAATATTTATAATTCCTACTATAATAGCAATGATTCTTTTATATATCAAAGGATCTCTTGAGATAACATCTTCGCTTATAATTATAATATTTGTATTTTTATCTTATAGTTTACTCGGACTTGCAGATGACTTAAAGAAAATAAAAGAACATCATAATGATGGACTTTCGATAGTACAAAAGTTAATTGTGCAAATCTTAATCGCAGTTGTATTTTTCTATATATATATGAAAGGTGGAGGAAGTACTCATTTAATTATCACTTCACTTAATATAGATATTGACTTAAAGTGGTTTTACGGATTCTTTATATTATTCTTACTAGTAGGTTCATCAAATGCAGTTAATATAACTGATGGAGAAGATGGACTTGCAGGTGGTTTATCAGCAATAGCATTTTTAAGTTTTGGTATTATATCTTGGGGTAGTAATTGGATAGAAGGATATCAAGAAATAGCAATTTTCTGTTTTATATTAGTCGGAAGCTTACTAGGATTCTTGGTATACAACTCACACCCAGCAAAAGTATTTATGGGAGACACAGGTTCTTTAGGACTTGGTGCAACTTTGGCTGCTGTTGCAATACTAACTAAACACGAATTATCTTTAGCAATAATAGGTGGTGTATTTATAGCAGAAACATTATCTAGTTTTATACAAATAGTATCAATAAAGAAATTTGGTAAAAAAGTCTTTTTAATGGCACCTCTTCATCATCATTTTGAAAAACTAGGATGGGAAGAAACAGACATAGTCAAACTATTTTGGATAGTAGGATTTATGCTAGGAATGGGTGCAATATATTACGGCGTTTGGATGTAACCAAATGCCTTTATTAAAGAATAAAAGGTGAATGTTATGAATAATGAAAGAATAAATATGGATAAAAAAGAAATAATAATTGTAATAGAATTAATGGTTATATTCGTACTTATTGGTATTATTTTAAGTGGACTAGTAAGTGTTAAAGATAAAGAAGAACCTGTGGTTAAAAAAGATACTATAATAATTAAAGCTAATATAGGAACAAAAGTGTATTATGAAAAAGATGGAAGAAATATAATTTTGTATAATATAGAAAGTTTAAAATATAATGATAAAGATTTAAAAGAATATGATAATCCTTTTGAAATAATAGATAAGTATGTAAATAGTATTGATAACAAAATAAGTTATGAAAATAATGAATTGATTCTTTATAAAGGTAATGAATTTAATATATTAATGTGTAATACCGAAAGTAATAATAAAGATGTATATATTGGACTTACTGGTATGAAATATGAGAAAGGTTTTTGCGAAGAAGCAGATAGAACTTTTACTAAAACATATGAAATATTAAAAATATATAATGATGATAATTTTAATTATATTACTTTTAAAGATATTGAATCTAATGTAATATTTACTAGAGAAGTAGATGATAGTTTTAATTATTTAGAAGAAAATAAAACATATAAAATAGAATTTAAAGTAAACAATATTGTTGTGGATACTAGTAATAATTTAGATATTTTTGATAAGTGTGATATTTTAAATATTAGTTTAGTTAAATCAGAATAAATAGTACGTAAAGTACTTTTTTCTTTTGGACTACATAAAATTATTTAGGAGATTAGTCATATGAAAGATAAAGTGCTTTATTTTGCTGTTATTATACTTAGTTTATTTGGACTTATAATGATTTATTCAAGTAGTTACGTATGGGCAGAGTTTAAGTATGGTAACCCTTATAAATTTTTAATTAATCAGGGTGTATTTTTAGTTTTAGGTATTATTTTAATGACTATTGTTAGCAAAATAAATACTGATATTTATAAAAAGTATTCTAATCATTTTTTACTTTTTACTTTAGTATTATTAATTTTGGTTTTAATTCCTGGTATAGGAACGCTTAGAAATGGTAGTAGAAGTTGGTTTGGTATTGGTTCTTTTGGCTTTCAACCAAGTGAACTTTGTAAACTTTCTTTAGTTATATTTGTATCAAAATATTTAGCAAACAATGATAGGAATAAGAAAGTTACTAAAAAGTTTGTTTTTCCAATTTTAGGAGTAATACTCTTTATGTTTGGTGTTATTATGCTAGAACCTGATTTTGGTACTGGTATGATTATTGTATGTTCTCTTATTGTTTTGATTTTCATAAGTGGTGCGAATTTAAGTATTTTTTTCAAATTAGGTTTACTTGGAGTACTTGGCATAATCCTTCTTATACTAATAGCGCCTTATCGTATGCAAAGAATTACTTCATTTATAAATCCTTGGAGTGATCCTCTTGGAAGTGGGTTTCAAATAATACAGTCTTTATATGCCATTGGACCCGGTGGACTTCTTGGCTTTGGGCTCTTTAATTCTAGACAGAAACACTTTTATTTACCAGAGCCACAAACTGATTTTATATTTTCTATAATTAGTGAGGAATTTGGTTTTCTAGGTGTTTTAATAGTATCAAGTTTATTTTTATTAATCTTTTATAAGACCATCAAAATAGCACTTACAAGAGAAGACTTGTTTGAAAAATATTTAGTTTTTGGACTCTCGTTTATGCTTATATTTCAAACACTACTTAATCTAGCAGTAGTTGTCGGCATCGTGCCAGTTACTGGGTAAGTCCTGCTAGGTAACTGAAAACGACAATGAAGATAAGCCCTTATTTTATAAGGAATTTAGAGAATTTAATAAAAATGAAAAAGATAAAAAAGTGATAAAAATAAGTAAAAGTACATTAAAATACAAAATTTTGCAGATAAAAATAAGGGGTAATTTTACCATTACTGCAAAGAAGTTAATTTGAGCAATACCAAAGATACCTCACATATTTTTGGAGGAAAAAATGATAAGAAAAATTGATGTAGGAAGTGTTTTTGGTACTGCCCAAAGAACTAGTTACGAATATATGAAATTATTAAATGATAAACATAATGGTAATTTTAAAACTTTAGTTGTAGATGATAAAGATGGACTGCATTCTCTACCTTTTGCTAATCATGGATCTAAAGTTGTTATGTATGAACCTAATGAAGTATATATTAAAGGTGGAAATATAGATAATCAAAATATTACACCTATAACAAATAGAAAATACTATAAAGAAAATTCAGAAAAAATAGAAATTAGAAATAAAAACTTTTATGAATCAAATATTGAAGATAAATATGATTTTGTTTATTGTTATCGATCTTTGCATGAAAATCATAATAAAAAAATACCTATGAAACGAAAAATGAGAAAATTGTTATCTTCTGTTAAAGATGATGGCTATATCTATATTTTCTATCACATGGCTAAAAATGAAAATGATATTAGCAATTTTCCTAAAAATCAATATTTTAGAAAAGGTGAAATGAAAAGTTATTTTGATCCTAGAATTTGGGAAATTATAACCATTATAGAAAATGATTATACTACTAATCATAATGGGCATCCCTATCATAAAAAAAATCACGAACATAGAGTTGGACATGTTTTTGCTAGAAAGAAAAATAATCGTTTAGTTCATAAATATTATTATGAAATTAATCTGCTTTAAAAGATGATTTGACAATTCTTAGCAAGGGAGTTACCATTCAAGCAACTGGAGGTCATTTTATGAATATATTTGATATAGATTACAATAAAAAGGAAAAAGATCTATTCAAATATCATTATACTTGTTTATTATCTGAATTGTTAATTTTAAACTATGAATTTTCTAATCATGAGTATAATGGTACTACTGGACAAGATGTTTTCTATAAACTGCAAAAGAAAATAAAATTATCAGAAAAAGAAAAACAAAATATAATTGATAATGCTATTTCATTAATTGAAATAAAATATAATAAAAAATTATCTAACTTTGAAAAAATAGAATTTGAAAAATAATTCTATTTTTCATTAACAACTGTATAAATAAATCAAAATTAATGGTATAATGGTAATAACAAATCTATTGCAAAAATAGTAATTTATCGAGTAGATCATATTTAAGATTTACTATTTTTTTGATATGATTAGAGAGAAAGAATGTAAATAGTAATTTATATAACTCAACCATTAGTATGTGTAAAAAATTGATGATTTAGAGTATATTTAAGTCATGAAAGGAGAAAAAAGTTCATGGATTTAATTAAAATTGGAAAATTTATTGCAAATTGTAGAAAAGAGAAAAAACTTACACAAGAACAATTAGCAGAAAAATTATATATTACAGATAGAGCAATATCTAAATGGGAAAGAGGATTATCTTTACCTGATGCAGACAAGATGTTAGATCTATGTAATATATTAGATATTAATGTTAATGAACTTTTGAATGGTGAGAAAATGGAAATGAAAGATAATAATAAGAAAACTGAAAAATTATTGATTGATATGGTAAAACAAAAGGAAGAATCAGACAAAAGATTATTATCAATAGAAATTGTAATAGGAGTATTGATAGGCATAATTTTTTTCATATTAGTCTTTATTGCTTCATTAGTAGAAATGGAAAATTGGTTAAGAATAACTCTTATTCTAACTGGTTTTATACCATTTATAATTATGGTACCATTTGCAATACGAATAGAACAAACAGCAGGATATTATGAATGCCAAAAATGTCATCGTAAATATACTCCAACATTTTCAAGTGTATTATGGGCTATGCACATAAACAGAACAAGATATATGAAATGTCCTAAATGCAATCAAAGAAGTTGGCAAAAAAAAGTAATAACTAAAGAATAGGAGGAGCTTATGATGAAATATATTAAAGAAAATTGGAAGTTCTTGTTATTTGTATTAATTGGAGGATTAATTGGAGGATATTTTACAGGTCTATGGGGGTATGACTCATTATCTGAAGAAATGTTAAAACAATTACAAGATCAAAATGTAACTAGAGGAATGGTTGCATTAAGTACTATGTTTCAATATGGAATATTATTTGGAGTTATACTTGCAGCAGCTGGTATAGTTATATCAAAGAAAGTTAATTTATGGAAAGAATTTAAAATAGATCGTAAAGCAATTATTATTACTGCTATTATTACAATTATAGGTGGATTAGTTTTATTTCCGGGAGATAAATTAATATTTGGAACATTTAATAATTGGGTAAATGAAACATATAATACAGCACCTGGATTATCAAAAATAATAGGAGGCTTATTAGTAGGTGGAATTATTGAAGAAGTAATGATGCGATTAGCTTTAATGTCATTTTTATCTTTAATGATTTATAAATTATTTTATAAAAAGAATAAAGAAATACCTATAAAAGTATATATAATAGCTAATATAATATCTGCTTTATTATTTGCTGCAGGACATTTACCATCAACAGCTTCAATGACCACATTAACACCACTTTTAATAATTAGATGTTTTGTACTAAATAGTGGTTATGGATTATGCTTTGGATATTTATATAGAAAATATGGTATAGGGTATGCAATGATATCTCATGGATTATGCCATTTGATTGCAGATACATTAATGGTATTATTTATTTAACAAATTACAATTTGTTTGTTAGGAGGAGTATATGAAAAAATGTGTAAAATATATAGTTAGTGGAATTGGATTTTTTGCTATAATGACATTATTGGATTATATATTTAAGTTAGGAATTGATTTTAAAGTAAATACTATTGCCACTATTATTTATATTAACTTGAGTATTTTATGTGATTTTATATTTAAAGAGAAATAAAATTAGTAATTTATAGTTATATGATATAACAAAATTACAATTAATCGAGCAGATTACCAATTATGGTAGTCTGTTTTTCAATAAAAAAATAACCTTTCTACTTGGGTTACTTTTTCTTTTCATCTACTCGTGTGAAATTTGTTTTATGACTAGGATCGTATCTTAATAATTCAGAACTAGTCATTTTTAGTTTAGGATCAATATTTTTATTCATCCCATCTGCAATTTTGTCTAACATATCAGTAGTAGGTTTTCTTTTACAATTTTCTAGTTGATTAATATAGACTAAATTACTACCTACTTTTTCAGCAAATCTTTCTTGAGATAAGTTGTATTTTTCTCTATAAAATTTCAAGTTCATAGATAGAATTTTCTTACTGTTCATACTCATAGATTCCTTACCTCCAATTCACTATTTATTTTATACAAGTGTTAAATAAATGTCTTTTGCACATGTGTTAATGGAAAACTATTTACATTATGTGAAAACAGATGTATGATTATATCGTTGTATTTAACTTTAAAAGAAACTGAGGTGATAAATTTATGCTAGATTTTTTTGATTATCTTTATATAGTATGTGTCAGTGTATTAAGAACTATGATTATATTTATCTGTGCTTACTTATTATTTAATCTATTTATGTATAATCATGGATTAGGTATATCTATTGCAGATAATATGGGAATACCCTATGATATGGCTTTAACATTTAATAGTTTAGGATTCGTTAATAATATTATGGTAGTATTTACTATATTTGATTTAGTAATATTTGGTATTGTTATTAATCAACTAAATAAATATAAAATTACACATAGGTTATTTAATAATTTTAGTTATTTTATGGGATTTTAAGGAGTTATTAATGGATAAAGAAAAAGAAATTATAAAAGAATATACAATAAATGAATCAGTTTTAGTTACTTACCATACTTTAAACTCGTTATATCAGCACTTTGTTGCTATGTACCCTACTAAAATAGGTGATAAAATAATTGATTTAATAAATGATTTAAGAGATGACTTAGAATTAGAACAAGAAAACGATTACAAAGAATATGATATAAAGGATTCTTATTATGAAAGAGTTATTTATGTTGAACCATTTAATAATGGAAATGCCTAAGGGGAATTGACTTTTTCCTTTTTTTGTTGTAGTATATAAGGCAATTTCTGGGGTGGTATTGTGTTTGAGTTATATGATTTGAGAAGTAATTTTATGTATTATAGTGATTTCTATATTTCTGCAAAAGAAAAAAGTTTCTCTGAGGCAAGTAGAAAACATAACATATCTTCTTCTAGTTTAAGTCGAAGTGTTTCTAAGTTAGAAGAAATATTAGATCTAAAATTGACAAAAACTACTAATAAAGGATTTTAATTAACACTTGAT
>CAKOHL010000005.1 GCA_934085635.1 uncultured Bacilli bacterium | reverse complement strand
TTATTTTCATTTATTTCTCCTAATATTAATATTTTTGTTTTTCTTTTATATTAATACCAGTTCCAATTCACGTTTCATTCATTCTCCTTATTTTATTATTTCATATATGCTATTTATTATTTTTAAAAATTCTTCTTCTGTTTTAGCTTGACATATTTTTGTTTTTATTTCTTTAGTGCCTGGAATTCCTTTTAGGTACCATAGCGCGTGTGTTCTTATTTCTAGAAGCGCTGTTCTTTCATTAGTGTATTTTTTTAGTAAGTTATAATGGTGCAGAATCATATCTATTTTTTCTTTGTCTGTAGGTTTGTTTATGATTTTACCATTTTCTATGTATTCTACACATTCTTTTATGAACCAAGGGTTACCAAGAGTTGCACGGCCAATCATAATGGCATCACATTTAGTTTCTTTTAGCATTTTTTCGGCTTCATATATTGTTGTTATGTCACCGTTACCAATTACTGGAATATTAACACTAGCTTTTACTTCTTTTATTATGTCCCAGTTTGCTTTTCCGCTGTAGCCTTGGCTTCTTGTTCTAGCGTGAATAGCTACTGCCGAAGCACCTGCTTTTTCTATTTTTTTTGCAACTTCTACTGCGTTTATATTTTTTTCGTCCCAACCACTTCTTATTTTTACTGTTATTGGAGTGTTTGTATTCTCTACAACATTTTTAACTATTTCATATATTTTGTCTGGATCTTTGAGTAGGGCACTTCCTGCTTGACTTTTAATTGCTACTTTTGGAACAGGACATCCCATATTGATGTCGATTATGTCAGGATGAAAGTTTTCTTCTATGTATTTTGCAGCTTTTACAAATGATTCTATGTCACTTCCAAATATTTGGATACTTATTGGTCTTTCTGTTTCTTCAAAGTTTATTAGGTCAATAGTTTTCTTTCCGTTGTATTTGATACCTAAAGTACTTATCATTTCAGAGTATATTAAACCAGCACCCATTTCCTTAATTATTTGTCTATAACTTATGTTAGACACTCCTGCCATCGGTGCAAATACTATTCTATTTTTAATTTCTAAATCTTTTATTTTCCACGTCATATTTATATTATAATTTATTTGATAAAAAAAAGAAAGCACTTTATTCAGTACTTTCTGCTTGTAATGTGTATTTACATTTTAATTCTTTTGTTACGTTATAGAAGTATAGTACATCTCCAATTAGTTTAGTTGTTACATCTTTGTCATTACCACAGTCAAGTGTTGCACCTGTAAATTTGTATCCGTCGTTAGGACTTATTCCAAATGTTAGTGTTCCACCTTTTGTTGTTGATTGTGGAGATTTTGATGTGCTTAGTAGTGTTCCATTTACTATATCTAAAGTTACAGAAAATTTTAATGGTTTAAATTGTACTACACATACTGTGTTATTTGATAATGCTTTTATTTGTAATTTACCATCTATGTATTCACCTTTTTGATCGTTAGTACATTCTACACTGTCGAATACATAATTTTCTGAAGGTGTTATATCAAATATAACTGTTCCTCCGTAGTTTGCACTTTTGGTTTTTTCTGCTACTGAAGCATTTGATACATTAACTTCTGCTGTGAAATCATTTATTTTGAATGATATTGTACAAGTGTCATCAAGGTCAACGTTTGAAAGATTTAAGTCTTTTGTGTTTTCATCAAATGATGATACTATTTTGTTTTCATTATTTTCATTTTTATTTGAACAATCTATTTTATCAAATTTGTATCCTTCAGTTGGAACTATGTTAATTAATTTTGTTTTGCCCTTTTCAATTAAGAATTTTTGAGTCGTAGTGCTATTTGGTAATTTTGCATTTACTGAATTTATTGTTACTTCGTGTATATTTTTGTCAAAGTATAATTTACAAGTAGTGCTTGTGTTAAGTGTAGCTGGAGTAAATTTCCATTCTTCACTGTTCCAAGTACCTTCTATACCATTAGTACATTCATATCTATTAAATGTATAAAGTTCTTTTTCGTCAATTACTCCTTCAAATTCTTCATTTTCAAATCTTACTGTTTCTTGTTTTACTTCATTAGTGACTTCTTCTTCGTCGATGAAGTATTTAAATGTTATTTTATATTCTTCATTTGGAGTTTCTGCAGGTTTTCTTGTTAGATTAAATAATAAACCTACACCTCCACACGCTAGGGATATGAATAGTAACGTCACGATTACATACATTACACTTTTAGATTTTTTTTCCATTTTAATTCCTCCAATTTATTACTTTTTTCTACCTATTATCATTTTAATATTTTACGTTTTGTTTGTCAACTATAATATTTTTTTGATAATTAGTAAATTTTATAACTTTTTGTGCTTTTTTATGCATTTTTTGCTTGATTTTTTCATTAGTTCTATTGTATAATTGTACCTGGTACATTTTTAAAGTTATTCTTGTGTATGGATGTGGGAAGTCTATATATATAAGGATAGAAATTTAGAAGGAGAAAAAATATGAAAACATTTATGTTAAGAAAAGAAGATGTTACTACTAAATTTTATGTTATTGATGCTAAAGATGTAACTTTAGGTAAAGTTGCAACTACTGCTGCACATATTTTACGTGGTAAACATAAGGTAACTTTTACACCTCACGTTAATTGTGGTGATGCTGTTATCATTATTAATGCTGGTAAAGTTAATTTAACTGGCGACAAATTAGATAAGAAAGTATATTATAACCATAGTGGTTTTCCAGGTGGTTTAAGAGAAAGAACTGCTAAAGTTATGAAAGAAAAATATCCAGTTGAAATGGTAGAAAGAGCAGTTAAGGGAATGCTTCCTAAGAATAGACTTGGTAGACAAATGTATAAGAAATTATTTGTTTATGAAGGCGCTAATCATAATCACGAAGCTCAAAAACCTGAAAAGATTGAATTATAGGAGGAAACTATGGCAGATAAGAAAGTTTATACAGCTACTGGTAGAAGAAAAAGAAGTGTAGCTCAAGTAAGTATGAAAAGTGGTAAAGGTAATATAGTTGTTAATGGTGTACCTGTTAGTGAATATATGCCTTATGAAACTTTAGTTATGGATTTAAAACAACCTTTAGAATTAACTGGAACTACTGATAGTTTTGATATTGATGTTACAGTTAATGGTGGAGGATTCAGTGGACAAACTGGTGCTATTAGATTAGGTATTGCAAGAGCACTTTTAGAAGTTGATACTGAAGGATATAGACCAACTCTTAAGGGTGCTGGTATGATAACTAGAGATGCTAGAATTAAAGAACGTAAGAAATATGGTCTTAAAAAGGCTAGACGTGCTCCACAATTTAGTAAGAGATAGTAAAAAATACTTTGCAAATTGCAAAGTGTTTTTTCTTGTTAATTTATTTAATTTTTGCTATGCTTGTACTGAGGTTAGTTATGAAGGAAGTAGATATTTTAAATTTAGATAGAAAGAAAATTTATGAGTGGTTTGATAGTTTTAGTAATCCTACTTATGGAATAAATGTTAGAATAGCTGTTAGTAGTGTAGTTAATTATTCTAAAGATAGTAATTTATCTTTCTTTATTGTTTTTTTGTATTTAATTACTAAGAGTATGAATGAAGTTAAAGAAATGAGAATGAGATTTGTTAATGATAAACCTGTTATTTTTGATAAAATAAATCCTGCTGTTACTGTTATGACAAAGAATGAAGTTTTTGAAAATGTAAATCTTATTTATTATGAAGAATTTGATAAGTTTTATAATGAAAGTAAGAAATATATTGATATTGCTAAGAATGAAGAAATTTTAAAGGATACAGATTATAATGAAAGTGAGAGATGGGATTACTTTTATATTACATCTCTACCTTGGATTAATTTTAATTCAGTTACTCATCCTATTCCTTTAGATAAATCAAGTTTAAGTGTTCCTAGATTATGCTGGGGTAAATATACTTTAGAAAATAATAAATATATGATGTCTGTTAATATTACAGTCAGTCATACTTTTGTTGATGGTTTTCATTTAGCTAAAGTTTTTAATAATTTAGAAAAGAATATAGAGATGCTATAGAAATATGTTTTTTTAATTTGCTAAGTTTTAAATAAATGTGATAAAATTATATTGGAAAGAGGAAAGTGTTATGAAGAAAATAAATAAGAAAAGATTACATAGAGTTAATAAAAATAAAATGTTGTTTGGAGTATGTTCTGGACTTAGTGAATATTTTGATGTGGATGTTACTTTAATTAGAATGATATGGATAATTTTCTTTTTTACAGGTGCTGGTTTTTTGGCTTATTTACTTTGTGCTTTAGTTATGCCTGGTGAGTAAAGGTTTGTAAAAACTTTGTGAAATTTGTAGTATTAAGTTTTTCTTTGTGATACAATTACACTAGGTGATGAGGATTGCAAGCAAAAGTATTTAAAACGATTGATGAACAAATTGAGATATTAAAAGGTAAAGGGCTTATAATAAATGATATAGAGTATGCTAAGGAAGTGCTTCTTAGAGAAAATTATTTTTTTGTTATGGGTTATAGGCATCCTTTCTTAAAGAAAGATGCGTCTAGAAAGTTTATAGATAATACTACATTTGAAGAAGTGTATAGTTTATTTGTTTTTGATAGAATGTTTAGAAATATTATTTTTAAGAATATTTTGATAGTAGAAAATAACTATAAATCTATATTTAGTTATACTTTGAGTAAGAGTTATGGTTATAAGGAAAAAGATTATTTAAGTGTTAATAATTTTGATTCTGATAAAGATAAGGTTAAACAGATTAATGATTTACTTAGGAAGGTAAAGAGACAGTTTAGAGTTAATGGTAGACAACATGGGGCGACTAGTCACTATATGGATAATTATGGTTATATTCCTTTATGGATAGGTATTAAAGTTATTAGTTTTGGTCTTATGAGTGAAATGTTTAGTATTTTGAAACCTAAAGATAAGGATTCTATTAGTAGTGTTTATAATATTGATTCTAACGAGATGGAGACTTATTTACCTATTTTAGCTAATTATAGAAATTTATGTGCACACGAGGATATTGTGTTTGATCATTTTACTCAGAGAGAAATTCCTGATACTAAGTATCATAATATTTTAAATATTGGGAAAGATGAAAATGGGTATGTGTTAGGTAAGAATGATATTTTTGCTTTAATTATTATATTAAAGAGGCTTCTAACTCAGACTGATTTTAAGATGATGATGAATGAGATTAATTATGAACTTGATAGACTTAATGGAAAGTTAAATACTATTCCTATTAGTGAAGTTACTGATAGAATGGGATTTCCAACTAATTATAAAGATATAATGTATTTAGATTAGAAATAAAGGAGGACTTATGAAAAAGATTTTAGGATATGTTATTACTGCTGTCGTTACTTTAGTGGTGTCAGTTGGTGCGATGTTAATGCTTATGAAGTTTTATCCTAATGAGATAGTTAAGACAATTACTGAGAAGAATGTTAATGTTACTGATACAGGTATTAGTGAGAGTGTTAATAAGGTTAAGGATTCTGTAGTTGTTATAGAGACTTATACAAAAGGTAGTCTTGTTGGAACAGGTACTGGATTTGTTTATGATAAGGATGATAAAAATGGTTATATTATGACTAATCATCACGTTATTGAGAGTGGAGATACTATTAAGATAACTTATAGTAATGATAGTGAAACTACTGCTACTGTTGTTGGTAGTGATGAGTTTGCTGATATTGCTGTTCTTAAAGTTGATAAGGATACTGTTCTTAGTACTGCTACTATTGGTAAGAGTAGTGATATTAGTGTGGGGGATACTGTATTTACTATTGGTAGTCCAATGGGTATTGAGTATAAGGGTACAGTTACTAAAGGTATTTTAAGTGGTAAGGATAGACTTGTTAGTGTTAGTGTGGGTAATTCTAATAGTGCTGATTGGATTATGAATGTTATGCAAACTGATGCTGCTATTAACCCAGGTAATAGTGGTGGACCACTTTGTAATGCTAATGGAGAAGTTATCGGTATTAATAGTATGAAGATTGTTCAAACTACAATAGAAGGTATTGGATTTGCTATTCCTATTGAAGATGCTGTTATGTATGCAGAGAGTCTTAGAGAAAATGGAAAGATTAATAGACCATATATTGGCGTTAGTATGATTAATGCTAGTAATACAATGCAACTACTTTATTCAGGTATTAGACTTAATAAGGATATAACTGAAGGTGTTGTAGTAGTTGATGTAGAGAAAAGTAGTCCTGCTAGTAAGGCTGGAATTAAAAGTGAGGACGTCATAGTTAAAGTTGGTAATGATAAAGTTGCTAGTGTTGCTGAATTTAGATATAGACTTTATAGTTATGAAGTGGGCGACACAGTTGAGTTAACTGTTAATCGTGATGGACAAGAGAAAACATTTAAAGTAAAACTTACAAGTAAATAGTTTTACTTTTTTTGTAAAGATTATAATTTTTGTAGAGTATTGTAAGAAAATTTAGTATAATAAGTAAAGTGAGGTGCAAATATGGAATTAATGGTAAATGGACATAGTATTTTTGTAATAGTTTTAACGACATTTTTAGCTTCTTTAGGATTTACATTTTTAATTAAAAAAATTGCTATTTCTAGAAATATATTAGATGTACCAAATGAAAGAAGTGCTCATACTAAACCTACACCTTTACTTGGTGGGATTGGTATATTTTTGGGATTCCTTTTTGGGTTTATATTATTTGGTAATCATAATTCTATTATGATATCTATACTTATTGCATCTTTTCTTATTTTACTTTTAGGTATATTTGATGATATTAAGCCTATTCCTGCTAAGTATAAATTTTTGGTTCATATTTTAGTAGCGGCTATTATTGTCTTTTATGGTAATTTGAAATTAGAGCATTTTGATATTTTTGATTTTTCAGTTGATTTTGGTTGGGCATCAGCGCCAGTTACTATGTTAATTATTGTTGCTATTATTAATGCAATTAATTTAATTGATGGATTAGATGGACTTTGTGCTGGAATATCGTCTATTTACTTTTTGACTATTGGTGTTATTGCTGTTATTTTAAATAAACTTGGTGGACTTGATATTATTTTGTCTTTTATAATGCTTGGTGCAACGCTTGGGTTTTTAGTGTTTAATTTTCCTCCTGCAAAGATATTTATGGGTGATACGGGTAGTACGTTTTTGGGTCTTATGATTAGTGTTATTATGCTTCTTGGATTTAAAACTGTTACTCTTACTTCACTTTTGATTCCAGGTGTGCTTTTGATTCTTCCTATTATAGATACTTTATTTGCAATAATTAGGAGAACTTTAAATGGTAAGTCAATAGGAGAACCTGATAAGGAGCATATCCATCATCAACTTTTAAAGAAACTTAGTACTAAGAAAACTATACTAGTTATATATTTTGCGCAGATGGTGTTTAGTGCAGTAACTATTTTATATGCTGTTGGTAAAAAGCAAGAAATGATTATATTTTATATTATACTTATGTTTATAATATTGTTCTTAGTTTTTAAGACTAATGTTATATTTACTAAGAAGAGTAAGAAAGATAAATAGGACATTTATCTTTTTTTTGTATGTGGACAATATGAGGTTATTTTAGTATAATGTTTTTGAAAGAAGTGGAGTGAAGTAACGTGGTAATTATTTCTTATGTTTTATTATTTTTATCTAATTTCTTAATTAGTGCTTGTTATTATATTAAAGACGTTTTGATAGAAGTTAATTTGTATGAACTTGTTTATTATTATACTAATGATAAGTCTGGTTACGGCAATGGTACAGTTGTGTTTATGGCGATTTTGAATTGTCTTTGGGTTTTCATTCTTTTGAGCGTTTTTGTTATTCTTATCCTTTTGCTTGTAAAGAAATATAAACCTCTTATTTTTGATAAATTTTTAATTATTTTTGCAGTTTTATTCTTTTTGTTTAGTGTAATTTTGACTGTTAAAATTTCTAAAACTGATAGTTATATTTATCATAAGTCTAAGACTAGTGATTTGTATGAAAAGTATTATGTGGATACTAATAAGGTTAATGTTACTTTTCCTAAAAAAAAGAATAATTTGATACTTATTTATTTGGAGAGTATGGAGTCTTCTTTTGCTTCTAAGTCAAATGGTGGTGCTTTTGAGAAATCGAGAATACCTGAACTAGAGAATATTGCTCTTCATAATACTAATTTTTCTAATAGTGATAAATTAGGTGGGGCATATAATACTACTCTTTCTAGTTTTACAATGGCTTCTTTAGTTGCTTCATCTAGTGGTACACCTGTTGATATTAATTTGTTTAGAGGATATGATAAAGATAATAAAATACTTCCTAAAGTTAGAACCCTTGGAGATTTACTTTATGATAATGGGTATAATTTAAAGATTATTCAGGGGACTGATATTAAATTTGCGGCAACTGATATTTATTATAATGAGCATAAGAATTATGATATTGTTGATTATAATAGAATGGTGGAAAAAGGTTATATTGAGAAAGGTTATGTTAAGTGGTGGGGTGTTGAAGACAAGAAACTTTTTGATGTTTCTAAGAGTGAAATTTTAGAACTTTCTAAGGAGGATAAGCCTTTTGCTGTTACACTTTATACTATGGATACACATTTTCCTAATGGTTATTTAGATGAGAGTTGTGATAGTAGTAAATTTGATGATCAACTTTCTAATGTTTATGCGTGTTCTTCTAAAATTACTTCTGATTTTATAGAGTGGATTAAAGAACAAGATTTTTACAAGAATACTACTATTGTTATTTTGGGAGATCATTTGACTATGCAAAATGCGTATTTTAATGGTGTTAAGGATTATGATAGAACAATTTATAATGCTTTTATTAATTCTAAAGCTCATACTGATGGTAACACTTATAGAACTTTTAATAATTTTGATATGTATCCTACTATTTTGGCCAGTATAGGTGTTAGTGTGGAAGGGGATAAGCTTGGTTTTGGAACTAATTTGTTTGGAACTCATAAGACACTTTCTGAGGAGATTGGAAAGGATAAGTTTGAGAAAGAGTTATTAAAATCTTCTAAATATTATGAAAAATATATATTAAAGTGAAATTGTTTGGTATAATGAGTTTAAGTTAATTTGGAAAGAGTGGTTTGTATGAAGAAGTTAAAACCTGTTGGGGTTTATAGAAAATGTGATTGGGTTACAATGACTGGGACAGCATCTAGTATTATTGGAATTATATTTGCTAATAATGGTAGGATTATGTATGCCGTGTTTGCACTTATTTTTTCAGCTATTTGTGATGCGTTTGATGGAGTAGTGGCTAGAAAGTTCAAGAGTTTAAAGGATTATGAGGTTTATGGTATTGAGCTTGATTCACTCAATGACGCAATTGCTTTTGGTGTTTTGCCTATGATGATTGTTTTAAATATTTGTCCTAATTCGATTTGGCTTTATTTAATATGTGTGTTTTTCTGTGTTAGTGGTGTTATTAGACTTGCTTATTTTAATATGCTTGCTACTACTAAGAAAAGTGATGGTAAAGAGTTTATTGGTCTACCTATAACTGCGAGTGCTATCATAGTGCCTCTTGTGTATTTTATTACATTTTTAGTTGGCAAAGAGTATAGAGAAATAATTTTTCCTATTGTACTTTTGGTAACTGGTATTTTGTTTATTAGTCCGTTTAAGTTAAGAAAGCCTACTCCTAGAGAAAAAGCAATGCTTGCTGTAGCTGGGATTCTTGCCGCTATTATTGCTACACTTAGATTTTTGTAATGAATTAGCCTGCGGGCTTTTTTTTAATTTTTAGATTATGCATTAATTGTACAATTTATATATTGGTATGGTTTTTTATTTAGATTTTTGTTATAATTGTAGATGTGATATGGAGGAATAATGATAAAGACTTTTAAGAATATTTTGTATAATGTAAAAAAATATAAATTTTTGTTATCTCAATTAGTTATTAGAGATTTTAAAGTTAAATATAAAAGAAGTGTTTTGGGTGTGCTTTGGAGTGTACTTTATCCACTTTTAATGATGATGGTTATGGCTGTCGTATTTTCTAATATGTTTAAATTTAGTATGGAGGGTGTTAATTATCTTGTTTATTTAATGAGTGGTCTTGTTATTTTTAATTATTTCAGTGATGCAACTAATAATGCAATGGCTGCTATAATTGGTAACTCTACTTTAATTAATAAGGTTTATATACCAAAATATATTTTTCCGATTGCTAAGTGTTTATTTGCTGGAATTAATTTTCTTTTCACTTTGATTCCATTGTTTTTGATTACTTGGTTTTCTGGAAATGCAGCAGAAGGAACTAAATGTTATATTAATATTTATTATTTGCTTTTACCTTTTATATATTTGTGTGCATTTATGTTTACTGTTGGCGTTGGATATATTCTTGCTACAGTTTCGGTTTTCTTAAGAGATATGATTTATATGTGGGGTATTATACTAACTATTCTTAACTATTTTACCCCATTATTCTATAATTTGTCTATTTTGCCTACTAAATTGCAAACTATATTTAAACTTAACCCACTTTATATTTATATAAATTCTACAAGGGAAATTTTGCTTTATTCTACACCTCCATCTTTGACATACTTGCTTGCTTGTTTTGGTAGTGCAGTTTTTATGCTCGTTTTAGGTTTATATATTTTCAGAAAGAAACAAGATAAGTTTGTTTACTATATGTAAGGTGGTGATTTGAATGATTAACTTAAAAAATGTAGGAATGAGATTTAATCTTGGTGTAGAAAAAGATAATTCATTTAAAATGGTTTTTATTAGATTATTTGATAGAAGTAAAAGACAAAAGAAAAGTGAATTTTGGGCATTAAGGCATATTAACTTTCACGTTGATAAAGGGGATGTAGTAGGACTTATTGGGTCAAATGGTGCAGGTAAAAGTACACTTTTAAAGGTTGTAAGCGGTGTTATGAAGCCTACCGAAGGTACAGTTGAAGTAAATGGTGCTATATCGCCTATGATAGAACTTGGTGCCGGTTTTGATGGAGAATTAACCGCGAGAGAAAATATTTATTTAAATGGTGCTATTTTAGGATATAGCAAAGAGTTTATTGATGCTAAATTTGATGAGATTGTGGAGTTTTCTGAATTAAAAGACTTTTTAGATGTTCCAGTTAAAAACTTTTCTTCTGGTATGGTTGCTAAACTTGCTTTCTCTATTTCAACAGTTGTTGATCCTGAGATTCTGATTGTAGATGAAATTTTATCTGTTGGAGATATTAAGTTTCAAGAGAAGAGTAAAAATAAAATGATGTCAATGATTAATGGTGGAACTACAGTTCTTTATGTTTCTCACTCGATTGGTTCAATAGAAGAATTATGTAATAAAGTTATATGGCTAGATCACGGAGAGATAGTTATGATGGGCGATACGAAGAAAGTATGTAAGGCCTACTACGAAAAACAAAATATAACTGTTAAGGGAAAGGAGTAAGATTATGGTTATAACTAGAACACCGTTTAGAGTTAGCTTGTGTGGTGGAGGAAGCGATATCAAGTCATTTTATGAGAAACACGGGGGCTGTGTGCTTAGTACTACAATTAATAAATATATGTATATTACATCTCATCCGTCTTTTGATAAGGATACTACTGTTTTAAAGTATTCTAAGACTGAAATAGTTCACAATATTGATGATATTGAACATAATATTTTTAGAGAATGTTTGAAACAGGAAGGTTTGCAAGGACTTGAAATTACTTCAGTTGCTGACGTTCCATCTGGTACTGGACTCGGTTCTTCAAGTTCATTTACTGTGGGACTAATTCAAAATTTAAAATGTCATAAGAGAGAATATATTACAAAGGCTGATGTTGCTGCTTCTGCTTGCAATATGGAAAATAATATTGTTCATACAACTAATGGTAAACAAGATCAATATGCTGCTGCATTTGGAGGATTAAATTTTTATAATTTTAATAAAGATGGTTCTGTAGATGTTGAACCGGTTTTGATGGATCATAAAGCATTTAAACAATTAGAGAAGAATCTTATTATGCTTTATGTTGGCGGCGAACATAAGGCTTCAGAAATTTTAGAAGAACAATCTAAGAATATTGTGACTGCTCAAGATAAAGAAGAAGGTCAAAAAAGAATTATGGAAATGACATATGATTTAAAATATGAACTCGAACATAATAATATTGATGCAGTGGGTAGAATTTTAGATGAAAACTGGCAAATTAAAAGAACTTTAGCTTCTGGAATTAGTAATCCGCAATTTGATGAGTGGTATGAAAGAGGAATAAAAGCTGGTGCTACTGGTGGTAAACTTCTTGGAGCTGGTGGAAGTGGTTTCTTCTTGTTCTATGTTCCTGAAGAAAAACAAGAGAACTTTAGAAAAAAAATGAGTGATTTACCTGAGATGGAATTTAAATTTGATCATCAAGGTACCACAGTAATATTTGTAAGTTAGGAGGATTTAATGAAAGCGTTAGTAACAGGTGGTGCTGGATTTATAGGCACACATTTAGTAAGAAATTTATTAAATAGAGGGCTTGAAGTTGTAGTTGTTGATAATTTTACTTTAGGTCATCAAGAAAATGTTGATTGTTTTGGAGATAATAGTAATTATAAATTTTATAATGTTAATATTGAAGAGACAGAAAAATTTTGTGAAACTTTAAAGGATGAAAAATTTGATATTGTTTATCATTTAGCTGCTAATTCTGATATTCAGAAAGGCGGTAGAATGCCAAGTGTAGATTTTAATGATACATTTATGACAACTTATAGTGTTTTAGAGTTAATGAGAAGAAATGATATTAAAAATTTATTTTTCTCATCAACATCGGCTATTTATGGTGATAAACAAATGCTTTTAACTGAAGATTTAGGAGATTTAAAACCTATTTCATATTATGGTGGAGCTAAATATGCTAGTGAAGGATTTATTTCATCATATACTTTCATGAATGATTTAAATACAGTTGTGTTTAGATTTCCAAATGTAATCGGGCCTAATTTAACTCACGGGGTTATTTATGATTTTGTAAATAAACTTCAAAATAATCCTAATGAACTTGAAATTTTAGGAGATGGTACTCAAACTAAACCATATTTATATGTAATTGATTTAGTTGAGGCAATTACAATGTTTACTTTGGATATTGAAATGAAAAAAGGTGTTCAAGTCTATAATGCTGGAGTAGAAACAGCTACTAGTGTAACAACAATTGCTGATATTGTTTGTGAAGAACTTGGTTATGAAAATGTTAAATATAATTATACTGGTGGTAATATCGGTTGGAAAGGAGATGTACCTAAATTCCAATACGATTTAACCAAAATTCATAATATGGGATGGAAGGCAAAACATACTTCTGATGAATCTGTAAGAGATACAGTAAAATTTATAAAAGAAAATAATTAAATATAGAGAAAAAATTGCTTTAATGGCAGTTTTTTCTTTGTTTTAGTGGACTTCGATGTTAAAGTTTAGTATAATTTAATTATATGGAATAGAGGTGTTTGATTTGAAAGCAGTTATAATGGCTGGAGGAAAAGGAACTCGAATTTCATCTATAACTAATGATGAGATACCAAAACCTATGTTGACAGTTGGCGGTAAGGCTATACTTGAACATCAAATTACTTGTCTAAAAAAGTCTGGTATAAATGATATAATTATAGTTACTGGGCATCTAGGAGATAAAATTAAGGATTATTTTGGGAATGGGCATAATTTAAAAGTTAATATATCTTATTATGAAGAAGACCCTGATAAACCTTTGGGAACAGCTGGATCTTTATATTATTTAAAAGATAAGATAAATGAGGATTTTGTTCTTATTTTTGGTGATGTTTTTCTAAGTGTTGATTTTACAAGAATGCTAGATTTTCATAGGAGTCATAAGTCTGATGCAACTTTACTTACACATCCTAATTCACATCCGTTTGATAGTGATTTGGTTGTTGTTGATGAACTGGGCAAGATAGTTAAGTTTGATTCTAAAGAAAATGTTAGAGATTATGATTATAAGAATTTAGTTAATTCTGGAATTTACGTTTTTTCTACTAGAGTATTTGATTATGTTACCGAACCTAAAAAGTATGGATTAGAAAAAGATGTTATTGCTAAAATGATAGATAATGGCGATAATGTATTTTCATATCATTCTACTGAATATGTTAAGGATATGGGTACACCAGAGAGATATTATTCGGTTAATAATGATTTTGAAAGTGGTCTTTGTGAACATAGAAATTTATCTCATAAACAAAAAGCAATTTTCTTAGATAGAGATGGAACTATTAATGAGTATATTCCGTTTCTTGTAGATAAAGAAAACTTTAAATTATTACCTGGTGTTAGCGAAGCAATAAAAAAAATTAATGCAAGTGAGTATTTGTGCATAGTTGTTACTAATCAACCTATTATTGCTAGAGGGGAAAGTTCAGTAGAAAATTTAGATGAAATTCATAAGCGAATGGAAACTTTGCTTGGTAATGATGGAGCTTACATTGATGGTTTATACTATTGTCCGCATCATCCAGATAAGGGATATGAAGGAGAAATACCAGAATTGAAATTTGATTGTGATTGTAGAAAACCTAAAATAGGTATGCTATTGAAGGCTGAAAAAGATTATAATATTGATTTAAAGGAATCTATAATGATTGGAGATTCAACTTTAGATATCAAATTAGCTATGAATGCTGGTATGAAGAGTATGTTAGTTAATACGGGACAGAAGGGGTTAGATGGTAAATTTGAAGTGGAACCAACTGAGCTTGCAGATGATTTATTAGATGCAGTAAATAAAATTTTAAAAGTAAAAGAAAGAGGGAAAAGATTATGATAGATTTTAAAAAAGCAATTAGTGAATATTATGAAAGAGAAATAAGAATTATTAAAAATTTAAATTTAGATGAAATTAATGAAGCAATGAATGCAATTTTATCAACTTATGAAAATGGTGGAACAATTTATGTTTGTGGTAATGGTGGAAGTGCTTCTACTGCTAGTCATATGCAAAATGATTTTAATAAAGGAATTAGTGAATATACTGAGAAGAAATTTAATTTTTATTGTTTAAATGATAATGTTTCAACAATGATGGCAGTTGCAAATGATATTGGGTATGAAGAAGTGTTTAGATTTCCATTATTAAATAAAATAACTGATAAGGATTTATTTATTGGTATAAGTGGATCAGGTAATTCTAAGAATGTTGTTAATGCTGCAGAATATGCAAAAGAATGTGGAGCTAAAGTTGTAGGAATTACTGGTTATAAAGGTGGTAAATTAAAAGAATTAGCAGATTATAAGATGCACGTTGATGAATGTGATATGCAAATTGATGAGGATATACATATGACTTTTGATCATATGATGATGAAAATATTCTATAATTATTTAACAAAAAATGTAATAACTGGTGAAAATATTAACGATAAACATTAATTGCTATGAAAAAAAATAATTATCAATTAATAGATTTAGCAAAATTATTTTTTGCTATATGTGTTATTGGTATACATACCCAATTTTTATCTGAATATAAAATTGGGTATTATATTAATACAAATATTTATAGAATAGCTGTACCATTTTTCTTTATTTGTAATGGCTATTTTATGGCTAAAAGTGTGAATAACACTTTAGATAAAAAAAGTAAATTATTTAAATTAACTAAGCAGTATTTGTTTTGGTGTTTGCTTTATACTTTCCTATGTAATTTTTTTGTCGTTTGGGATTTCAGCTATACTGGCTTATTAAATGATATTATTAAAGTGTTTACTTTTAGATCTACAAATATTATGTGGTATTTAGGTGTGCTTCTCATTTACACATTTATAATTTATTTGGTTAAAGATGAAAAGAAGTTGAAGATTTTGTATTTGCTAAGCATTGTTGGGTATATACTGGGATTATCATTTGTAACCTATAGATACGTTTTTTTAGGTACAAAATACGAAGTAATTATTAATTTATTTGATAAATTATTTACTTCAAACAGGTATTTTCCTTTTACAATTATGTTTCCATTTATGGGATATTTCTTAAATAGAAGAAAGTCTTTGAATAAAATTTCGACCTATAAAATTTTAATACTTTTAATCATTAGTCAAATTTTGTTATTATGTGAAACAAGAATGTTTTATGAGAAAAGTTTGATTTTTAATGAGTATGATTATTTTATTTTTACACCATTTGTTGCTTTGCTTTTATTTGGCTTTTTAATCAAATGTAATTTGAAGTTTAAATTTGATACTACGTGTTTAAGAAATTTGTCTAAGTCGTTATTTTTTAATCAATTCATTTTTATTTACTTGTTTTACTTGTATGATAAAATAAATTATAGTAAAATAAATGGGGCAGATGAATTAGTTGTGTGGTTTAGGCAAAGTAGTTTTAGGATGTTTATTTATGTTTTGACTAGTACATTAGTGTTGTCTGTAATTATCAATAAAAAAACAAAAGTTATAAAAAATATGAGGTGATTTTTATGAATAATAAAAAGGATTTAGCAATAGTTTTTGGCATAACTAAGGATTTGGATTTTGCACTTGCAACTGTCTTATTTGGAATTAAAGAACACTTTAGTTTTAAAAATTATGATATTATTGTTTATCATAATGGATTAAGTGAAGAGAGACAGAAATTTTTATGTGAAATAATGCCTTGCCAATTTATATTGTATAAAAATAATTTGAAGGAAACAGATTTTGATAAAGCTTGTCTTGCTTTATATTCTAATATGTGTTTAGCTAGATTTGAGTGTTTTGATCTCCTAAAAAAATATAAAAAAATTATTTGGCATGATGTTGATATTTTGATTCAAAAAGATTTTGTTGGATTACTTGATTATGCTAATAAAACTGGTTTAGCAATGACTTATAATGATATTGGTTTTTTAACTGAAGCAAACTTTAATAGTTTGATTGAAAATTACAATATGTTTTTACCATTAATAAATTCTGGTATAATAGTATTTAGTGATATTTTAAAAGACTATGATAAAATGAAAGATTGGTGTTATAACAAAGTTAAAGAACTTAATGTTAAACTTAGATATATTGACCAAGGAATTTTAAATATTTTAGTACAGGAATTTAAAATTAATGTTGAACCAATAAATATAAGTAAATACTGTTGTCACCCTGCTAGAAAGAACTCAAAAAACGCAGTTATTGTCCATACATATGGTTATGATAAATTTTGGAATGCAAATTATTTACAAGAAAAATTTCCAGTATGGTCTGAGTATCTAATTTCCTGGGCTAAAATAATTAGAAATTACTATAATAAAGCACCAAAGAATCCTGTGATTTCTGTTGTTATGTCTATTTATAATAGAACTGCTTATTTAGATGATGCAATTAATAGCATTTTAAATCAAACCTATGGAAATTTTGAGTTAATTATAGTAGTAGAATATTCTGATTATCAAAAAGAATTAAATGATATTTTAAGTAAATATAAAGACAAAAGAATTGTTATTATAAATAACAAGGAAAAATTGGGGTTTGCTGCATCATTAAATGTAGGTATAAAAATGGCTAAAGGAAAATATGTTGCAAGAATGGATGACGATGATATTTCACTACCACTTAGATTTGAAAAACAACTTAAATTTTTAGAGTCGAATCCTGATGTGTCAGTGGTTGGAACTGCTATTAAAACATTTATGGGTGATAGTAGAGAAATCTATCCTCAAATGGATTCTGAAAAAATTAAAACTTATACTTTAATTAATAATCAAATGTATCATCCAACTGTTATGTTTAGGAAAAGTGATTTAATGAAACATAATTTATTATACAGTAATGATTATAAGACTGAAGATGCTGAATTATGGTCACGTGTTGTTAAATATTTAAAAATGGCTAATATGAAAGACATATTACTTAAATATAGAGTTAATGGAGAAAACGAAACAGCAATAGCGAAAGAATCAGTATTTATGTCAGATGTTAAAATAATTCAAAAACAGCTTAAAGAAAATTTAAATATTAATTTATCATTGGAAGATTGTATGTATTTAAGCGGTAGAATTTCAAAATATGGTTGTATTTTTAATAGGGAGATATTTATTAAAAGAAATAAATTAATTAAGAAAGTTATTAAACAAAATAATAAAATTAAGTATTATAATAAAAAATATTTGCGTGAATTATTTGAATTAAATAATGAATCTGTTTTCAAAAAAATTGTTAAAAAGATGATTAGGCCTATTTATAGTAGATTGATGTATAGAATTGAAACTATGGTAGATGGAAAAATGTGGAATTTTAAAAATGAAAACTAATAAGTTTAGTATTATTGTGCCAGTATTCAATGTTGAAAAATACTTAAAAAAATGTTTAGACTCAATAGTTAATCAGACTTATTCTCATTATGAAGTTATTATTGTTTGTGATAAGTGTACTGATGATAGTGAAAAAATAGTTGATGAGTACGTTAAAAAATATAAATGGAATAAAATCTATGAAGAAAATACTGGTCTTGCAAAAGCAAGGAATATAGGAATTGAAAATTCAAAAAACGATTATTTAATATTTTTAGATTCAGATGATTATTTAGAAAGTGATTTTTTGGAGATTATTAATAATTCTTTAGTGGATGAACCTGATGTTTTGAGATTTCAAGTCCAAGATAGAATAGGCAATAAAATAGTTAAATATAATGAAGAAGGCTTTGATACTATGCAAGGTGTTAAAGCTTTCGATTATATAATAAAATACCATTATATTGAAAATGCTTGGGCATATTGCTATAAAAGAACTTTTTGGCAAGATAATAATTTTAAATTTATGGAGGGGTGCATAGCTGAGGATTATGGACTTACTCCACTTGTTATTGCTAAAGCTAATACTGTTAAGTCTATAACTTATATTGGATATAATTATGTTCAAAGAGAAAATAGTTTAATGAATAATAATGTTTATTCGAAAAAAATAAAAAAGATGGAAGATATGCTTAAACAAGCTAAATTTGAAAAAAAATGCTTAAATATTATTAATGATAATGAAACTTTTTTAAGATTTATTAATAATTCTCTTATATATTATTCAACTACATTAAAATATAAAGATTATAAAAAATATAATAAATTATTAAAAAAAGATAAGTGTTATTCTACTTTGAAAGGTGAAAATTTGAAGTCATCTATTCGTGTATTTTTAATAAAATTTAATTCTTATATCTTTTATAATTATATAGTGAGGTAAATTATGACAAAGGTTAGTTTAATAGTACCAATATATAATTCTCAAAATTATTTAGAGAAATGTATTAAATCTTTAATTAGTCAAACATTAAAAGATATACAAATTATTTTGATTAATGATGGTTCTACTGATAATTCAGAAAAAATTATTAAAAGTTTTGATGATGAAAGAATAGTTTATATTTCAAAGAATAACGAAGGTATTGGTAAGACAAGAAATCTTGGCATTGATAAAGCGACTGGGGAATTTCTAGCATTTGTAGATTCAGATGATTATTTAAATGAACATTTCTGCGAGTATATGTATCAGAAAGCTGTTAATGATGATTGTGATTTAGTAGTGTGTGACTTTTTTGAAGAACGTAATACTTTAGTGGGAATTAAATTTAAAGATTTTAAAGATACTAATTTAAGAGAAACACCAGAATTAATTAATTATATTAATTTGGGACCTTGTAATAAACTTTATAAAAAATCTTTATTTGATGATAAAAATAATCGTTTTGAAGAAAATTTAAAGTATGAAGATGCACCTTTTGTAGTAAAGATGCTTGTTAGTGCTAATAGAATCGGTAAGGTTAATGATTATTTGACTTATTATGTTATTCATAGTAATAGTGAAACTACTATAAGAGATAAAAGAATGTATGATATCTTAGAGATTACTGATATAATAGTAAATGATTTAAAAAAGGTTGATTATCCAAATGATTCATTAGTGAGTTTAGCTGTTATGATTTTGACTGATTATACCATTCAACAAAGATATATATCAGATGTAAAATATAGACACGATTTTATAAATAAGGCATTTAAATATTTAAATAATTTAGATCGTAAATGGAGAAAATGCAGTTATTTAAAGCGTTTTACTAGTTTAAAAAGGTATGTTAAAACTAGTAAACTACTTACTAAAATTTATTGCGATTTATATAATTTAAGGCATAAGTAAACTTTATGCTTTTTTAATTTGGTTAAATGGGGTATAATTATAAAGAGGAAGAGTATTATGAAAAAGAAAGACTGGATATATATTTTAATAATGATAATGCCAATTGTTGACTTAATTTCAAGTGTGGTAACTAGAAATTTCGAGAACGCGCTGACATTAGGAATGATTTTAAAAACTATTTTAATATTACTAAGTGTAGTTTATGTGTTTTTTTTCTCGCATAGTAAGTATAAAAAGATTGGAATTATTTATTATATTTTGTTATTTGTATATGTAATATTTTATTTTGTTTTTAAATCTGATTTATTAAGTTTTAATTTATTAAAAAATGAATTTAGATTTTTGTTTAAATTTATGTATTTTCCAAGTATTTTTATTGGACTTTTAAATTACTTTGAAGAAAAAGAATTTGATAGAGAAAAATTAAATAAAGTTATGATTGTTAGCTTTATTACTTATATATTATTGATAGCAGTTCCTACTATTTTATCTATTAATTATAGTTCATATGTAAATAATAATTATTATGGTTCAATTGGATTTTTCTACTCAGCTAATGAAGTTTCTGTAATTCTTCTATTAATGTTTCCATTTATTTATACATTATTAGATAAGTCGAAGATATTAACTATTGTTTTATATGCTGCTGGACTTTATACTATTAGTTTAATTGGTACAAAGGTTACACTTTTTGGTGTAATAATAGTTTGCTTTTTAATTCTTTTATCAAGTTTATTAAGAAAAGGTAAAAAGTTTACTGTTAATAATTTAATTATTTTATTAATGCTTGTAACAACAATTTTATTTATGATTAACAATTATTCTGCAATGAATTTAAGAAGTTCACTTTCTAATGAAGAGGTTCAAGATAGAGAAAACTTAAGTCAAGAATTAAATGACTATTATAAAGGTAATGCTTTTGTTGATAAGTTTAAACAAATAGGTTCTAAATTATTAAGTGATAGAGATGTGTATGCACTAAATACATATAAAATGTTTACAACTAGATATGAAAAAGGTTATACATTATTTGGCATGGGATTTGCTAATACTGAGAGAATTGATAATATTAGAGTGGAAAAATTAATAGAAATTGATATTTTAGATGTGTTTTTCCATATGGGAGTAGTTGCAATTTTATTATTAGCATTTCCATTTGTGCTTACTTTGTGTATTTTGATAAAGAGTAAGAAAAAGATAAAAAATGAAGTTTTCTTCTTCATTATGATGATTCTTTTAACGTATGGTATATCATCAACTGCTGGGCACGTTTATTTAGCTCCTGCTGTTACACTTTATGTGTGTATTTATACTATTTGTTTACTTGATTCGTGCAGTGTGTTTACTAAAAAAAATATTAATGGAAATAAAATATCAATTTTAGCACTTCATTTGGGCTATGGTGGAATTGAAAATGCTATTGTTAATAAAGCTAATATGTTAGTTGATAATTTTGATGTTGAAATCATTTCTTTATATAAGCAAAAAATTGACATTCCTTTTAAATTAGATAAAAGAGTTACTGTTACTTATTTGATGAATAGTGTTTCTAATAGAGAGGAATTTAATGAAGCACTTAAAAATAAAAAAATTATAGGTGTGTTGTCTGAAGGATTTAAAGCTGTAAGAATATTATTGAATAAAAATAAATTAATGAAAAATGCTATTAGAGAGAGTGATGCTAGAATTATAATTTCTACACGATATAGTTTTAGTAAATTATTAAGTAATTATAAAAGAAATGATGTTGTATCAATGCACGAGGAACATACTTATAATGTTGATGATATGTATATTCGTAAGTTAAGTAAATTAAATGTTGATTATATTTTACCAGTTAGTAAGAGATTAACTAGTGAATATGAATCTTTAGGAGAAAAATTAAAATTTATACCTTTGCCATTAAGTTATTTTCCTATCGATGATGAAGTTTCTAAACTAGATTCAAAGAATCTTATTGCAGTTGGAAGATTAGAAAATGAAAAAGGTTTTTCTGATTTGATAGATGTTATGGAAGATTTGGTTAAAAAAGATAATAATATAAAATCGAATATTTTTGGTGATGGTTCTTTGAAAAGTGAATTATCAAAAATGATAAAAGATAAAAAATTAGATAAGAACGTTAAATTATGGGGATTTAAGAAATTTGAGTTTATAAAAAAATATTATCAAGAAAGTTCTTTGTATGTAATGACATCTTTTGAGGAATCATTTGGTTTAGTACTAATTGAAGCAATGAGCTTTGGGGTCCCTTGTATAACTTTTGATAGCGCTAAAGGGGCTTTGGATTTAGTTGACAAGAATACTGGTTTTGTAGTTAAAGGTAGAGATAAAAAGAAGATGGTTAATAAAATTGTTCAGTATTTAGAAATGACTCAAAGACAAAGAAAGGCTATAGGGAAAAATGCTAGATTAAAAGCTGAAAATTATAAGTTGGAAAATATTAAAAAACAATGGTTAGATTTTCTTAAAGGATTGTGATTACAATGAAAAAAGTGATGTTTATATCAAGTACTGGTGGCCATTTAAATGAACTTTTAATGTTAAAGGATTTGTTTAATAAATATGATTTTCAATTAGTTACTGAAAACACTTTAACAAATAAAGGATTAAAAGATAAGTATGGAAAGAAAAATGTTAAATTTTTAATATCTGCTAGTCAAAAATATAAAGTTATTTATGCTTTTAAACTTATTTTAAATTCTTTTATTAGTTTGTATTATTATGTTAAATTTAGACCTCAATTTATTGTATCTACTGGCGCTCATACTGCTGGTCCAATGTGTCTGATTGGTAAAATTTTTGGTAGTAAAATAATTTTTATTGAAACTTTTGCTAATAGTAAATCTAAAACTATTACAGGTAGAATTGTGTACAAATTTGCTGATTTATTTGTAGTACAGTGGGAGAGTATGCTAGAGTTATATCCTAATGCTGTTTATGGGGGGTGGATATATTGATATTTGTAAGTGTTGGTACTCAAATACCTTTTGATAGGCTTTTAAAAAGTGTTGAAAGACAGATCGAAATTGGAAATATTAGAGAAGAGGTTATTGTTCAAGCTGGTGTAACTAATTTTAAATCTGATAAAATGAAAATAATTAATTTTATTCCATTAGATGAATTTAATAAAATTATTAATAAGGCAAAGCTTATTATTTGTCACGGTGGCGTTGGTACTATTACTGATGGGTTGAAAAATGGTAAAACCATAATTGCTTGCCCAAGACTTAAAAAATATAGCGAAGCTAAAAATGATCATCAAATCCAAATTATTGAGAACTTTGGAAAGATGGGTTTTATTATACCGCTTTTGGATACTGATGATTTAGGTGTTGCTTTGGAAAAAGCTAAAAAGTTTAAGTCAAAAGAATTTAAAAGTAATACTAATAACTTTGTAAAGTTACTTGAAAATTATATAGATAAAAATTAAATTTTACTAAGTATAATTATAAAACAACTTTAGCTTAACTATTTAAGTTGTTTTATTTTTTTTAATTGTAATATTTATTTAATAATTTTTAAATGTTATAATTGTATTGTTATAGTAAGTGAAAGGTAGGAAATAATATGGCTTCTTATTTTATACATGTAGCAGTTGCTAAAGAGATTAATAAAAAGTTACAACGTGATGAAGGTATGCTTTTATTTGGTGCAGTGGCACCGGATGTTTCAAAATGCGCTAATGAGTCTAGAATATTCAGTCATTTTTTAGATGATGAAGATAATAATATTCCAAATATAGATAGGTTTTTGGATAAGTATAAACATTTTTTGAATGATGATTTTGTTATGGGATATTTTATTCATTTGTATACTGATTATTTGTGGTATAAGTATTTTATTAGTGAAATAAAAAAGGATGGGACTATTACTAAATTGGATGGAAGTGTTGTTAAACTTAATGGTAATATGGCTGCTATTTATATTTATAATGATTATACTAATTTAAATATTCGACTTATTGAGTCCTATGATTTGAATTTAGAGAAATTAAAAAATAGTTTTGAGTGTGAAGTAAAGCATATTATTGATGAGATTCCTTATGATAAAATGGATTTACTTTTTAATAATATGTCTAATATTATTAGTGGGACTAAAAATAGAAAGGAATATGTTTTTAATATTGATAATATTAATAGATTTATTGGTATGGCAGTTGAGTTAATTTATTCTGAAATAGAGGATGTGCAGAAGATTATAAATCTTGAGAAAGAGAGTAGCGAAGTAATTGCCAATTAAAAATTTTTAATTTTTAATGGTTAGGTGTTGACTTTTTGGTAAAAATTTAATATTATTAAGTTAGCATAGTAGAGAAAAATGCTATGCGAATCGCTCTTACGATCTTAAGGTGAGAGTGTATTCAACCAAAACCCCCTGAA
>CAKOHL010000004.1 GCA_934085635.1 uncultured Bacilli bacterium | reverse complement strand
AGAACTTACCTGACAAGGAATTTCGCTACCTTAGGACCGTTATAGTTACGGCCGCCGTTCACTGGGGCTTCAATTCGAAGCTTCGTTGTAATTGACTTGCGTCCAACTAACATCTCCTCTTAACCTTCCAGCACTGGGCAGGCGTCAGCCCCTATACATCAGCTTGCGCTTTAGCAGAGACCTGTGTTTTTGCTAAACAGTTGCCTGGACCTATTTTCTGCGGGTTTCCGAAGAAACCTCCCCTTCTCCCGAAGTTACGGGGTTATTTTGCCGAGTTCCTTAACCATAGTTATCTCGCTCACCTTAGGATTCTCTCCTTGACCACCTGTGTCGGTTCTTGGTACGGGCACCTATACAATATCTTTAGAAGTTTTTCTTGGAAGCATAGCGTCAGCAGACTTAAAATTCCGAGGAATTCGTCGCCATCACACTTCAGCATAACAATGAACAGATTTTCTTATTTCATCTACCTTTGTGCTTAGACCGGAATCCAATAACCGGCCCTGCTTAGCTTTCTCCGTCACTCCATCAGTCATATAGGTGGTACAGGAATATAAACCTGTTGTCCATCGACTACGCCTTTCGGCCTCGCCTTAGGTCCCGACTTACCCTGGGGAGACGAACTTTACCCAGGAAACCTTAGTCGATCGGTGGGAGGGATTCTCGCCCTCCTTACGTTACTCACACCGGCATTCTCACTTCTATGCGCTCCAACAGTCCTCACGGTCTATCTTCAGCGCCCATAGAACGCTCCCCTACCACTCGTAATAAATTACGAATCCGCAGTTTCGGTATTATGCTTAGCCCCGGTACATATTCCGCGCAGAGCCACTCGACTAGTGAGCTATTACGCACTCTTTAAAGGGTGGCTGCTTCTGAGCCAACCTCCTAGCTGTTCTAGCAGCTCCACATCGTTTTCCACTTAGCATAAATTTTGGGACCTTAACTGACGGTCTGGATTCATTTCCTTTCGCGTATGGACGTTATCACCCATACACTGACTCCTCTACATACTATCCTGGCATTCAGAGTTTGATTACAGTCAGTACCGCTAGGTGCGGCCCTTCCATATTCAGTGCTTTACCTCCAGGTAGCTAATTAGAAGGCTAGGCCTAAACCTATTTCGGGGAGAACCAGCTATTTCCAAGCTCGACTGGAATTTCTCCGCTATTCACAAGTCATCCACTCCTATTGCATCAGAAGTTGGTTCGGTCCTCCATAAGGTTTCACCCTTACTTCAACCTGCTCATGAATAGATCGCTTGGTTTCGGGTCTATAGCATCGTACTCGCGCCCTATTAAGACTCGCTTTCGCTTCGGCTCCACGTTTTCCGCTTAACCTTGCACGATACCATAACTCGCCGGTTCATTCTGCAAAAGGCACGCTCTCACCCATTAACGGGCTCGAACTTTTTGTAAGCACACGGTTTCAGTATTCTATTTCACTCCCCTTCCGGGGTTCTTTTCACCTTTCCCTCACGGTACTTGTTCACTATCGGTCATTAGAGAGTATTTAGCCTTACGGGATGGTCCCCGCAGATTCAGTCAAGATTTCACGTGTCCCGACTTACTCAGGATCCACTAAGGAGATTATACCATTTCATTTACAGGCCTATCACCTACTACGGGACTTCTTTCCAGAAGCTTCAACTATAGTATAATTTTGTAACTCCATGCTTAGTGTCCTACAACCCCAGTCCTAAGACTGGTTTGGGCTGTTACCGTTTCGCTCGCCACTACTAAGGTAATCGATTTTTCTTTCTTTTCCTCCAGTTACTAAGATGTTTCAGTTCACTGGGTTGTCCTCATTAACCTATGTATTCAGTTAATGATACTAGTGCATTACCACTAGTGAGTTTCCTCATTCGGAGATCTCCGGATCGAAGCGTACTTACTGCTCCCCGAAGCATATCGCTGTTTGTCGCGTCCTTCATCGTCTTCTAATGCCAAGGCATCCGCCATGCGCCCTTATTAAATTAACCACTATCATATCCTAATTTGATGAGCTATTTCTTAATATTTATCTTTCAATAAATTACCAAAAAATTAAGCCATTCATATTGCTGCTCGTTTGAGCAATATGAACATCACATTATCAAGTTTTCAAAGAACAATTATTGTATAAAATTACAATATTGAGAGAAATAATCTCTCAAAGCTAAGTAAAATGTGTTTAGTTAGATTTCTCTATATCATATTTCCTAATGGCTAACCCCGAATGATATAACGGTTCTTTTTTCTACTAGTTATTACTCCATAGAAAGGAGGTGATCCATCCCCACCTTCCGGTAGGGATACCTTGTTACGACTTCAGCCCAGTCATCAATCCTATCTTAGACGGCCCCCTCCCTTACGGGTTAGGCTACCGGCTTCGGATATTACTGACTCCCATGCCGTGACGGGCGGTGTGTACAACACCCGAGAACGTATTCACCCCGGCATTCTGATCCGGGATTACTAGCGATTTCAACTTCATGAAGTCGAGTTGCAGACTTCAATCCGAACTGAGACTGGCTTTTGAGATTTGCTCCACCTCGCGGTATTGCGACTCTTTGTACCAGCCATTGTAGCACGCCTGTTGCCCTAGACGTAAGGGGCATGATGATTTGACGTCATCCCCACCTTCCTCCGGTTTATTACCGGCAGTCTCGATAGAGTTCTCAACTAAATGTTAGCAACTATCGACAAGGGTTGCGCTCGTTAGCGGACTTAACCGAACATCTCACGACACGAGCTGACGACAACCATGCACCACCTGTCACCCGGATAACCTCCACTCTGTTTCCAGAGCTTTGCCAGGGATGTCAAGTCTAGGTAAGGTTCTTCGCGTATTTTCGAATTAAACGGCATGCTCCACCGCTTGTGCGGGTGCCCGTCAATTCCTTTGAGTTTCAGTCTTGCGACCGTACTACTCAGGCGGAGCACTTAATGTGTTAACTTCAGCACCGGTAACCCGACACTTAGTGCTCATCGTTTACAGCGTGGACTACTAGGGTATCTAATCCTATTTGCTACCCACGCTTTCGTACCTCAGCGTCAGTGATGGCCCAGCAAACCGCCTTCGCCACTGGTGTTCCTCCTAATATCTACGCATTTCACCGCTACACTAGGAATTCCGTTTGCCTCTACCATACTCTAGTCTACCAGTATCCAGAACGAACCGAGGTTAAGCCTCGGGCTTTAATTCTGGACTTAATAAACCGCCTACGCACGCTTTACGCCCAATAAATCCGGATAACGCTCGCCCCCTACGTATTACCGCGGCTGCTGGCACGTAGTTAGCCGGGGCTTTCTGGTAAAGTACCGTCAGCTCACTATCATTACCTATAGTGAGGTTTCTTCCTTTACAACAGAGTTTTACAATCTATAAGACCGTCATCACTCACGCGGCATTGCTCGTTCAGGGTTTCCCCCATTGACGAATATTCCTAACTGCTGTCTCCCGTAGGAGTCTGGGCCGTGTCTCAGTCCCAATGTGGCCGATCAACCTCTCAGTCCGGCTACGCATCGTTGCCTTGGTAGGCCATTACCCCACCAACTAGCTAATACGCCGCAGGCCCATCTCTAAGCGAAGCTTTAAAGGCTCCTTTAATATTACTATCACATTCGGTATTAGCAGTCGTTTCCAACTGTTGTCCCCAACTTAGAGGCAGGTAACCCACGTGTTACTCACCCGTTCGCCACTGAGTGCAGAATCCACATCCACCGTCATTCCATCTTTGAGCAAGCTCTCAGACTTCATTCAAGTTTCAGTGGGGCACTCCGTTCGACTTGCATGTCTTAGGCATGCCGCCAGCGTTAATCCTGAGCCAGGATCAAACTCTCAATAAAAAATCTATTCGATTTTGGAATTGATTTCGTTTATATCCTAACTAAAACTCATTCATTTTACTTAGTTTTCAAAGATCATTTCAACAACCTATTATCTGCGGTTGCTTATATAATATATCAAACTCAGAACTTAAAGTCAACACTTTTTTTGAATTTTTTTAACTTTTTTTACAATATTCGACATTTGCTGTCAAATAGCGCTTTTTCCGAGTTTTTATTGGTGTTTTTCACAACCAACGGGATATATAATACCACCAATTCAAATCTAATGCAACCCTTTTTTGAAAATTTTTTTAAAAAATTTAAATTTGTTTAAATTGCATTAAGTTTCCTTATTTTTTACTACATTTTATTATATGTTTTACAATAAAAAAGATTACTACTTATTTATCTTTTGATAAATTTTACTGTAGTAATCTATAGTCTTCTTATTAAATGGATTAACTTCTTTTCGTTTCATGTCTATTAATGCTGTTAATTCATATTTAATAATTTCGTTTATTTCAAATGGATAATTCATAAGTTTTTTATGATAGTTATATTCATTTCTATCTAAAACTCTAAATGCTCCATCTGGAAATACTCTTAAGTCTAAGTCGTAATCTATATATTTGATTACACCGTTATCAATTACATACGGACTTGCAATGTTACAATAATAAAATAGTCCGTTCTTTTTTAGTTGTGCAATAATATTAAACCATCTGTCTTTATAAAAGAACATTATTGCTGGTTCTTTAGTGTGCCAACTTCTTCCATCTTTTTTTGTTACTAAAACATTATTATTACCTAAAACTATATATTCATTGGTTATGTCTAAAACTATCGCTTTATCCCAAGTCTTATATATCATTCCATTATGTTTATAACAGTGAATCTTGATTACGTCGCCAATTTCTAATTTCATAAGTAATCCTCTCTCACTGATTTAATTATATCATATTTTATTAAATAATAATAGTTTTCTTTGTCAAGATATGTAAATAGAAAAAATGCAGTTATTATTTTACTGCATTTATTGCGGCTTTTAACTCTAAGTCTTCGCCTTCTTTACTTTCTATGTTTATGTCTGGTGTTATTCCTTTTCCATTTATTTTATTTCCGTTAGGGGTTAACCAGTATGCTGTTGTGTATTTTACCATTCCGCCTGTTGATAATTCGTTAGTGTCTTGTACTGTTCCTTTACCATAGCTAGTTGTACCTACAGTTATTACATTATAGCTTTCTTTAAGTGCTGCTGTTAATATTTCTGAAGCTGATGCTGTACCACCATTCATAATAATACTTACTTTGTAATTCCTACTTTCACTTGTGCTATCTTTATACATCTCTACATTACTTTTAGATTCTAGACCATATATGTTTTTACCCTTTTCAACAAACATTTCAGCTATTTCTACGGCAGGATTTAAGTAACCCCCACCATTATCCCTTAAGTCGATTACTAAGCCATTTATTCCTTCTTTTTCTAGGCCTTCAAGTGCTTCTCTAAATTGTTTGTATGTTGTGTTTGAAAATGTTGTTATTTTTAAGTAGCCAACATTATCAATTTTATTTTTTTCAACTGAAGTAATGTCTACTTTTCTAGATTTAACACTTATTTCTTTTTCTATTCCGCTTCTTTGTACTGTTATTTTTATTTCATCATCACTATTTTTGATTATATTAGATACTTCTTTAACTGTTTTATCTAAAGTGCTTTCTCCATTTACTTTTATTATTAGGTCTCCCATTAGTATTCCTGCTTGCTCTGCTGGGCTTTTTTCAAATACATTAGCTACTAGTATGCCTTCGTCTACTTTAGTTATTTCTACACCTATACCTTTGTATTCTCCTTTTAATCTGTCCATTAGGTCTGCTGTGGTGTCTTCGTCTAAATAGCTAGTGTATGGATCGCCAAGGTATTTATACATTCCATCTATTGCTGCATTTGTTAATTCTTTTTGATCTACTTTTTCAACGTAGCTATTTAATATATTATTGTAAGCAGTTTCTAATTCTTTTAGATAGTCTTTATTTGAATTATTACTTACACTATCATCTATTTCATTATAATTTTGATAAACTATTACTCCAGTTGATACGGCTACTACTAAGCTAGTTATTAGTATAATTACTATAACTTCTAACAAGTTAAATGAAACAGTTTTATTTTTTTTATTATTTGTTTTTGGTATTTTTTTTGTTTTTTTATTGTCTTCTTTTACTTTTGTTAATTTATCTTCATTCATATTATCACCCTTATTTTCCTATTAATAATCATATCACAAAAGTATTATTTAGCAAAGTGATTTAAATATTTTTTCACAAAGTTTTTACAAAAAAAGAATTTCGTTTTATTGAAATTCTAATTTAAAAAGTCCTCTATTGCGGCAAAGTCTTCATTTATTAATTTTGATACTACTGCAACGTTGTATTTTGATAGTTTTTTTGTTATTTTTTCTTTTTCATATAAGAATAAGTATGGCATATTTAGAAATAAGTCGTCTATGCAGTCTAAGTTAAAGTTTTTTAATGCTTCAATGTTGTAGTTGACTAGTTCATAGTTGTCAGCTAAACTAAGCATTAAGTCATAGTCTAGTTTCTCATATGCTTTTTCTAATACTTTTTCTTCTAGATTTATTTTGTTTATATTTTCTGTCATTGTAAACTCCTTATATCGTCTATTTTGCTAGTGCATTCTTTGATTATGTTTAATTCGTTTTCATCTAGCATACTGTTTCTTGTGATTATGTATAATAGAGTACTATCAGTTAGTTCTATGTTTGGTGACGTGATTAGTTTTTCAGCATATCTTAATACTTTATTTCTTGATATGATTACTCCATTAAAATTATATGTTATTCCATCTTCTGACATATATAATTTGTCTAGTGAAACTATTTTGCTGTTTAGCCTTGAAATATCTGTTATAACATCACATCTACTATTAGATAGTATTGTGCTAATTAATTCTTGGTTTTCTACAGCAATTTCTTTGCTTCCGTATAGTCTTTTTGTGTCTTGTTCTTCACTTCCATATTTTTCAGATGTTGCTTTTGTGAAGTCACTTGATAGTACGTAAGTTTCTCTTCCTTTTGCATTAACATATCTTGCATTAAATGGTGTTTTTCTTCCAAGAGGATTTCCTTCTTCATAAAGCTTCTTTGCATATTTGATTCTGTAATAGTTTACTCTGTTGTTGCTACCTAGTCTTGATTGATATTCTAAACAGTATTCATATGCTCCATTTTCAATTGCTTTGTCTAAAGTGTCTAATACAGCTGCACCAGTTGACAGAAGTGCATATGAGCTTAGGTTATCTCTTAAGTTTATACCATAAAGTTCAAGATTTTTGAGTAGTCTTCTTTTTAGTTTTGGATTTCCATAGAAGTATGTTGCACATTTACTATAAACTTCTTCTGGGTCTATGCCTAATTCATCAAGTAATTCTATGTTACCTTTTAAGAAGTTTGAACTTCCTGATGTTTTAGATGTTCTTCCTCCAAGAGTTGGTCCACTTTTTATATGAGGACGCATATTTGTGACAACTTTCATTGCTGGATAGAACATAGTTGGATTTATGTAAGCTAGAGATACTATGTTTCTCTCTTTAACTAATTTCATATTGTCATCTATTATTTTTTTACTTGAATATATTAATATGTTAACAAGTATATCTTCTCTACTTTTGATGTTGTGCAAGCCTTGTTCTTCAAGTGTACACAGTATTTCTTCAATTTGAGATAAGACACCATATTTAATTAGTTTTGTCCTGTTTTCTTCTTTTAGTGAGTTAAAGTCTATTTTATGCGCAGATAATATTTTTGCAAGTTCATCTTTATCTATATTAGTTTCTTCTTTCTCACTTGATATTACTTCTTCTACGTCAATATTACTATATATATCTAGATTTATTTTGTTTATTAATTTTAATACTTCTATTTGTGCACTTATTGGAAAGCCGTTTTTAGCTAGTAATTCTACTATGTATGATATGTCTCTGCTGTCTATAAGGTTTATTGTTTTGTTTTTGATTTTTGAAAGTAATATTTTGTTGTAGTTAATTCTTTCTTTGATTGTTTCTTCATTAATACTTTCTAATTCAGTTATTTTTGTTTCGATTTTACTTTTAATGTCAGATAGTATTTTTTCTTGCTTTTCGTCTAAGCCTAAATCTAATATGTATTTTAGTACGTTAGTGTCTAGATTTTTTAGCGTATCTATTAATTCTTTTTCTTCTTCGATTAAGTCAAGGCCTGTTAAGATGTTAGAGTTTGCTATTATAGTGTTTATGTCAAATTTTTTTAATATATTTTTTAAGTTTTCTAAGTCCGATTTGTTAGAAAGGGATAGACGTTTATATAGTTCTTCGTTTTCTTTTAGTAATAAACTAATTATTTGTTCTTCTGTCATTTTAATCCCCTCCTTAATTCTTCTTCAGTTTCAAAGATATGCTCGGCTTTTTTGTTTTCATTTTCTATTATAGCTATTATTTGCTTTTTGTAGTTCTCTATTTCTTCATCAGTCATAGTGCTTACGTCTTTGTTAAAGAACTCTATGTAACCATCAATTAGGTCTCTATACTTGTTTACTCTTCTTAGTGCGTCTTCCATTAGATCGCTTTTTTTATTACCATCAATGTATCCATATCCTCCACTAATTATGAATTCGATACTTATGTCTTCTGGTAATTCTGGGAAGACTTCATTTAACTTAGTGCTAAATCTATTTATAAATAATCTGAATCTTCTTTTTCTTAATGGTTTGACTTTGTATTTTTTCAGAAATTCTTCTGAGAATTTGTCTGTAAATATTCTGTGTGTGTCTTCTATAGTTAGCTCTGCTGCTGGCTTACCTTTTAATTCTTTTAGTAGTGATACAAATTGGTAATAGTCACTTGAACCTAGTGTACCATCTTCTAGCATATCTTTTTCAGCTAGAGATATTCCGTCTTCATCTAAGAAGATTAATATGTTGTGTACAGGTGCCCCATCAATATATAATTTAGGGTTTAGTTTGCTTAGTATGCTTCCTTTGACGTCTTTTACCTCTGGCTCGGGTGCTGTGAAGTGAAGTTTTGTGGCTTCATTATATGCATCTTCTAGTTCTCTTTCATATTTTTCTATGAAGTTATCTTCAGATATGAAATGATTTTGTATTACATTCACGCTTTCTTTGTAGTCGTTTAATTTTTCTAATAAAGTGTTATGAACTTTTAGAGTTCTTTCGTATTCTTCTGGAGATAAAGTATAACCTCTTAGTTTAAGTTCACTTTCAATCTTTTGTAGTAATTCATTGCTTCTTTTTATTAAAACTTCATTAACTACTAGATTTTCTCTTTGAGAGAGTATTCTGTCTATTTCTTTAATTATTTTTATATCTCTTTCTATGAGTAATTTAGTTTTTTCATTGAGTGGAGAGTTTATTAAGTTAGCAAGGTCTTCTATTAATAATGATTTCCTTAATGCTATGTCAGTAAAAGAATATATTACATAGTTCCTGTCTTCTAAATTATTGTTGCCATTAAGTAGTTCTAGTGATAAATCTATTTCTTCTGATTCAATTAAATTATCTTTGTTTGCTTCAATTATTTCTTTAGCTAATGTAATTATACTTGCATATTCGTCATCTACTTTTTTAAGTATTTTTACTCTTGGACGTGCAGGTTTCTTTTCTAGTTTCTTTTTCTTTTCGGCAATTTCTATTTCTCTTGCTTCGTTTTTAACTCTTATGTTTTCTTCAAGTTTTAGTGCGTTTTTTTGTACTAGTTCTAATATTAGTTCTAACAACTCTCTTTCTGTTAGTTTTGTTTTAATTATTTCTTCTATTTCTGTTAAGTCTCTTGTAGTTAATATACTTTGATTTTTAAGTTTTTCTGATAGTATTTTTAAATAAGTAATTCTTTCTTTTTCTTCTTTAAGAGTAAATTTAATTTTTCCTAAGGTTATACCAATTTTATCTTTTTGAACTCTTAACATTTCTTTTAGTTTTGATATTAGTAGTTTACTTTTTTCAATTTGTGATGCTAATAGAGGTGCGTCCATTTTAGATAGTGTGTGAGCTTGTTTATAGAAGTCAATGTCTATGTCTAAGCTATAGTAATTTTTTACTTCTTCAAGTATGTTTGTATCTAGTTCTTCATCTATGTTTTTTTCTAATTTATCAAGTAAGTCGTAGTATTTTAATTTTTCTTCACTAGTCGTTATGCTTTTAAGAATATGATTTATTTGATTTTCAAGTAGTTCAATTATTTTTTCCATTCTTTTAACTCCTCTTTTGACATTATTTTCTCTAATACTCTATCTATATTTTCTGGGAATGTTATTGGTAAACCTAATGCTCCTTCTATGTAAGTTATTATTTCGAATATTTCGCTACCTCTTTCTATTTGATCTGCTGGCATATTATAAATTAAACTTTCTAGTAAGAGAAGTTTGTCTTTGATTACTTTTAATGTCTTTTCTGGTATTTCTGTTTCTTTAATTGTTTTTTGTATTCGACTTAAGGAATACGAAAGTAAAAAGAATTTACTGTTTCTTGATTTATAAATTTTATTATTGTTAATATAATTCTCACTTATTTCGCTATATAGTTTGATAGCAACTTTTTTATCTATCATAGGAACGTCAGATTTAATTATTCTTTGTAATTCTTCTTTGTTCATATTATCACCTCTTATTATCTATTAGAATTATAACATTTTTTGTTTTCTAAGTAAACTGGTTAAAATGTTAACAAGTTAAAAGTTATCAACAAAAAAACTCTAGTTTCCTAGAGAATTTTATTAAACTAGTTCTAAACTAACTATTAAAGCGTCGTCTCCTCTTCTTTCAGCTAGTTTGATTATTCTAGTGTAGCCACCATTTCTTTCAGCATATTTTGGTGCTAGTGTATCAAATAGGTATTTTACAGTTTCAGTATCGTTTTCTAAGAATGCAAGTGCTTTTCTTCTAGATACTAAATCGCCTTTTTTTGCATAAGTAATCATTTTATCAACATATTTTCTAGCTTCTTTAGCTCTTTCTTCTGTTGTTTCTACTTTGCCATTTTTTAATACAGTTTTTGTTAAACCAGATAAGATACTTCTTCTTTGTTTAGTTTCTCTGTTTAATTTTCTATATAATGCCATGTGTACCTCCTAATCTTCATCACGGAACTTAAGTCCCATATCTTTTATTTTATCTATTACTTCTTTTAATGATTTTTTACCTAAGTTTCTTATCTTCATCATTTCGCCTTCACTTAATGAAGTTAAGTCTTGTAATGTATGATGACCTGCTCTTTTAAGGCAGTTGTATGCTCTTACAGAAAGGTCTAATTCTTCTATAGGTGTTTCTAAAGTTTTTTGAATTGGATCTTCTTCTTTATCAGATAAAAGTCCAGTCATATCAGCTATTTTGTTAAGTTTTGTTAAGATATCAAAGTGCTCTATTAATATTCTACTTGCTAATGCAATTGATTCTTCTGGAGTTATAGCACCATTAGTGTATACTTCCATTACTAGTTTGTCATAGTTTTCACTTTGTCCAACACGTGCTGGTTCTACCTCATAACTTATTCTTTCAATTGGGCTGTATAGAGAGTCTACTGGAATTACTCCAACTTCTATATTTTTCATTTCTTTTCTGTTGATTTTAGCATCTACATATCCACGTCCATTAGATATTACTATTTCCATATTTATGCTTCCGCCTTTAGATAAGTTACAAATTACTAAGTCTTTGTTTATTATCTCAACATCTGAGTCTGGAGTTATGTCTCCTGCAGTTACTGCTCCTTCTTTGTCAGCTTTTAAATATAGTTTTTTGTCTTCATCAATGTGATTTTTAACTACTAATTTTTTTAGATTAAGTATGATTTCTGTTACGTCTTCTCTTATTCCATCTACTTTTTGGAATTCGTGAAGTACTCCGTCAATTTTAATATACTTAATAGCACTGCCAGGAAGGCTTGATAACATTACTCTTCTTAAAGCATTACCAATTGTTGTACCGAAGCCTCTTTCTAATGGTTCAAGTACAAATTTTCCATAAAAGTTGTTTTCATCATATTCTACAACTTTGTAATCTGGTTTTTCAAATCTTAACATAATAATTCCCCTTTCCTAAACACGTCTTCTCTTAGGTGGTCTACAACCGTTATGTGGTACTGGTGTTACATCAGTGATTGATGTTACTTCAAGTCCTGCTGTGCTTAATGAACGAATAGCAGTTTCTCTTCCTCCACCTATACCTTTTACATATACGTCTACTTTTCTAAGTCCCATATCGTATGCTACTTTTCCAGCTGCTTCAGCAGATTGTCCAGCGGCAAATGGAGTTTTCTTTTTGCTTCCTTTGTATCCAATTGATCCACTTGAAGCCCAGCTTATTACTCCACCGTTTTCATCAGTTATTGTTACGATGGTGTTATTATATGTTGCATGTATATGACATTCACCAGTAGTGATGTCCTTCTTGACTTTTCTTTTTCTTCTATTATATGCCATTATTTAACCTCCTATTTCTTCTTATTTGCTATTGTTTTAGCTTTACCTTTACGAGTTCTAGCATTTCTACTTGTTCTTTGTCCTCTTACTGGTAATCCTTTTTTATGTCTAGTTCCTTGGTAAGAGTTGATTTCCATTTTTGTTTTGATGTTCATTTCAACTTCACGCTTTAAGTCTCCAACTAGTACATATTCATCACATGCTTTTCTTAGGTCGTTAACTTGATCGTTTGTTAAATCTTTAACTCTTATATCTTCACTTACACCAGCAGTTTCACAAATTTTCTTTGCTCTTGATGGTCCAATTCCGTATATATAAGTTAACCCTATAACTATTCTTTTATCTTTTGGTAAATCAATATTTTTAATACGTGCCATAATTACCTCCTATTAACCTTGTCTTTGTTTGTGTTTTGGATTTTCACAAATTACCATGACTTTTCCTTTTCTTTTAATTACTTTGCATTTATCGCATATTGGTTTTACTGATGGTCTTACTTTCATTTTCTTGCCTCCATTATTTTCTATATATTATGCGCCCACGTGTTAAATCACAAATTGGAATTTCTAGTAATACTGTATCACCTGGAAGAATACGTATATAGTTTAGACGCATTTTTCCAGAAACGCGGGCCTCTACAATATGACCGTTTTCTAATTTTACTTTAAAGTCTCCCCCTGGGATTATTTCTAGTACTTTTCCTTCTGTTTCAATGTATCCATCTTTAGCCATTTATTCACTCTCCTGTTAATATTTCATAACCATTTTTGGTTACTACTATAGTATGTTCAAAGTGTGCTGTTGGACTTTTGTCTTGTGTTTCAATTGTCCAATCGTCTTCTAAAAGCCACACATCTCTTTTTCCTAAACTAAACATTGGCTCGATTGCAAGTGTCATTCCTTCTTTTAATACTAAGTTGCTTTCGTTATTGCTGTAGTTTGGAATGTATGGGTCTTCGTGCATTTCTTTTCCTATGCCGTGACCTGTTAGTTCTCTTACTACACCAAGCCCGTGCTCTTTTGCTACACTTTCAATAGCCGTGCAAACATCATTTAGTATAATTCCTGGTTTTATAACACTTAAGCCTTTATATAATGCTTCTTTAGTATATTTTAGCAAATTTTCTACTTCTTTTGTTACCTCGCCTACTTTATATGTTCTTGCAGTGTCTGCCATATAACCTTTGTATTCAACTACTACGTCAATAGTGATTATATCACCATTTTTTAGTTTTCTGTTACTAGGTATTTCGTGCACTACACTTTCATTTACTGATGTACATATGCTAGCAGGGTATCCTTCGTAGCCTAAGCAAGAAGGGTAACAATCTTTACTTGTTATGTATTTATTTGCTATTTCATCTAAATGCTTAGTTGTTACGCCAGGCTTTATTTCTTTTTCCATTAATTCTAATAGATCATAAGCAACTTTACCGGCGTAACGCATTAATTCTAGTTCTTTTTCAGATTTGGTACTAATCATTTTTTACTCCCAGTCTAGCCATTAAACTATCTAGCATTTTTTCTGGCTCTACTTTTCCATCTATGGTTATTAATTTACCAAGACTGTCAAAGTATTCTATTACTGGCTTTGTTTCTTCTTTGTATACATCATATCTTTTTTCATATGATTCTTTATTGTCATCTGTTCTTTGTTCAAGTTTTACGTGACAATCATCACAAAGTTCTTCTTCTTTTGGTTTATTGTAACCAGTTAGAACATTATATCCTTTTTTACATTTAGGACAAGTTCTTCTTCCAAGTACTCTTTTTAAGCCAGTTTCTTTATCAATGTCAATATATATTACTTTATCAACATCTATGTTTAATTTTTTTAGTATTTCTTCATAATCGTGTGCTTGGTTTATTTTTCTAGGATATCCGTCCATCATAAACGGTACGCTTAGATCAAGAGTTTTTAGTTTGGCTTCGATTAATCTTTTCATTAGGTTATCGTCAACCATTTCTCCTTTTTCTATTATTTCTTTTACTTCTTTTCCTATTTCTGTTCCAAGAGATACTTGCTCTCTTAAGGCGTCTCCAGCACTTATATGATTGAAACCATATTTTTCTTTTAATAAACTACTATACGTTCCCTTGCCTGCTGCAGGTGGAGCGATCCAAATTATATTCATATCTACCTCCTATAAGCACGACTTGCTACAGAACTTTCTAGTTGTTTGTAAGTTTCTAGTAATACTCCTACTACGATTAGGATACTTGTTCCACCTAGGGTAACTATACTTGGCATATCAGAAATCCAACTAAATATAATTGGAATTGCTGCTATTACTGCTATGAATATTGCTCCCATAAATGTTATTCTTGATAAGACTTTAGAAACGTATTTTGTTGTTTCAGTTCCTGGTCTTATTCCTGGAATGTATCCGTTTTGTTTGTTTAGATTTTTAGATATATCTTCAGGATTTACTGCTGCTACAAAAGTGTAACCATAAGTAAATGCTATTATTAATAAGATATATACTACAAATCCTATAGGTGTTGATGTTGTTAAGTATTTATCAACAAATAATTTAAATCCTTCACTTTTTATTAAATATGTTAGTGTTGTTGGGATTGCAAGTACTGCTGATGCGAAGATTACTGGCATTACTCCTGCAGAGTTTATTCTTAGTGGTAAGAATGATGAGTTAGCACTGTTATATGCTCCTCTACTTCTGTTTGAGTATTGAATTGGTATTTTTCTTTCAGCCTCTTGTACATATATTACACCAACTACTATTCCAACATATAGTAATATGAAGATTATGAATGATAGAATTCCTAGGAAAGTATTTGAAGTTCCTACTACTAGTCCGTTGTAAGCTTCTATCATCATTCTTGGTACTGTGTTTATGATACCTGCCATTATTATTAGGCTTATACCATTACCGAGACCTTTATTAGTTATTTGGTCTCCTAAGTATAATAGGAATGCTGTACCTGCTGTTAATATTAAGCTTATTTCAACATATTCTAGTGGAGTTCCTGTTTTTCCCATAAACATTATTGAATAGATGTAACCTTCTATAAGTGCGAAACCTATTCCAAGGTATCTATTTATTTTGTTTATTTTTCTTCTACCTTCTTCTCCCATTTCTTTTAGTTCTTTAAAATAATTTATTCCCATTAAATCCATTTGCAATACTTGAAGAAGTATTGATGCTGTGATGTAAGGCATTACACCTAGTGCGAATATACTAAATTGTTTTAGTCCGCCACCACTCATTGCATTTAATAGTTCTAGAAATCCTAAATCTTTTGTTATAGCTTTCATACCAGGTACAGTTATTGCATTTCCTAGTGCGAAAATGAATAATGCACCTATTGTATAAAATACTCTGCTTTTAAGGTCTTTATTAGTTTTCTTAAATATTTGCTTAAATGTTGAAAACATCTAAATCACCTCTGCTTTTCCACCATTACTTTCTATCTTTGAGATTGCAGTTGTTGTGAATACGTTTGCTTTAACCGTTAATTTTTTAGTAAGGTCTCCACTTCCTAAGATTTTTATTCCACTTAGAGTTTTTTTAATTAATCCAGTTTCTTTTAGTAATTCTGGAGTTACAACTGTTCCATCTTCAAATCTATTTAAGTCTGATACGTTTATTACAGCGTATCTTGTAGTAAATCTAGCATTGTTGAATCCTCTTCTTGGTATTCTTTTGTATAGTGGATTTTGTCCACCTTCAAACCAAGGTTTTATGCTTGCTCCTGAACGAGCTTTTTGACCTTTTTCTCCACGGCCACTTGTTTTTCCTAATCCGCTTCCTGGTCCTCTACCTACTATTTTTCTTCTGTGAGTTGACCCAGGATTTGTTTTTAATTCATTTAATTTCATTATCCTATAATCTCCTCTACTGTTTTACCACGTAAGCTTGCAATATGACTTGCACTTCTTTGTTTCTTTAATGCATCCATTGCAGCTTTAGCAGTGTTTATTTGTGTGTTACTTCCTAATGATTTAGATACTATATCTTTTACACCAGCAAGTTCTAGTACGTTACGAACTGGTCCACCAGCAATGATACCACTACCAGCTTTAGCAGGTTTAATAAGTACTCTAGCAGCTCCGCAAGTTCCGATTACTTCGTGACTTAGTGTTCTGTTTTCTACTAGGTTTACTTTTATTACGTTCTTTTCTGCAGCTTTTATAGCTTTTGATATTGCAGTTGGAACTTCATTTGCTTTACCTGTTCCTAGTCCTACTTTACCTTTTCTATCACCTACAGCAACTGTTGCTGTGAATCTCATTGTACGTCCACCTTTAGTTGTTTTAGATACACGCCCGATTGAGATTACTTTTTCTTCATAAGGACTCTTTTTAACGAATTCTCTTTTGTTATTTCTTTCTCTTTTATTATTTTCCATTTCTTAACAGTCCCTCCTAAAACTCTAGTCCAGCTTCTCTAGCTGCATCTGCAAGTGCTTTAACTCTTCCGTGATAAGCATATCCTCCACGATCGAATACTACACTTTTGATACCTTTTTCAAGTGCACGTTTTGCAACTTCTGCACCAACTTTTTTAGAAGTTTCAGTATCACATTTGTTTAGTTTCATTTCTAAACTTGAGGCACTTACTAAAGTTTCACCAGTCTCATCGTTGATGATTTGAGCATATATGTTAGTATTGCTTCTAAATACGTTAAGTCTTGGAGTGTTTTCTGTACCTGATAAATTCTTTCTGATACGAGCGTGTCTTTTTAGACGACTTACATTTTTACTTTCTTTCTTTATCATAATTTACCTCCTATGCAGCTTTCTTTCCTTCCTTACGTCTTATGTGTTCATCTTTGTACTTAATACCTTTTCCTTTATATGGTTCTGGGCCACGTACTTTACGAACGTTTGCTGCAAATTCTCCTACAGCTTGTTTATCATAACCACTGATTGTTAATTCAGTTTGGCTTGGACTCTCTAGTTTAATTCCTTCTGGAGCTTCCATTTTTACTGGATGAGAATAACCAGCACTAATTGTTAATGTGTTTCCTGCTAATTGGAATCTATAACCAACACCATTGATTTCTAATTCTTTTTTGAATCCTGCTGTTACACCAGTTATCATATTTGCTATGTTTGCATTTGTTGTTCCGTGTAAACTTCTTAATTCTTTAGAGTCATTATCTCTTGTTACAGTTACATTTCCATCACTAACTACTACATTGATTCCAGGTTTTACTGAAAGAGTCATACTTCCTAATTTACCTGTTACTTTAACTTCGCTACCGTTAACTTCTACTGTTGTACCTTCTGGTACTACTAATACTCTTTTACCTATTCTACTCATAATAACTCCTTACCATATGTATGCAAGAATTTCTCCACCTAGGTTTGCTTTTCTTGCTTCCTTATCTGTCATTATTCCTTTTGAAGTAGATACTATAGCTATTCCTAAACCATTTAATACTTTAGGTACTTCTTCTGCTTTAACATATACTCTTAAACCAGGTTTACTGATTCTTTTAAGTCCTGTTATTACTCTTTCTTTTTTAGCACCATATTTTAGGTTTAATACTAATTTTTCAGCAGCTCCGTCTTTGATTACTTCAAAGCCTTCAATGTATCCTTCGTTTGTTAATATTGTAGCGATTTCTTTTGTCATTTTAGAACCAAGTACTTCAACACTTGTATATTTCATTGCAGATGCATTACGTATTCTTGTAAGCATATCTGCTATTATATCGTTTACCATTACTATAGTCCTCCCTTCTTACCAACTAGACTTTTTAACGCCTGGTATTTGTCCTTTGTAAGCTAGTTCTCTAAAGCAAATACGGCATAGTCCGAATTTTCTTAATACTCCGTGAGGTCTTCCGCATCTTTCACATCTTGTGTAATTTCTAACAGCGAATTTGCTTCCTCTTTTTTGACTAACTAATTTACTTGTTTTTGCCATTATCTTAGACCTCCTATTTCTTGAAAGGTAAACCAAAACCACTTAGTAATTCTAATGCTTCTTCATTTGTTTTAGCAGTTGTTACTATAACAATGTCAAGGCCTCTAGTTTTAATTACTTGATCGTAGTCTACTTCTGGGAATATAAGTTGTTCTTTAATTCCTAAAGTATAGTTTCCTCTTCCATCAAAACTTCCTTTTGAGATTCCTCTAAAGTCACGTACACGAGGTAATGCAATTTTAATTAGTTTTTCCAAGAAAATATACATTTTTTCACCACGTAATGTAACTTTACAACCAATTTTGCTTCCTTCTCTTAATTTAAATCCTGCGATTGATTTTTTTGCTTTTGTAACAACAGGTTTTTGACCGGCGATTACTTCAAGTTCTTTAACAGCAGCATCTAAATATTTAGAATCAGCTGCTCCATCTCCTACACCCATATTAAGTACTATTTTTTCTAGCTTAGGTACTTCCATTTTAGAAGTGTAACCGAATTTTTCTATAAGAGCAGGAGTTATTTCTTCATTATATAATTTCTTTAATGTTTCCATTGTACCCTCCTATTTAGACTCTTTCTTAGATTTTTTTGTTTCTTTCTTTTCTTCTGAAAGAACTTTTACGTTTGAAATATGAATAGGAGCTTCTATTTCAAGAATTCCACCAGTTTCGTTTGTTCTACCTGGTTTAACGTGTTTTTTTACTATGTTAACACCTTCAACGATTACTCTAGATTCACTTCTTAAAACTTTTGATACTTTGCCTTCTTTACCTTTGTTTGAACCAGTAATAACTTTTACTTTATCTCCAACTTTAATTTTCATCTAGCATCCCTCCTATAATACTTCTGGCGCTAGTGAAACGATTTTCATGAAGTCTTTATCACGAAGTTCACGAGCAACCGGTCCTAGAACACGTGTTCCTACAGGACTCTTATCATCTTTAATTAGAACACAAGCATTGTCATCAAATTTGATATGGCTTCCGTCAGGTCTTTTTACACCTTGAACTGTTCTAACTATAACAGCCTTTACGACTTTTCCCTTTTTAACGTTTGAGTTAGGTATTGCTTTTTTAACAGTTCCTACTACAACGTCTCCAATATTTCCGCTTCTTACAAAAGATCCACCAAGTACTCTGATTACTAAGATTTCTCTTGCACCTGAGTTATCGGCAACTTTTAAACGGCTTTCTGGTTGTACCATTAATACTCACGTTCCTTTCTTAAAGTATGATAGCTTCTTCAATAATGCTATCTAATACATATCTTTTTGTTTTTGATAGAGGACGGCAAGCTACTATTCTAACTGTATCCCCTACTTTTGCTTTGTTTTCTTCATCGTGTGCTTTGTATTTTTTAGAGTATTTTACTCTTTTTTTGTATAGTGGGTGGTTTTTGTAAGTTTCAGTTAAAACTACTATTGTTTTATCCATACTTGTGCTTACAACTTTTCCAACTCTTGTTTCTTTAGTCTTTTCCATAGTTCCTCCTAATTACCTTCCTTACGTTCGTTAAGTACAGTTTTTAGTCTAGCAACGTCGTGACGTAATTCTTTGATTCTATGTGGTTTTTCTAAAGTACCAGTGGCACCACTAAAACGTAAATTCCAAAGTTCAGCTTTAAGTTCAACTATTTTTTTATTTATATCTTCAGTGGACATTTTTCTTATTTCACTAGTTTTCATTACTTTCACCACTTTCTTTCATTATAAATTTTGTTTTGATTGGTAGTTTGTGACCAGCTAAACGAAATGCTTCTCTAGCTGTCTCTTCAGTAACATCACCCATTTCAAACATGATTTTACCTTCTTTAACTACTGCTACCCATTCTTCAACGTTACCTTTTCCGCTTCCCATACGAACTTCTAAAGGTTTCTTTGTTCTTGCTAAATGAGGGAATATGTTAATATATACTTTACCTCTTTTAGACTTTTTCATTTCTCTTGTCATTGCTACACGAGCTGCTTCGATTTGTCTTGCAGTTATGTAAGCACCTTCTTTAGCTACTAATCCGTATTCTCCGTAAGATAATTTATTTTTACCTTTACTTTTACCTTCGTAACTAACTCTATGAGGTTTTCTATATTTAGTTCTCTTTGGTAGTAACATCTTTCTTACCTCCCTTATTTCCTTTAGCAGGCAATATTTCTCCTTTATAGATCCATACTTTTACACCGATTTTTCCGTAGATTGTGTCTGCTTCTTTGTGAGCATAATCGATGTCAGCTCTTAAAGTGTGAAGTGGTACTGTTCCTTCATTATATCCTTCACTTCTTGCTATTTCAGCACCGTTTAAACGTCCAGATACAAGAGTTTTTATACCTTTTGCTCCTGCTTTCATTGTGTTTCTGATTGCTTTCTTTTGAGCAACTCTGAATGAAGCACGATTTTCGATTTGCATTGCGATTTGTTCTGCTACTAATGCAGCATTTAAGTCTGGTTCTTTAATTTCTACTATTGATAAGTAAATTTCTTCTCCAGTTAATTTTGCAAGTGCTTTTTTGTGTTTTTCTATTTCTTCTCCACCACGTCCGATTACGATTCCTGGTTTAGAAGTATTGATTATAATATTTGTTCTTTTTTTGTTTCTTTCGATTACAACACTAGCGACTGAGCTACCTTTAAGATTTTTATCTAGATATTTACGAATCTTAATGTCAGTGTTTAAGTATTTTGAAAAGTCTTTACTTGGTGCGTACCATTTACTTTCCCAGTCTTTGTTGATACCAATTCTTAGTCCGACTGGACTTACTTTTTGACCCATAGCTTAGTCCTCCTTCCCATCACTTACTTTTACAAATATGTGACTTGTTCTCTTATCACGTCTGTCTACACTTCCACGTGATGCGATTTTACTTCTTTTTAATGTTGCTCCTTCGTTAATGTATGTTTCTTTAACGAATAAGTCTTCTTCTTTAAGTCCTAGATTATTTACAGCATTTGCTACTGCACTATCAAGTACTTTCTTTATTAAACGACTACCTTTAGTATTAGTTGTTAATAATATATTTCTGGCTTCTTTAACACTTTTGCCTCTTACTAGGTCAAGTGTCATTCTAGCTTTTCTAGGTGCGATCATGGCACCTTTATGTATTGCATAAGTTTCCATAATTTACCCTCCTATTTGTTTTCGCCAGCGTGTCCACCGAACTTACGAGTTAATGCAAACTCACCAAGTTTGTGTCCTACCATATCTTCAGTTACATATACTGGAATGAAATCTTTTCCATTATGTACTGCGAATGTGTGCCCAACGAAATCAGGATAGATTGTTGAACGACGTGACCAAGTTTTTATTACTTCCTTTTTACCGCTTTCGTTTAGATTCTCTACTTTTTTAAGTAGTCTATTAAAAACGTAAGGTCCTTTTTTTAAACTTCTTGACATACTAACAAATCCTTTCTTTATTTTTTCTTTCTACGAGATACAATTAATTTCTCGCTTGCTTTTTTTGTTTTACGTGTTTTTAATCCAAGTGCTGGTTTACCCCAAGGTGTCATAGGTCCTTTACGTCCAACTGGAGCCTTACCTTCACCACCACCGTGAGGGTGATCATTAGGGTTCATAACAGATCCACGTACTGTAGGTCTCCATCCCATATGTCTTTTACGTCCTGCTTTTCCTAAATGAACTAGTTCATAATCTAAGTTACCAACTGTTCCGATAGTTGCACGACATACTCCCATTACTTTTCTTGTTTCACCAGATTTTAATCTTAGTAATACATATTTCCCTTCTCTTCCTAGGATTTGTGCGCTTGATCCTGCACTTCTTGCAAGTTGTGCACCCTTTCCTGGGTTAAGTTCGATATTGTGTACTACTGTACCAACTGGAATATTCATAAGTGGAAGAGCATTTCCAACTTTAATGTCAACGTTTTCTCCACTTTCAATTTTATCTCCAACTTTTAAGTTAAGAGGTGCGATGATATATCTTTTTTCACCATCAGCGTAAGTTATTAGTGCGATGTTTGCACTTCTGTTTGGATCATATTCAATTGTTGTAACTGTTCCAATAACACCATCTTTATTTCTTTTGAAATCGATTAGACGGTATTTTCTTTTAACTCCGCCACCTCTGTGTCTTACAGTGATTTTACCTTGATTGTTTCTTCCAGCTTTACTTTTTAGTTTTCCTAATAAACTTTTTTCTGGAGTACTATGAGTGATTTCTTCGTTTACTAGAGTACTCATATTTCTAGTACCGTTTGTTATTGGTTTATATTTCTTTATTGCCATTATAATCACCTACTAAAACTCTATTGTAGAGCCTTCCTTAAGTTTTACATAAGCTTTTTTGTATGGAGTTGTATAACCAGTATATTTTCCAACTCTTCTTCTTTTAGCTTTTGTATTAGTAGTGTTAACGCTTTCAACTTTAACGTTCCATTTGTTTTCAATTACTTGTTTGATTTCTGTTTTGTTTGCTTTTTTATCTACTTTGAAAACATATACGTTGTTACTACTTAAATTATTTGTTTTTTCAGTTATTACTGGTGCTTTGATTATTTCGATATTCATTATTTAAGCACCTCCTCTATTTTGCTTACGCTAGCTTCGTCTATTAAAACGTTGTCAGCACTTACTAAGTCTAGTACGTTTATGCTAGTTGGTTCAATAACATATAGGTTAGGCATATTTCTTGTAGCAAGTACTACATTACCATTTTCTCCATCAGTTATTATTAATGTTTTACCATTTAATTTTAATCCTTCTAGTGTACTATTAAATTCTTTAGTTTTAGGTGAAGTGATTTCTAAACTATCTACTACACATAAACCTTTATTTTGGAATTTATCTGAAAGTGCGCTTTTAAGAGCTAGACGTCTTTCTTTTCTATTCATTTTGAAACTGTGACTTCTTGGTGTTGGTCCAAATACTACACCACCACCTACCCAGTGAGGAGCTCTTATAGTTCCTTGACGAGCACGTCCAGTTCCTTTTTGTCTCCAAGGTTTTCTTCCACCACCTGATACTTCACTTCTTCCTTTAGTATCGTGTGTACCTTGTCTTAATGATGCTAATTGTAATTTAATAGCGTTTGATAATACGATTTCGTTTACTTCTACGTTCCAAACTTCATCATTAAGTGTTATATCTTTAACGTTTTCTCCTTTTAGAGTTATTACACCTATTTTTGCCATTATTCAGTCTCCTCCTTTTCTGGAGTGTTTTCTGTAGTTTCTTCTGTAATAACTTCATTATTTTCAACTGTTTCAGTTAGTTCTTCTGTTACTACTTCGTTATTTTCAACTACTTCTTCAACTATGTATGAAACTAATTCTTTAGCTTCTACTTTACCACCATTTTTAATAGCAGTTCTTACTAATACGTAACCTTTTTTAGGTCCTGGTACATTACCACTTATTAATAGGCAACTATTTTCTACATCTACTGCTATGATTTCAAGATTTTGAATTGTAACAGTTTCGTTACCCATATGTCCTGGTAATTTTTTACCTTTTAAGACTCTCATTGGTCTCATTGGTCCACGAGAACCTACTGCTCTGTGATAATGTGAACCGTGTGACATTGGACCTCTACTGAAGTTATGTCTTTTAATTGTTCCTTGGAAGCCTTTACCTTTTGATGTACCTGTTACATCTACAAGTTCTCCAGCTTCGAATACGTCTACACCAATTACTTGCCCAACTTCATAGTTAGCAATGTCTAATCCTTTAATTTCTTTTAAGAAGCGCTTAGGTGTAGTATTTGCTTTCTTAATGTGTCCCATTTCTGGTTTATTAGATACTTTTTCTCTTTTTGTGAAAGCACCTAATTGAATACTGTTATACCCATCTTTTTCAACTGTTTTGATTTGAGTTATTACGTTAGGTTCAACTTCAACTACAGTTACTGGTATAAGTTTTCCGTCAGTTGTGAAGACTTCTGTCATTCCAACTTTACGTCCTAAGATTCCTTTCATTGTTTTTCCTCCCTACTAAATCTTATAATTTGATTTCGATATCTACTCCACTAGGTAAGTCTAAGTGAGATAATGCATCTACTGTTTCCTTACTAGGACTATCAATATCAATTAGTCTTTTGTGTGTTCTCATTTCAAATTGTTCACGTGAATCCTTATACTTGTGAACAGCTCTTAAGATTGTGATTTTATCTATTTCAGTTGGTAGTGGAACTGGTCCAGAAACTATACCACCTGTACGTTTAACAGTATCTACAATTTTACCTGCTGCTTTATCAAGAACTCTGTGATCATACGCTTTTAATCTGATACGAACTTTCTCTTTAGCCATATATTTACCCTCCTTCGCCTATTTCAAATAGACTAGCTCGGCACGAATTACCTGATATTAAATCAAGTTTTAACAACTTAACCGGGTGTATCAGCAACCTCGCGCTTCCTCGCAGTCATACGCATATAATTATATGATACTTTTGTGTAAAAATCAACCCCTTTTTGAAAGAAATTTTGTGTAAAGTTGACATACGTTTTTTCCTTATAAAAATAAATAAACAGAAAACATTTTTAAGTTTTCTGTTTACACCAATTCTTTACATAAAAAGCTATAAGTTTCTGTTTAAAAATTCCGTATCTTTGTCTAGAGATGTCATCTTATATTTTGCATGTGATATGCACTACCATATTCTTTATGAGGATTGTCTTTATCTTTATAATAATGTATCTTTTCTACATAAAATTTGCAATCGATATTACTACTTTCTAATTCATCTAAATTATTATAGTTATCAACTTTGACTATTTGTCCATCAGTCATTTTGCATACTATGAAATGATATAAATATTTATTAGTTTCTTCTTCAAGTTCTTTTTCAAATTTAGATTGTTCAATTCTAATAAAATTTAAATTTTCTAGTTTCATATTACTCCTATAGTTCGCTTAACGCGCTTATTGCTTTATCATATTCAGACATTAAGTTTTTGTATTCCTTATTAATATAGTCCCAATCATTTTGTTTTGCTTTGTTTTGATGAATTTCAAATAAGTCTCCTAGTTTCATAAGTCCAAAAGTTCTACTTTCACTTTTTAATCTGTGTACTAGTATTTCGTAATTTTCTGTATCCTTATTATTATAGTACTCTTCTAATTCTTTTCGTACTTTTATGCTTTCTGATATATAAGTCTGAATTTCAAATATTAATTCATTTAGATTTGTGAATAGTTTTTTTACTTCTTTTAAGTCTACTCCTGCTTTTTCGAGTATTTCTTCTTTGCCTTCATCAACTTTAATTTCTTCTTTTTTGAGGGTAGTTTCTTTTGTCTCTTTGCCTTTTAGTTCTTTTTTTAAGAATGCTTCTAGTTCTGTTCTTTCAATTGGTTTTGATAAGTATCCTATGAATCCTTCTTTTAGATACATTTCTTTCTGTCCTTCCATTGCGTCGGCTGTTAGTGCGACTACTGGAATATTAAAGTTTTCATCTTTCTTAAGTTCTTTAAATGTTTCTACACCACTTAAGTTTGGCATCATTATGTCCATAAATATTATGTCATATGCGTTTCCATTTTTGATTTTTTCTATGCATTCTTCACCACTTGTGGCTGTTTCTGATTTTAGACCATATTCTCCTAGTATTTTTTCAGCAACTTTTAAGTTAAGTTTTGAGTCATCTACAATTAGTACTTTTACTCCATTGTATTTGGTTATTTCTTTTGTTTCTTCTTCGTTTATTATAGCAGTAGAGATTTCTTCTGGCACTAATACCGTGAATGTACTTCCTACTCCATAGGAACTATCAACACTTATTGTACCACCAAGCATTTCTACTAAGCTTTTTGTTATTGCAAGGCCTAAACCTGTTCCTTCGATGGATGTGTTTTTATCTTCTTCTAATCTGTCGAATTTTGTGAATAGATGGCTTAGTTGTTCTTCTTTTATTCCACGTCCTGTGTCTTTGACAGTTATTTCTAAATTACATATATTATTTTTGTTGTGTGCTATTACATTTAAATCAACACTACCAGAGTCGGTATATTTTATTGCGTTTGATAATAAGTTTGAAATTATTTGTTTAATTTTGTTTAGGTCTCCATAAAATGCACCAGGTAAGTTCTTGTCGATATTAACATTTAATTTTAATGATTTAGAGCCAATTCTAGTTTCAAGAAGTTTTGCTAATTTTTCTATTTCATCTTTTGGATTATAGTTTACTTTTACTATTTCCATTTTTCCTGCTTCTATTTTGCTTATGTCTAGAATGCTATTAACTATTTCAAGCAATGTATAGCTTGCATTTACAACATCTTTAGAGTCTTCGTGTATTTCTTTTATATCATCCGTTTTATTTATTATTTCTGATAAACCCACGATGGCATTTAGAGGCGTCCTTATTTCGTGTGACATGCTACTTAGGAATTCAGTTTTTGCACGATTTGCTTTTTCTGCTGAATTTTTAGCAAGTTCAAGTTCGTTTATTAATTTCATATCAGGATTTTCAATGGTGTGATACATAAGACAAGTTACAAATGTGTGCAATGATAGCATTAGCGTTAATTCTGGGTGTTTATATTGTATTCCTATTACAATGATACCTAAGAATAAAAATATAATTAAAGGGTAATATGATTTTTCTTTGATTCTTTTAAAATTAATTATTAGTAAAGCAATGCAAAACAATACTAATGAGCCACTTACTAGATATAATAATTTAACCGAAGTTCCATAGGAATAAGCGGCACCATTATTTATGTAGTATTCTATTGGTAATAAAAGGAATAGCATATCTGAAATTACTCCTACAACTATACCTATACTTTTTAATAGCTTTTTAGTTGTTTCTTTTTTAATAGAAACTATAACTACATAATAAGTAAAGAGTAATGTCCAACTACATATATATATTAGGATAAGTCTTAGGAATAACTTTAGTACATTCTCGTTAACGTGTATTATTCCTCTTATTGCCAATGTTGTTGGAAATATTTCTATTAATAATCCTATTAGATTCGTTATTAGTAACATACTATATATTTTGTTTTCAGATGTTTTATTTTTTTCTTTTTTAAAAAATATTATTATTGTCATTATGGAATATAGTAAACTAATTATTGAAAAGAATATACCATTTTGCATATAATCACATACCTTTCTACTATGGTAATTATAGCATAATAAAAAGGAAATATAAACTACTTCCTTTTCAATTTTTTTGGTTCTTCTTTTACTATTACTAATTTTGTTTTTTCATCTAAGTTGATTGTAAGATTTTGTCCCATTTTTTCTAAAGACTTGTAATCTACTTTTCCTACTGATGTACGTGGTAATTCTTCTAGAACATTTATTATATTTGGATAGTATTTTGGATCTAGGTTTTCTTTTATAGTTTTTATAATGCTTTCTATTTTTTCTTCTTCTGGAATGCTATAAAAGTCATCTAATGATATGTGAAGTACTAATTTTTCATTATTAAATGTCATTTTGCAATTTTTGATATTCCTATCTTTTTTTATTTTTTCAACAATATCTAATTTGTTAACTTGTTCAGTCTTTCCATTTGATTTAATAGTTATAGGTTCACTATATCTATCGAGTATTGTTAGACAACCATCTTTATCTAATACTGCGTAATCTCCTGTGTAATACCATTTTGTTCCGTCTTTATCAACGTATATTGCTTTTTCGGTTAAGTCTTCTCTCTTGTAGTATCCATTCATTAGAGTAGGGCCAGTTATAAATAGTTTACCATTTACACCATATGTTACGTCATTTAATGAAGCATCAGTTATTTTAACGTTATTATATGGCATAGGTATTCCAGCTGTTCCGATTTTTTTACAGTATGGATGTGCAAAACTAAAAGTTGTGTTTACTTCTGAAGCACCATATCCTGTTGTTTGAAGTACTCCAGTTTTGTTGTAAAATTTTTCAGCTGCGTTTATTTCACATCTTTCTCCACCTACTATTGCTAATTTCAAATTTTCTTTTACTCTTTTTAAATCTTTTTCACTTAGTAGTTCTAATGAACTCCATAGATATTGGCTCCATATTCCTAGGTTAATATCATATTTTTTAAAGTATCCTGGTATTTTTTTGTAATCAAGGAATAGTTCGATGATGTTTTCAGCTCCTTGAACAAGTGCAGCGTGAACTATATCTGCATCCCAGAATGCTAGGAAAGGTGGTACTAGTGCTAAATGTTTTGTGCCTCTTTCGAATCCAAAATTTCCTACTTGTTGTTGAAATGCTAATGCATTATTGGCATCGTGAGATATTAACACTGCTTTATTTATTCCTGTTGTTCCACTTGTGAATGAAATATTACAAGGAAGTTTCTCTTCATATATTTCATTTATTTCTTCCATATTTACATTTCTTCCTAATTCTAGGAAATCACTTAATTTCATTTTGTAATTTATTTTTTTACCAGATAGATAGTCTTTTAACATTTTTAAATTAAATATTGCTCTTTCTGGATTAAGCGCTTTTGTAGAAGCAGTTAATGGCATTGATACTTTTACTGCATCTCTGAACCTTTCGTCATTTATTACTTTATATATTTTGTCTTCTAGAATGTCTAAAGTAAATATCATTTTTGGATTAACGTTTGAAAGTTGATTGTAGAGTCTGTTTTTTCCATCATCAGTTACACCCATATCTAGAACATTTAGGTTACAAGTTATTAATCCTAATGATGTACCAGCATATTTTATAGCATACATTTCTGGAGTAGTAAGCCCTATAGTGCATATTACGTCTTCTTTATTAAGATTCATTTTGCTAAATGCTTTTTCATAATCTATAACCATATTATAGAATTCTTCTACAGTGTATTTTTTTAAATCTCTGTTGTTAATCATAATACGATTTAAGTCATCACCTATACATTTGAATAGATAGTCTTTCTGTGACATTTTTGGTAATTGTAAATCAAATATTTTTTGATCATACCATTGTTCCCAAATTCTATCTTTGTGAATTACACCTGTTAGTTTTCTGTTTAATTCTTGTCTTTTGTCTTCTCTTACTATATTTTCCATAGTTTCCCCCTCTAATACAAAAAGTGTACTTATTATAGCACACTTGTGATGTTTTTGCAAATTTTTTATCTTTACATAATCGTGTTGTCAAATGTTTTTCACATGTTTTTGCCATTTTTAATGATTAATTTTGTAAAAAAATTTGTTTTCAATTTCGGGAGAAAATCATAAATTAATGTATTGACACATAATATTTTATGCTTTTGTAGTAATTATCTTCTGAACATCTATCTAATTTTCCCCTCTTGCACTATATCATTTTTTTAGATATTTTCTATTTATATACTCATCTCTTGTAATTTCATAGCATACGCATTTTATTTCTTCATTTAGGAAAGTGTATTTGGTATTTATAAATTTTCCTGTTTTGTTAAAGTTCATTTTTTCCATTAGTTTCCAAGATGCTGGGTTAATTACAGCAGCAGACGTCTCAATTTTATCTATTTCTACCTCTTCAAACATATAGTCGACTACTGCTTTTGATACTTCGCTACCTAAGCCCTTTCCTTGATATTTTCTATCTATAAACCATCCTAAGTCTCTTATGTTGTCTGGTTTATCTATTATGTTTTGGCAGCAAATTTGGCCGATTACTTCCCCAGTTTCCTTTAAAACTATTGTCCACTGGAAGACATTCATATTTAACGCATTTTCTAATTTTTTATATTGCCATTTTTTCTCTTGTTCCCAATCTTCATTATATTTTCCTACTAAATAGTATTTAGAAAGTTCTTTATCTCCTAACATTTTCCATAGTGTGATTAAGTCTGATTCGATTGTTGGTCTTAACTTTGTTCTTTCTGTTTCTATTATTTTTGACCCTAAATAATTCATTATTTACTCCTTTGATTTTAATTTTTTGAAAGTTTTTTCTACTAAATCTTTTATATTTATTTTTGAATTTTTATTTTCACTAGTTAAATATACTAAGTATTCTATGTTACCATTTCCTCCTGTTATTGGAGACGAAGTAATTTGATTTAAGTAGTAGTTGATTTTTTTAAATTCATTTATTACGTTTTTTATTACTTCTCCGTGCACTTCTTTGTTTAATATTATTCCCTTATATTTATCCGCTACTTCTTTACCACATTCAAATTGTGGTTTTATTAGGCATATGATTTCTTTTGCATTTATTTCTTTTAGTTTAGGCATTATTTTAGTTACACTTATAAATGATATATCTATTGTTATTAAGTCTATTTTGTTTAGTAAATCATTTTCGAATTTTCTTATGTCTGTGTTTTCAAATACTTTTACTTTTGGATTTATCCTTATTTTTTCATCTAGTTGATTACTTCCTACATCAATGCAGATAGACTGTTTGATCCCATTTTGAAGTGCACAGTC
>CAKOHL010000003.1 GCA_934085635.1 uncultured Bacilli bacterium | reverse complement strand
AGTTTTTCTAATTCTCTATATTGTTCTTTTGTTATGTTTAATAGTTTTGTTAATTCTTCTTGTACATATAGAATATCCTTTTCTTTCATTAGTCTCACCTGGGCTTTATTTTATTACATTAAAGTCATTTTGTAAAGAAAAATGTTGATAACTGTTTAATTATCAACATCCTCCATTTAGAGCAATTTCATATGGATTACTAGCTGACCCATCTCCCTGAGACCAAAGTGTACAGGCTTTGAGAGAAATAGCAGGATGCACAACTGATAATACTATTACTAGTAAACTAGATAGTATTACTATTAATTCCTTTTTTCTTTTTATTACTTCTTTCTTTTTTTGTGACACTAAAAAAATGATAGAATTTCTCCTATCACTTTCTAACGCAAGTGTATTATTTTAATTAATTTTTCTTTTCAACCATTTCTTTTATTTTTCTGAATCTGTGGTTGATACCACTTTTTGTTATTTTGTTGTTTGTTTCTAGTGACATTATTTCTGCTAGTTCTGCCATTGAACTTTCAGGATATTTTTCTTTGTACATACATATTTCTTTTATTTTGTCATCTAATAGATCAAAGTCTTCTCTTTGTTTTAGTTTTTTTATGTTTTCTAGTTGTTCATTTGAAGAGAATACTATTTTATCTATGTTTGCTTGTTCACAGTTGTTTAGTCTGTTTGTCATATTTTTGTGGTCTCTATAGATTCTTATGTCTTCGTAATAGAATAGTGAGTTGTATGCATTTAATAGTTTTATGAAGTCACTTATTTTTTCACTTTCTTTTAGGTATACCATATAGTGTTTTTCTCTTTTTAATACTTTACTGTTAAAGTATAGTTCGTTAAGTAAATCATTTATGTATGATGCAGTTATTTCATTTTCTATTATGAATTCTAAGTGATATCTACTTGTTTTAGGGTCGTTTACACTTCCACATATTAGAAATGCTCCCCTTAGGTATGCTTTTTTTTCGTCTTCGTTTTCACATAGATAATTATTTGGTTTATATTTTCTTTTACCATTTTCATCTATTAGATTTAGTGCTTCTAGTATATCCTTTAGTTTTTCTTTTATTATTATATGTATTATGTAGTTTTTGTTTAGTCTGTTTATTTCTTCTTTTTCTATTATTACTTCTATACCAAATAAGTCTTTGAGTAGTTTATATATTCTTCTTGATACTCCAAAGTTTTCTGTGTATAGAGAGTATTCATTTTTTTCTATTTTTCCACTTATGTTTAGTATTGCTGATAGTTCTGCGATTAGTTCTGTTCTTGAGTATTCTTGGTTTAGTATTTCATTTTTTATGCTTTTTGTGTAAGACATTTTATCACCTACCAGGTTCTACCTGCGAATTTATAAGGAAAGTATACATATATTTCTGGGTCTACTATGTAAGCACGATAGTTTGCAAGTTGTATGTGTCCTTTTGCTATTGTGAAGTGTGCATGTGTTCCTGTTGTGCATCTATCGTATGCTTTTGGGTTTCCAAGTTTAATAGCAGTTGTGTATCCACCACCCATATATCCAATGATGTCATTTTTTGTTACTAGGTCTCCTACATCAAATTCTCCAAATTTTAGTAAGTGCATATAGAATGTTGTGTATGCTACTCCTTTTATGTTGTGATGTATTGTTAGTATTTGACCACCACAGCCTACTTTGTATTTGTTTGCTACTACACCATCTGCTGCTGCATATATTGGCTGACCTTCTACACTTCCATATACTGCAATGTCTATACCAGAGTGTCCTTCTTCTAATCCAGTTATAGGGCTTTTTCTGTTACCAAAACGACTTACTACTATGTCTCCTTTTACTGGTCTTATGAAGCCTGTGTCATATGGTATTGAGGCTACTTTACCACATATTTTTAATATATCTCTTCTGTTTTTACAACCACGATTTTTATATAGAGTTATTTCTTCTTGTTTTGAACTTATTTTTTCATCTAAAGTCATTCCTATGTCTTGCATTTCGTCTATTCTTGAACCAAGTTTATTTAGCTGACCTTTAAGTTTAGTTCTTTCACTTTCTTGTTCAGCTTTAGTTGTTTCTAGTTCTTTTTGAAGTCTATTGTTTTCTTCTATTAGATTATTCATTTCATTTATTTGTTCTTTATTGTATTTACTTAGTTGTTCTACTATTGATACTCTGTGGATAAAGTCTGTAAATGATTTTGCTTTGAATATGTATTCTAAGTATGATTTTTCTCCACTAGACAATTGTAAGAATACTAGTATGTTGTTTGTTTCAGTTTTTTTGTCATTTATTTTAACACCTAAATCTTCTATTTTTTTGATTGTGTCTTGTATTTTTCTTTCTGTTTCTTGTATTTTAGCATCTATTGTGTTTATGTTTGATTTGGTTTCTTGGTATTCTTTTTCTGTTAAGTGTTTTTCGTTTTCTTTGTCTTTCTTTTCTTGTTTTAATGCAGCTAGTTCATCTAGCAAGTCTCCATAAGTTACTGCTGCATTTAGTTTTGTAGGTATTAGTAATATTAGTATTGATAGAGAAAGTACTATTATTATATTGGTTTTTTTCATTATATTTTTAAGTACCTCCTTACTGCTCTTGCAGAACCTAAGGCACCAACTACAATTCCTATACCTGCGGTTATTAGGACTACTGTTAAAAGTATTTTGTCTGGATTTATTAGTGTTATTACTTCTGTGAATAGTACTCCATTCATTTTGTCATATAGATAGATGTATCCATAGCAAGTTAGTACACAAGGTAATATGCTTCCTAGAAATCCTAAGATTATTCCTTCAAAGAAGAAAGGTAATTTAATGTATGTGTTTGATGCACCTACAAGTCTCATTATTTCTATTTGTCTTTTTCTGTTGTTTATTGTTATTTTTATTGTGTTACTTATTAAAAATGCAGTTACTACTACTAGTCCTATTACTATGATTATCATTATTTTTTTGACAACATTAAATATTTTTACTAGTTCTTCTACCATACCTTCGCCATATTTAACTTGGTATACTCCATCTATTTTTTCTATTTCTTTTGCTGTTGTTCCTATTTTTTCAGTTGTTTTTACTTTTACTAAGTATTCGTTTAATAAAGGGTTACTTGTTTCATCATATTCACTTAGTATGTTTCCTAGTCCTTCGGAATCATTTGACATATCTTTTCTTATGTCTTCTTTTGACAAGAATTCTATGCTTTCTATGTTTGGTAAGAATCCTATTTTATTTTTTATTGCTGCAATTTGGTCTTCAGTTGTGTCTTTTTTTAGATATACTACTATTGTTACATCTTTTTCTATATCATCTGTGAAGTTGTTTACGTTTTGTCTTAGTAATATTGATACTGCTACTAATATTAGTGTTATTGCTATACAAGATATGCTTGCTAAACTTAGTGAAAAGTTTCTGAATACACTTTTTTGGGCGTCTTTTAAGTTGTTTTTTAATATTCTTAGTTTATTCATTATTCAATGTATGCTCCTTTCTCTTTGTCATCAGTAAGGATACCTTTTGATATTTTTATTACTCTTTTTTTGTATTTGTTTACTATGTCTCTGTCGTGAGTTGCCATTATTACTGTTGTTCCTTCTTCGTTGATTTTGTTTATTATTTCCATTATTTCCATTGATGTTGTTGGGTCTAGGTTACCAGTAGGTTCGTCACATATTAAGATTTTAGGGTTATTAACAATTGCACGTGCAATTGAAACACGCTGCTGCTCTCCTCCTGATAAGTTGTCTGGATATGTTCTGTATTTTTCTTTTAGTCCTACTTTTTCTATTGCTGCCATTACTTTTTTTCTCACTTCTTTTTCAGGTAATCCATATATTTCAAGCGCAAAGGCTACATTTTCATATACTGTTAGGTTTGGTAATAGTTTGTAGTCTTGGAATACTATTCCTAGTTTTCTTCTTAGTTTGTATACTTTTCTATTTTTTAATTTTGCTACGTTTACTCCACCAACATATACTTCTCCTCTACTAGGTTTTTCTTGTCTGTATAATAGTTTTATTAGTGTACTTTTACCACTTGCAGTCGAACCTATTACAAATACAAAAGATCCCTTTGGGATTGATACATTTATGTCGCTTAGTGCGGTTACACCATTTTTGTATTGTTTATATACGTTTCTTACTTCTATTAAATTCATTTTTACCTCCAATTTAATTATACATTATATTCTCAAGTCGTGAAGTGGCAAATTATACCTATTTGTACCACCATATACTTCGTATGAGTCTAGTATTGTTATGAATGCTTTTTTGTCAATTTTTATTATTTCTTCTTTTAATTTTATGTATTTTTCTGTAGGGACTACACACATTAGAAGTGACATTTTTTCTTTTTTATAACCACTTTTTACTTCTATTTCACTTATTCCACTCTTTACTTCGTGTATTATGTAGTTAGATATTTCTTCTTTTTTAGATGTGTTTATGAATAGTACTTTTGAGTCACTTATTCCTATTAGGAAATAGTCTATTAGTTTACTTTCTATTAGTCTTATTAATAGTGCGATTACAAGCATTTTTAGTCCAAATACAAATGTTGCTAGTATTAATATGAGCGCATTTATGATTAGTACTGATTTACCCATTGGCATTTTGTATTTTTCATTAAATACTACTGCGATTACATCAGAACCACCAGATGAGTAGCCCGCTATGTATACCATTGTGCTTCCTACACCAAATAATACTCCTATTACAACTATATCTAGAAATGCTGAGTTAAAGTCTATGTTTAGTTTTAAGTTTATCCCTTCTGTTAAATATATTGCTAGTGTGTATACTACAGTTCCAATTATTGATGGTACTGTTTTTTCTAGTCCTACTGAGATGATTCCAATTACTAGTACAAGTAGATTACCTATTAATAGGATTTTAGATATTGGAATGTTAAATAAGTAATTAAATATTACTGCTATTCCACTTACTCCACCTGTTACATAGCTATTTGGGACACAAAAAACGTTAAATGTTAACGCAATTAAGAAGCATCCTAATACTAATAATATAAAATTTATAATTATTTTCTTTTTCTTTCCCATTATTTTTATTCCTTTACTGTAATAATTATATCATAGTTTTAGTGTATTTTCTATAGTACTTATCTAATAAAAAAGAAGCCTTAGCTTCTATTTGTGGTATGTTTCATTGTTTTGTATTTTAAATATTCTGTATATTTGTTCTAAAAGTATTAGTCTAAATAGTCCGTGTGGAAAAGTTAGTTTTGAGAATGATAGTAGTTCGTTTGATATGTTTTTTATTTCTTCATCTATTCCATCACTTCCACCTATTATGAATGTAATATTTGATTTTCCATTTGTTAAGAGGTTATCTATTTTTTCAGATAGTTCTATTGTTTTATATTCTTTTCCTTCTATGGCTAGACTTATTATATATGAGTCTTTGTTTAATACTTTTAGTATTTCTTCTTTTTCTTTTTTTATGTCAGAGTATTTTAATTCAATTAATTCAATTTTATGGTATTTTGTTAGTCTTTTTAAGTAGTCATTTATACCATCTGTTAGATATTTTTCTTTTATTTTTCCTATACATATTATTTTTATCATATTGTTAACACCTTTTCTTCACTTGCACATTCTATGTTTGTGAAGTCTATACCATTTTCTTTCAGTACTTTAAAGTTTGCATTTAATGCAAGTTCTTCTGTGTTGTTTGTTTCTGATAAGTGGGCAAGTACTACTTTTTTTGTGTTTGGACCGATTACACGGCTTAGGTATCCTGCACATAATTCATTAGATAAGTGGCCTTTATCTGATAATATTCTTCTTTGTAAATATTCTGGGTAAGGACCTTTTATTAATCTTTCTGTGTCGTGATTACTTTCTAGTATGTAATATGTTTTGTCTTTTAGATATACTAAGTGTCTTTGGTTGATGTATCCAGTGTCTGTTATGTATACTAAACTTTCATTATTGTTTTCTATTAGATATCCATTTGATGTTAAGGCATCGTGACTTGTTGGTATTATTTTTATCATTGTTCCATAGTAGTACATTTCATCTGTTAGGTAGTTACTTTTTTCATATTTTGTTTTTAGTATGCTTTCTTCTACTTCTGGTGTTATGAATAAATCAGGTTTTACTTCTTTTAGAAATACTTTTAGTCCATATGTATGATCTGAGTGGTCGTGTGTGATTAAAAGTGCATCTATTTCTTTAGGGTCTATGTTTATTTTGCTTAGTTTTTCTTTTATTTGTTTATAAGAAAATCCTACATCTATTAAGATCTTTTTGTTTCCTAAGTCTATGAATGTAGAATTTCCTTTTGAACCACTTCCGAGTATTGTGATTTTCATTATTTGTAATTTAGAATTAATGGGTCTATGTATTCATCATTGTATTTTACTCTGAAGTCTAAGTGTGTTCCTATACTTTTACCGGTTGAACCCATATATCCAATTTGTTCTCCTTTTTCTACTGCGTACCCTACTTTTATGTTAGAAGCAAATTTTGTCATATGCATATATACTGTTACGTATCCTTTTCCGTGGTCTATGTATATAACATTTCCCATTTCATAGTGGTAAGTTGCTTTTATGACTGTTCCTGAGTTTGCTGCATATATTGGCGAACCGAATCCAGTTCCGCATATGTCTATTCCCCTGTGGTATTCACGTTTTGGTGAACCATCTGGGTTTTTGTATACTGGGTCCCATCTGTAACCAAATGTTGCAACTATTATATATCCTGGGTTTGTTGGCCAAGCCCATGCACCTGTGTCTCCTAAGTAGTTACTTGATAATCCACCTTTTACTACTACTTCGTTTACTACTGGTGTTATTACGTTTGATGACACTTGTACAACTTGTGTTATTTGTCCATTTATTGTTTCTGTGTAGTATTCAACTCTGCTTAAACCATCTTGTCCTTTTTGTTCTGTGTATGTTGTACCTACCATTAATTTTTTATCATATTTTACTTCTCTTTTGTATGCTACTTCTTTGTCTTCTATAAGAGTGTTTTCAACAACAACGCTTACTTTTGGATTTATTAAGCCTATGTTAACAGTTTGACCTGCAAATAGCAAGGCATTTTCTCCTACTATGTTTGGGTTAACTATTAAGAATTCTTTTATACTTAGTTCATATTTTGAAGCTATATCTTTTATTGTTTCTCCACCTGTTACGATGTGTGTTCCTTGAGAATCTGTTGTACCAAATAATAAATATTGACTTAGTTTAGTAACGTCTGTAAATATTTCATCTTCAGCATTTATTCTTTTTTCTTTTATTGCTATGTCTTCTTTTATTTTTACGTTTTCAATTAATGAACCAGTTGTTTTTATAGGCGACTGTTTTCCTTCTAAATATTCTTCATATTGTTTTTCATCTACAAATGCTTTTATTGTGTTATCTATTGCTTCATCAAAGTCTTCTTTTTTTAGCACGTTTATTTTTGTACTGTTGTTTTCATCATAACTTATTGTTATTTCGTAACCTTTTAAAGTGAATTTAGCTTTGTCTTTTAGCCTTTCGTAAACTACACTTGCTCTTTCGACTTCTCCTGTGTATGTTAGTAATTTTGTTGTTTCTAGTCCTATTGGGGCATATATTTTATCTACACCAAATTTCTTTTTAAGGTTTTCTTGTTCTTTATCTATTAGACTATATAGTTCTTCTTCATCTTCTATTATTCCAATAGAGTTACCATCTAGGTATACTTCATAGACTGTCATAGGTTCATCACCTAGGCTTTTTCGTCCAGTACCTAGTATAAATATTAGACTACTTAGTAATATTACTAATACAACTGTCCAATATGTACTTTTATTATTCATTGTTATTTTCCTCACTTCTTAAGACATTTTTGAAATTAGTATAACTTCTTTCAAACATTAAGTCTATTGTACCAGTACTTCCGCTTCTGTGTTTTGATATTATTAGTTCTGTTGGAGAAAGTGTTGGTCTGTCTTTTGATTTAAATTTATAGTAATCGTCGCAATATAAAAACATTACAATGTCTGCGTCTTGTTCGATTGAACCTGATTCTTTTAGGTCACTCATTAATGGCCTTTTGTCTTCTCTTTGTTCAACACCACGCGATAATTGCGCTAAAGCGATTACTGGAACTTCTAATTCCATTGCTAATTTTTTTAGGTCTCTTGACACTTCACTTACTTCGTTTGTTCTTTGCCCTGAGTATTTGCTTGAGCTGCTTACAAGTTGCAAGTAGTCTATGATTATGCAGTCTAGGCCTTTATCACTGTTTTTTAGTCTTCTACATTTTCTTCTCATTTCAGATACTGTTATTCCTGGTGTGTCATCTATGTAGAATTTAGTGTCAGCTAGTAAACTTAGTGTTTCGTTGTATTTTTTCCAATCAGTGTGTTCCATTTTACCTGTTTTTAGTTTTAAAGAGTCTATTTGGCCAACTGATGAGAACATTCTGTTTACTATTTGAGTTGATCCCATTTCTAGGTTAAAAAGCGCTACTGATTTTTTGTAGTTTATTGCCATATTAGTTGCCATATTGATAGCAAGGGCACTTTTACCCATACCAGGACGACCTGCTATTATTATTAATTCATTTGCGTGGAAACCTGTTGTTCTTCTGTCTAAGTCTATAAATCCTGTTGGTACACCTGTTACATCTCCACCATTTTTTGCAAGAAATTCTAGTTCTTGTTGTGCTTTATTTAGTATTTCTTGTATTGATTTTATTTCTTTTACGTGTCTTCCTGTATTTACTTCTAGTATGCTTCTTTCTGCGTCTTCAACTATTGTGTCTAAGTCTTCTTTTTCATCATAGCAGTTTTCTATTATGTTTGTTGATTTGTTTATAAGTGAACGTAAGATGTATTTTTCAAATATTATATTTATGTAGTATTCTACGTTTGCTGGTGTTGCTACTGAGTCAATTATTTCAGTTAGGTATTCTAGCCCACCTACACTACTTAATGAACCTTTATCTTTTTCTAGTTCGTTGGTTATTGTAGTTATGTCTACTGCTATTTCTTTTTCTCTTAGTTTTTGTAAGGCTTCAAAGATTTTTTGGTGTTTTGTATCATAAAACATTTCTCCTGTTAGTTCTTCACATACTTTGTCTAAAGCCTCTTTATTTAGAAATGCACAGCCAATGGCGTTTATTTCTGCTTCTATGTTTTGTGGTTCAACTCTTGCCAAGTTATTCACCACCCTTAAGTGTTATAGTAAGTTCTGCTGTTACTTCTTTGTGTAAGTTTATTTTTACTATGTGACACCCTAATGTATTTATATTATTTGCTTCTATTTTCTTTTTGTCTATATTGTATCCTTTTTTCTTTAATTCTTCACTAATCATTTTAGAACTTATGCTTCCGAATACTTTGCCATCCTTACCTGATTTAACACTAAATACTAGGTTTTCGTTTGCCAATTTTTTCTTTATTTCTTTGCATTCAGCAACTAATGCTTCATATTCATCTTGTCTTTCTTTTAATTGCACGTTTAAAACATCTTTACTTTTATTTGTGTAAAGAACTGCTTTTTTGTTTTTGATTAGGAATGTTCCGAAGCCATCTTTTACTTCTTTTACTTCGTCTTTTTTTCCAGTACCTTTTACATTTTCAATTAAAATTACTTTCATAAGCCCTCCGTCTGATAATTATACCAAATATATTATTAAAATGCAAAAGTGCAAGATTTTGTACGTACGTTGATACTTGATTTTTGGTGGTATGCAAATAAAAAAAGTCGTCCTTTTTATCTGTGGACAACTTTTCTTTTTTTCTTCTTTTTTGGCTTTATTATAAGTACTACTATAAATGCTCCAAGTATGATAAATATGTTGTTTTTTATGAATTTGAATAGACTAAAGTGTAAGTCTTCACTTGTTATGGCATCTACTTCATCTATTAGTTCATTTTTATAGTATACTTTTATCGTGCCTATTTTAGTGCCTTTTTTTGTTTTGTATGATACTTCTTTTATTCCATCATATTCTATTTTTACTTTATCTTTTTCAAAAGGTTTTTCTGTGTATACTTTTATGTCTTTTGGTGAGTTTATTATTACTATGTCTTCTTTGGCATTTTTTGTTTTTATTTTTTCAAGAACATTTGACTCTTCTATTACTACTTGGTTTATGTAGTTTTCTTTTAATGCACTATAGATTTTTTTGATGTCTTTCATATTGTTGTAGTAACCATCATATGTGTAGTCTGCTCCTGTTGTTACTGTTATTATGTTTGCACCATCTATAAGGCTTTCTGTTGATAAGCATAGTCCTGCATCGTCTGTGTAGCCTGTTTTACTTCCTTTTATGAATGATAAGTCATAATTTAGGTATTCATTGTAGTGGCTAAGCGTTGACTTTAGTTCTATGTTGTTTGATGTTGTGTAATATTTTGTTTCGTATACTTTTTTAAATGTTGGATTTTTTAAGCTGTAGTTTAGAAGTGTGAGTACATCTTTTACTGAACTATAATGATTGTCTATGTCTAGTCCAGTTGTGTTTACAAAGTTTGTGTGTGCTAGATTTAGGTCTTTTGCTTTTTTGTTCATTAATTTTACAAAGTTATCTATACTTCCAGTTAAGCTTATTGCTAGAGCTTGAGTTGCGTCTGCACCTGAAGGAATCATACTACTATATAATAAGTCTTCATATGTTACTTTATCATTTACTTTTAGGCCCGCTACTGTGGCATCCCAAGGTATTCCTTTTAGCATTTCACTAGTTATTACAACTGTTTCTTTTAAGTCTTTTATTTCTTCTATTGATACTATTGTAGTCATTATTTTTGTTAGGCTTGCTATTGGAACTTCTTTATCGCCGTTCTTCTCATATATTATTTTGTTATTGTCTATATTATAAACTATGACATTTTTTGAATTAAGTCCATCTATTTCTAGTGCATAAACTAGTGATGGTAAAAATAAGCAAATTGTTAATATTATATATCTAAACTTCTTCATATGTATATGATATCATATTTTTTATATTTTTGACTATTAATTTGTACTGTTTACATTTAAAAAGTTTTGCATGGAGCAAAACTATTCATTTTTTTTGTATTTTATTTTTTCATCAAATACTGCATAGTCTAAGTATATCATTAGAAGCATATACCATTTACCTGTTTGTGGGTCTGATAGTATGATGTGATCTCTACCTGCTTGTTCGACGATCCCTGTAAATTCTTTATCTCTCCAGTTTACTGAGTCTGGAAAACTCATATATAATGTGGCACGTTTGCCTTTGTTGTTTCTTAAGATGTTTTCAATATAACTTTGTTCCATTGGTAATTCATTATCTTCTTCTTTAGGTGGCTCATAGCTTGAGTATGGAATAAAGTCTGGATTTTTGTAGTAACTACCATTCATAATTTTTTCCTCCTATTTAATGTTATTCATTTTCTTTTTTTTTAGAATGTTTTATTATATAATATTTGTAGGTGAGACATATGGATATTAGAGTAGGTGTTAGTAATAGACACGTTCATTTGAATAAGGAAGCGTATGATACTCTTTTTAATGATGAAGAGTTTAGGGTTAAGAATTATCTTAGTCAAAGGGGAGAGTTTGCTTCAGAACTACTCGTGGATATTAAGACTAATGGTGGACTGATTAAAAATGTTAGGGTAGTTGGACCACTTAGAGACGAGGTGCAAGTTGAGATTAATAGAAGTGACTCGTTTGTTCTTAAGATAAACCCTCCAGTTAGAATGAGTGGGAACTTTGATAGTGGGGAAGAGGTTACTTTGGTTAATAACGCAAAAGAATTTAAAACTAGAAATTGTATTTTAGCTCATAGACATATTCACGCGAGTTATGAGGATTTAGAAAAGTATGGACTTAATGCTGAGAAAACCTATAGAGTAAGAGTGAAGGGCGAAAGAGGGGGCACGATGGACAACGTAAGAATTAAAGTTAAAGATAATTATAGTTTGGAGTTACATATTGATACGGATGAGGCTAATGCTTTTCTTATTAATAATGGAGATATTGTGGAGTTGGAGGATTAGTTATGGATGTTAAGGATATTAAGAGTAAGTTAGAATTTTATAAAGGCGAGATTTTGAGTCTTGGGAGGTCACTTTGACTATGATGGAAAAGTTAAAGAGATAGAAAAGTTAGAAGAAGAAAGTAGGGCAGAAGATTTTTGGAATAGGTCAGACTGTAATAAAGTTATGGCTACTATTTCTAGTTTAAAGAATAGTATTAGTTTGTATAGTAAGACTAAAGAGTGTATTTCGGATGATTTAGAACTTGTTAATATGGATTTTAGTGATGAGGAGACTCTTATTCTTGAAGAAGATATTAAGGTTATTGAAGAAAATATTGAGAAGCTTAGGTTAGATATTTTACTTTCTGGAGAATTTGATAAGTGTGATGCTTATGTTGAGATACATAGTGGAGCAGGGGGAACTGAGAGTAATGACTGGGCTAATATGCTTTTTAGAATGTATACTAGATATTTTGATAGAAAAGGGTATAAGTATTCTAGAGTCAGTGAGCAACCTGGTGAGGAAGTAGGTATTAAGGGGGCTATTATAGACGTCAGCGCTGTTAATGCATTTGGATATTTAAAAGGCGAGACTGGTGTTCATAGGTTAGTTAGAATTAGTCCTTTTGATGCAAATAAGAGAAGACATACTTCTTTCGCAAGTGTACTTGTAACTCCTAAGATTGATACTAAGATTGAGGTTAATATTAAAGAAGAGGATTTAAGAATAGATGTTTTTAGAAGTAGTGGTGCTGGAGGGCAGAGTGTTAATACTACAGATTCAGCTGTTAGAATTACTCATTTACCTACCGGAATTGTTGTTACTTGTCAGAATGAGAGAAGTCAGATTAAGAATAAAGAAAAAGCTATGGAGATTTTAAAGAGTAAGCTTTATCTTTTGGAAAAAGAGACTATGGATAAGAAGATTAATGATTTAAAGGGCGCTGTTATGGACGTGAATTTTGGTAGTCAGATTAGAAATTATGTTATGCAACCTTATACTATGGTTAAGGATTTGAGGTCTAATTTTGAGACAAGCGATGTTCTAGGCGTTTTAGATGGGGATTTAGACGAAATAATAAGTAGTTATCTTAAGTGTTAACTACTTATTTCTTTTATTATTTGGTTTGCTATGTATTTATATCCATCTATTGAAGGGAAGGCATTGTTTTGGTTTGGCAAGTAGGTGTAATTGTTTTTAAAAGCATCATCTATTTTTATGTATTTTACTTTGTAAGTTTCTTCTATTTTTTGAAATTTCATTGTTATGTAGCCGAACAGACTTTCTAGATAATCTTTATTTTCTTCTGTTTCTTTGATAGGACTGTAGTAACCAATTATGTAGATTTCTTTTTTGTTTATCTTTCTTATTTCAGTTAGAAGATTACTTAAGTCATTTAGCATTTCATCTGCATATTTTGTGTAGGTGTTTTTTATGTTGTATGTGCTTCTTAGTTTGCTAAATAATTCATCTGAACCTATTGATATTGTTATTATGTCTGCTTTTTTAATTTCTTGTGAAAGATTTTTACTTGATGTTGGATTAGGTTCTTTTATCATTTTTATTAGGTCTTTTATTCTTAGGTCTTCTTCTATGTAGTCAGTGTTTAAGTTTACTTTACTGTGGGTTTGTTTTAGATAGTCGTATAGGAAGTCGGTGTATGACAAATTATATGTGTCGAATGGGGTGTGTCCACTAGCTAGGTCATCTCCAATTGATAGGTAAGTGTATGTTATGTTTTTTGTAAATGTGTATATTAGCATTATTGGTATTATGGCAAGAAAAAATATTATGAGTTTCTTTTTTATAGTTATCACTCCTCATAATATTTTACTCGATTATTTCTATTTTAGCACCTACAGCACTTAGTTTTTCAACTACATCTTCATATCCTCTTAGGAGTAATGAAATGTTGTCTAATATTGTTGTTCCTTCACTTATTAGTCCGGCTACTAGAAGGGCTGCTCCACCTCTTAAGTCTGGTACCCATAGTGATTTACCTGTTAGTTCGGTTGGGCCTTTTATGGTTAGTACGTTTTCACAAGCAGCCGTGTTTGCTCCCATTTGATTAAGGAGTTCTGCACTTTTGAATCTTGATTCATATATTGTTTCCGTTACTGTGCTTTCTCCACTAGCACGTGTTAGTAAAACTGTGAAAACTTGTTGCATATCTGTTGGAAATCCTGGGTATACTTGTGTTTTAATATTTGTTGGTAGATACTTTTGTGCACGGGTAATTGTTATTTCGTCTCCGTTTAGTTCAAAGTCTTGACCGACGTCATTTAGTTTAGTTAGAACTGCATTTATGTGTTCTTTTATAAATCCTTTTATTTTCAATTTTTCTCCCATTAAGGCTCCTAGTACAATGTATGTTGATGCTTCTATTCTGTCTGGAAATACTTCTGTTACACCATTATCTAAGTCGAGAGATTGTTCTATTATTATTGTGCTTGTTCCTGCTCCAGTTATTTTTGCACCCATTGATATTAGGTATGATGCAACGTTTACAATTTCGGGCTCTCTGGCAGCATTTTCTATTATTGTTTTGCCTTCTGCACTTACTGCGGCTAGCATTATGTTTATTGTTGCACCTACACTTGCTATATCAAGATATATTCTGCTACCTATTAGTTTGTCAGCTGTTATTATGTATTTATTTTTTATTATTTCTACTTTTGCACCTAAACTTTCAAAACCTTTTATGTGTAAGTCTATTGGTCTTGCTCCTATATGGCAACCTCCTGGAAATGATATTTCTACTTTTTTAAATCTTGCTAAGAGTGTACCCATAAAATAATATGAAGCTCTCATTTGCTCGCTTAGTTCTTCTGGTATTGGAGCATTTTTTAAATGTGTTGTGTCTATTTCTACTGCATTATTTTCTATTTTACATTTACAGTTTAAAACTTCTAATATTTTTATTAAATATTCAATATCTCTAATTTTTGGAACTTTAAAGATTTTACTTTTTGTTTTGCATAGTAGTGAGGCAGGTAGTAATGCAACTGCACTGTTTTTAGCACCACTGATTTCTATGGTACCCGATAAAACATTTTTTCCTTCAATTTTTAGTTTTGACATATACCCTCCAAATAAGATATTTCACTTATTTATAATATAAGTTTTTATTTTGATTAAGTCAATATTTTTTATTATTATTTACATATTAAGTATACAATTACAATTAATATTATGAGTATTCCTAAGATTTTAGCATATTTTCCAATGTTTTTTGTTATACATTTTCCTAAAGTGAATCCTAGATATGTGAATGTGCTACTTAGAGTCATAAATATTGTACTAGCTAGAAAGATGTTATTTGTAATGTAGTTTAGTCCTAAACCTAGAGTTAAACTATCAAGAGATACTAGGAAAGCAAAGGAGAGTATGTTTATGAAAGATAGATTTATTTCTTTTTCAGTTTCATTTATAGATTTTATCATTTCGATTAGTATGAGTGATAGAACGATTATCAGGATTAGTTTTGAGTCTATTTTAATATAGTTTTCTATGGCATTACCAAGTGAGTAACCTATTATTGGCATTATGAAGTGAAAAACACCAACTGTAAGAGAGGTAAGTATTATTTTTCTTTTTGAGACAGATAAAAGCCCATAGGCGAGGCTAAGGGTAAAGGCATCTATACTAAGTGATAATCCAATTATTATTAATGTTATTATTTCCAATTTGTTCACCTAGTAAAATTATAGTATGTTTTTGTTTATTTATGATTTAAAATGATCAATTATTTCTTTTATGAAGAATTTGTATTCAACTTTTTCACTTTCTTTTGCCTCCATCATACAAAGTGGTGGGAATAGTACACACCAGTAGTTATCACCTGATGCATTTCCTATACTTACTACCATTGATTCATAGTTACCACTTTGATATTTTACGCCTTTGTATGTTTTTTCTGGAAAGTAGTTTATACCATAGTTTATGTTAAAGGTTTGATTATAGTTGTTTTCATCAAATACATTTTGTACTTTGTTTCTTAGAAGTGGCAAGTTGTTTACTATGTTTGTTCTTGTTTCATTTATATTTTCTTTGCTTAGAGATGTTATTATGTCACTTATTCCTTCTTTTACTTCTTCTTTCATATATAAGTCTTCTGGAGTGTTACTGTTTGGTATTATTCTAAATCTAATACTTTCATTTGGAACGATTACGTATTCTTCCGTTTTATTTGTGTATAATAGTATTATTGATATTAATGCTAGTAATATTAGTATTTTTTTCATTTAAAAAACCAACCTTTCAGTTAATATTGGTTGGCTTTTTTATTTTTTATTCACTAAATATAAATAAATATCTTGTTTTTCCTGCTAGATCTTTTTCGAATGTGTATTTTATGTTTGTTGAAAAATATTTCTTTACTAAATTGGTTAAGTCTTTTTCACTTTTTTCATTGATTTCTAAGGCTATCAAATATTTTTCTTTTAAGTTTTTGTGGATATTTTTTAGAATTTTGTCTATATGGTCTGTTCCTTTTTTTCCACTATATAAAGCTAGGGAAGGCTCGTATTGAACGTTTTTTGGCAAATGTTCTAATTCCATAACGTATGGTGGATTGGAAATTATTACATCATATTTGTCATTTATTTTGCTAAGTAAATTACTCCTTTTTATTTTTACGTCTAGATTAAGTTTGTTTTTGTTTTTCTTAGCAACTTTTAATGCTTTTATAGAAATGTCTGATAGTGTTACTATGCTGTCAGATATTTCTTTTTTTAGGGTTAGTCCAATTACACCTGAACCTGTACATAAGTCTAGTATTTTTGGATTATTCATTTTTAATTTTTTTATGTAGTTAATCGTTTTTTCTACTAGATATTCTGTTTCGAATCTCGGTATTAGTACATTTTTGTTCACTATTATATCGTTTCCATAAAAGTTAACATTTCCAATTATGTATTGTACTGGATAGTCATTTTCTATTTTTTTTATGTTTCTTTTTGTGTATTTTCCAACTTTAATTAGCTCATTTTTATCTAATTCATTAATTTTCACTTGTTATACCCATTTTTAATTTTTGATCTGCTGTTATTAGAGCTTCGATTACTTCTTCTAGGTTACCTTCCATTACTTTGTCTAAGTGCATTATAGTGAAGTTTATTCTGTGGTCTGTAAGTCTATTTTGTGGATAGTTGTATGTTCTTATTTTTTCAGACCTGTCTCCAGTACCAATTTTTGCTTTTCTGTCTGCACCTAGTGCTTTTTCTTGTTCTTGAACTTTTAAGTCATATAGTCTAGATTTTAGTATTGTTAGAGCTCTTTCTTTATTTTTAATTTGGCTTCTTTCTACTTGGCAGTATACCATTAGACCAGTTGGAATGTGAGTTACTCTTACTGCTGAGTCTGTTGTGTTTACGCATTGTCCACCGGCACCACTTGAACGGCAAACGTCTATTTTTAGGTCTTTATCAAGTAATTCTACTTCTACGTCTTCTTGTTCTGGCATTACTAATACTGTTGCTGTTGAAGTATGAACTCTTCCTTGTGTTTCTGTCTGAGGTACTCTTTGTACTCTGTGAGAGCCACTTTCATATTTTAGTTTTGAGTATACATTATCTCCTGATAAAATAAATTCTATTCCTGCGTATCCACCTGCTTCTCCTGGAATTTCATTTGTAATTTCAAGTTTCCATCCCATTTTTTCAGCATATTTTGAATACATTCTGAATAAATCTCCTGCGAATATATTGGCTTCATCTCCACCTGCTGCGCCTCTTATTTCCATTATTACGTTTTTATCATCGTTAGGATCTTTTGGAAGTAATAGAATTGTTATTTCTTCTTCAAGTTTTTCTTTTTTTGCGTGTAATTCTTCTAATTCAGCATGCGCGAATTCAGACATTTCTGGATCGTTTTTCATTTCTTTTGCTACTTCAATGTCACTTAGTACACCAAAATATTCTTTTGCGATTTCAACTGTTTTTTCTAGTGATGTTTTTTCTTTTGATAATTCTTTCATTTTTTTGAAGTCATTATATACTTCAGGTAATGTTAATTCCTTTTCTAATTCGTTATATCTATCTATTATTAAATTTAATCTTTCTATCATTAAAAATCTTTCCTTTCTTTTTTATAATTATTAAAACTATAAAAAGCTAAAGTTCAGATTCCATATCATCATCTATTACAACTAAGTCTTTGTATTCGTCTTCTACTTCGTCATCATCAGATTCTTTTGTTTCATCAATGTACATTTCGTCTTCTTCTGGAGTTTGTTCTTCTTCGACTTCGATTTCATCTTCCTCATCATCTTCTTCGATGTCTGATAATTCTACTTTAGAAGTATGGTTTTCTCTTAAATCCCAGAAACCTTTATCTAGTTGTATAAATCTTTTTTCTGTAGATAAAAGACTAAAGAAATCAGCTAGATGATTCTCTGCTTCTTCTTTGTTTAATTTTAGCTGATCAATTACTTCATTAAATAGGTCGAGTAATTTCATTTTTTTACCTTTTTCTTTTAAAATAACATACGCTATGTCGTCATATGACATTGTTTCAATTTCTTCTTCACTTATACTTTTTAATTTCATCATATCATAATCATTCCTTTTCCACTAAAATTATACTGATATTTTTCAATAAATCAAGTACTATTTATAATCTTTTTTATTATATTCATAAATTTGTCATTTTATATGTGCTTTTTACTTATATTTTTTTTATTTTTTTTAATACTAAAGTTAGGAGATTATGTTATGAAAAGTAAAACTATTAGAGTCTTATATATAGGATGGAAAATTTTGTGTTATGTTGTTATATGTGTGTTTGTAGTTTTTTTAGGTTTTTATTTGTATGCTTATATCACACCTAAGATAGATGTTCAGAATTCTAATAGAGTAGTTATGTACGATGTTAATGATGAAGTTTTTTATCAAAGTACTAAGACTAGTTCTTGGGTTAAGTTAAGTGAGATAAGTGAGTATGCTGTTATGGGGATTGTTGATACTGAAGATAAGAATTTCTATAGTCATAACGGGTTTGATTATTTGCGTATAATGAAGGCTCTTTATAATGATATTAAGGCGAGAGATTTAAAAGAAGGCGCAAGTACAATTAGTCAGCAGTATATTAAGAATTTATTTTTAACTTTTGATAAGACTTGGGAGAGAAAGTTGGAGGAAGCTTATTTAACTTTTGAGCTTGAGGTTCATTACAGCAAGGATGAGATTCTTGAGGGATATATGAATACTATAAATTATGGTGCTGGAAATTATGGTATAGAGGAGGCAAGTCAGTATTATTTTAATAAACACGCGAAGGATCTTAGTTTGGCTGAAGCATCTATTATAGTTGGTATTCCAAAAAATCCTACTTATTATAATCCTATTTATTATTATGATAATGCTAAGGAGAGACAACTTGTTGTTTTAAATAGTATGTTTAAAAGAGGGCATATTAGTGAAGAAGAGATGAATAATGCTTATAATGAGGAGTTAGTGTTTTATGGTAAAAAGTCTAGTAATTTTATTGTGAGTTCACTTTATTATAAGGATGCTGTTATTGAGGAGTTAAATTCAATAGATAAAATTCCTAAAAGTCTTATTAGTACTGGTGGGCTTAAGGTTTATACTTATTTAAATTCAAGAGCACAAGAAAATTTAGAAAATATTATTAGTGAGGAAATGAAGGATACCGGTAATTTGGAAGTAGCTGCGATTATAAGGAATCCTAAGAATGGTGCAATTGTGGCTTTAATAGGTGGGAGTAATTATAATTCTACTCAGTTTAATAGGGTTACTAGTTCAAAAAGGCAAGTGGGGTCTACTTTTAAACCTATTCTTTATTATTCTGCACTTGAAAATGGTATGACTCCTATTAGTACTTTTGTAAGTGAGAAAACTAATTTCTATTTAGGTAATGGGGAAAGTTATAGTCCTTCTAATTTTGCTGATAAGTATGCTAATAAACCTTTAACTATGGCGGATGCACTAGTACTTTCTGATAATATTTTTGCTGTTAAGACACATCTTTTCTTGGGTGCTGGTAATCTTAAGAAAACTGCTAAAAAGATGGGTATTAGTACTAGCCTTCCTAGTAACGCAAGTTTAGCTCTCGGTACAACTGAGATTAATATGATAGATTTTAGCAATGCATTTAATACTCTTGCTAATTATGGAGTCAAGAATAAACCTTCATTTATTAGAAAGGTTACTGATTTAAATGATAATGTGATTTATGAGGAAAAGTATGAGGAAGAGAATGTTCTTGATAAGAGGTATACTTTTATTTTGAATGAAATGCTTTCTAATACTTATAATTATGATTATATAGATTATGCTTCTCCAACACTTCTTTCTGTCAAAGGGCTTATTAATCATAAGTATGCTGCCAAGTCTGGTACTACTGATTCTGATTATTGGGTAGTTGGATATAATCCTGAGGCACTTGTTATGGTTTGGAATGGTTTTGATGATAATAGTGCAGTTAATAAGGTTTCTTCTAAAGTTACTAAAAAGATATGGGCTAGGGCAATTGAATCTTACGTAGGAGAAGGCGATAGTGTGTGGTATGATATTCCTAGAGGTGTTACTGGTGCTTTTGTTAATCCTATTTCTGGTAGTACTACTGATTTAAGTGTTAAAGATTTGATTTATTTTGTTAAAGGTACGGAGCCATCTTATGTTAGAGAATATTAAAAGGACTAAATTTTTTTGTTTAGTCCTTTTGTTTTAATCTTTTTTAATTTTTATTATTATTTGATACATATCTTCAAAGTCAAATTCTTCTGTTTCTACATTGAATCCCATATTTTCAATTTTTGAAGCTTCTTCTCTTGCACTAGAAATTGCTTTTGTTAAGCTTTTTGTTTCAGGTTCTGATGTGCTTATTTCTGTTTTTTCTGGTTCTTTTGTACTTTGATATTCTTCTATTATACTACTTTTTGGAGTATCAAAAGCGTTTTCTTTAAGTGGGTTTTCAAAACTTTGAGATGGTAACTCGAAATCCATTATTTCTGGTTCAATTTCTTGGAATGGATTAAATAGTTTTGGTGTGCTTGTGTCTTCTAGTTTTGTCTCTTCAGGAGTTACACTTGTTATAGTTTCTACCGGCTTTTCAGCAGGTTTTTCTGTACTTTCAGGTCTTAATAATGCTTCTATGTCTTTTGGTTTGTAATCTGGGTTAATATCTCTAGATGCATTTTTTTCTTTTTCTATATCTACATCAAATGTAGGAGTTATAGGAGTTTCTGAGGGTGTTTTATCAGCCTTGTCTTTTCCTAAAAGTTTTGCTATTTCTTCGTCGGTTTGTCTTACAGTTAGTCTTTCTGACATTATTCTATTTAACATACTTATTTGTAGGTTATTATCTGTTATGTTAAGTAAACTTCTAGCGTGTCTTTCAGATATTTTACCGTGTAATAAAGCTTCTTTAACAGGAATTGTTAAATTTAGTAATCTTAGTTTGTTTGCTATTGTTGATTGGGCAACTCCCATTCTTGTTGCTAATTCATCTTGAGTTAAGTATCCCATATCAAGTATTTTTTTGTAACTTTGAGCTTCTTCTATTGCAGTTAGATCTTTTCTTTGTAAATTTTCTACCACTGCAACCTCGGCACTTTTTTCATCATCAATATTCATTACAACAGCTGGCACGGTTTTTAATCCTGCCATTACTGATGCTTTGTATCTTCTTTCTCCAGCGATTATTTCAAATTTATCTCCAATTCTTCTTAATACTAATGGTTGAATAATACCGTGAAGTTTGATTGAATCAGACAATTCTTTTAATTCTTTTTCATCAAATGCTAGTCTTGGTTGAAATCTGTTAGGTATTATTTCATCTATATTTACATTAATTATTTGATTTTCGTGGTTCATATTACTCAGCCCCTTATCTTTTTTTATTCTATTCATATTGTACTTTATTTTTACATATTTTGCAAGGGGTTTAAAAGAAAAAAAGTATGGTGCAGTATAAAATATTTTTTATTTTAGTTATATTTTATATTTTTTTCATACTTTTTTGACTTTTTATTATTTGAGAATATTGTCTAGGGTATTTTGAGTTTGTTGGTAATTGTTTTTGGATTATTAATAAAGTTCTTTTTGATTCTTCATATGGTAAAGTGTATTCAATAGTGTTTTTTATAGTTCCATTTAATTCTTTTAATATGGATTTTGAATTTTCAAGTTCTTCTTGTACATTTGATTTTAATGCTATTAATACTCCACCTACTGAGAGAGCAGGAAACTCTAATTCGAGTAATATTGAAAGATTTGCCACTGCTCTTGAGGTTGCTACTTCAAATTTTTCTCTGTTAGTTTTTGCAAAATCTTCAGCACGGGCGTTTATAATTTCTACATTTTGAAGATTTAGGGAATCTTTTACTACTTTTAAGAATTCACATTTTTTCTTATTGGATTCTACTAAGGTTATTTTAATATCTTTATTTACGATTGCTACTGGGATACCTGGAAATCCAGCTCCTGTGCCTATATCAAGCAAAGATGATGAGTTTAGCAATTCTTGTGCTTTCATAATGCATAAAGAATCATAAAAGTGCTTTAAGTATATTTCATTATCTTCTGTTATACTAGTCAAATTAAATTTTTTATTGTATTCTTGCAACAATTCCTTATATTTTTCAAATTTATATATTTCTTCATCTGTAAGTTTTATACCAAGAAGAGTGGTTTCTTTTATAACTTTATTCATTAGGATACTCCTTTTTTAAGTAAACTAATAGCATTGTTATGTCTGATGGATTTACACCACTTATCCTTGTTGCTTGTCCTATTGTAAGAGGTCTAACTTGTTCTAGTTTTTGTCTTGCTTCTGTTGCTATGTTTCTTACCTTACTATAGTCAATATTTTCTGGAATTTTTTTCTTTTCAAGATTTAACATTTTTTCTACTTCTGCTTCTGTTTTAGCAATGTATCCTGCGTATTTTGTATTTATTTCTATTTGTTCACTTATAAGACTATCATATTTTTCTTTTAGTAATTCTTCTATGTCTTTAATATTTAATTCTGGTCTTTTTAATAATTCTAGAGCAGGGGTTTTTCCAACTATTTTTGCTGATGATTTGCTTTCTAAGTAATTGTTGTTTTCTGGTGTTGCTTCAATTTTAGATTCTTCTAGATGTTTTTTTAATTCCTTTATTTGATTTAGTTTGTTTGCAAATATTTGATATTTCTCATCATTTATTAATCCAACTTGTCTACCTTTTTCTGTTAGTCTTATGTCAGCATTGTCGTGTCTTAATAGTAGTCTATATTCGGCACGAGATGTTAGTAATCTATAAGGTTCTGTTATGCCTTTGTTTATTAAATCATCTATTAATACACCGATGTATGCTTCGTTTCTTTTTAGTATTAAAGGTTCTTTTTTTTCAAGACTTAAGGAAGCATTTATTCCGGCAATTAGCCCTTGTGCAGCTGCTTCTTCGTAACCACTTGTTCCATTTATTTGTCCAGCACTGTATAAGCCTTTTATTTTTTTTGATTCAAGTGAAATTTTTAATTCAGTACTATCTATAGCGTCATATTCTATGGCATACCCATATTTTGTTATTTTTGCATGATGTAATCCTGCCATTGAGTGTATTAATTGTTCTTGTAATTCTTCTGGCATTGTTGTGGAAAAGCCTCCAACATATATTTCATTGCCGTTTTTTCTTTCGGGTTCTAGGAATATTTGATGTCTATCTTTATCTCTAAATTTTACTATTTTGTCTTCAACTGATGGGCAGTATCTAGGTCCTATTCCTACGATGAGTCCACTATACAATGCACATTTATCTAGATTGTCTAAGATTAATTTGTGAGTTTCTAAATTTGTATATGTTAAATAACAAGGTATTTGTTCATCAATATTGTATACTGGTTTGTAGAAGTTACTGAAACTTAGTAGTTCTTTATCTCCTTGTTCAACTTGGCATTCGTTATAATCGATTGTTGATTTTAGTACTCTTGGTGGTGTTCCAGTTTTTAATCTTCTCATTTTTATTCCATTTTTTTGTAAACTTTCACTTAGATATAATGATGGTTTTTCTCCGTGAGGTCCTCCTTTAAATTTATTGTGGCCTCTTAATATATCGGCATTTAAGTATGTTCCAGTTGTTATTATTACTTTTTTTGAATGTATTATTTCACCTGATTCTGTAATGATACCTTTAATTTCTTCGTTTTCCACGATTAATTCTTTAACAAGTTTTTCTTTAATTTCAAGGTTTTTCTCACTTTGTAAAGTTTTTAACATATTTTCAGGGTAGGTAGTTTTATCTGCTTGGCATCTTAAACTTCTTACACCTGGGCCTTTTTTACTGTTTAACATTTTGATTTGTAAGTGTGATTTATCGGCATTTACACCCATTTCACCACCTAGAGCATCTATTTCTCTCACGACTATTCCTTTAGCCGAGCCACCTATTGATGGATTGCAAGGCATATCGGCAATGTTATTTATGTTTCCAGTTATTAATAAGGTTTTATGTCCAATTCTCGCACAGGCAAGTGAAGCTTCACATCCAGCGTGTCCTCCGCCAATAACTATTACTTCATACATTTTTCTGCACCTCCTTTTATTTTCCTAAACAGAATTTGCTGAATATTTCATCTAATAATTCATCTTTATATGTATCTCCTGTCAATTCTCCAAGTTTTTCCCATAATTTTTGAATATCAATTTGAATTAAGTCTACAGGCGTATTTTTTTCGTTTTGTGATTTTATTTCTTCGCTTAGTGCTAAAGCCTCTTTTATTATACTTATTTGTCTAGCATTAGATAGGTAAGTAAAATCTCCTGTTTCAATTTCATTTAGATTAAATAATTCTTTTATTTTTTCTATAAGTAGATTTATACCTTTATTATCCTTGACAGATATTTCTATTGTTTCAAAATCTTTTATTTCTGATTTATCTAATTTTTGTGGTAAATCTACTTTGTTTATTAGTATTATTGCTTTTTTACCTTTTATTTCCTTTAAGATCTCTTTGTCTTCTTTATCAAATTCTCTGCTTCCATCAAAAAGTGCGATTACCATATTGCTTTTTTCAATTATGGTTTTACTTTTTTCTACACCAATTTTTTCTACTATATTATCTGTTTCTCTTATTCCTGCTGTATCGATTAGGTTTATGTTTATTCCGTTTAAAATGAATGTTCCTTCTACTATATCTCTTGTTGTTCCTTCTATATCGGTTACAATTGCTTTATCTTCATTTATTAACTTGTTTAATAAACTACTTTTTCCTACGTTAGGTTTGCCTATTATTCCTACATTTAGACCATTTTTTATTAGTGAACCTTTTTCACTTTCATTTACTATTTTTTGAAGTTCTTCTTTTATTTCAATTATACTTTTTTCTAAAAGTTCATTTGTATAAACTATTGCATCTTCATATTCAGGATAATCTATATTAACTTCTATATTTGCAATAATATTTAGTAGTTTTTCTCTTAATCTTTTTACTAAAGCCGATAACTCTCCTGTTAATCCTTTTGTACTCATTTTCCTAAATGATTCTGTTTTGGCATTTATTAAGTCACTTATAGATTCTGCTTCTAGTAAGTCTTTTTTACCATTTAAAAATGCGCGTTTTAGATATTCTCCTGGTTCAGCTAATCTACAACCATTAGTAAGAAGTATTTCTAATATTTTATTTGTTACAGCAATTCCACCGTGAGAATTTATTTCTATAACATCTTCCCCGGTTAAAGAGTTAGGATTTCTAAATATAGAAACAAGAACTTCATCTATAGTTTCTCCATTGTCTTTTATGTAACCATAATTTATTGTGTTTGAGGAAAGCTTTGTTAAATCCTTTGTAAAGATTTTGTTTACTATACTTATTGCACTTGGACCACTTATTTTTATTATATTTACTGCACTTGTTCCAACTGCAGTTGCTATAGCGGCAATTGTATCTGTCATATGTAACACTCTTCCTTTCGTTTACCGATTATACCACTTCGCAAAGGATATGTAAATTATTTATTTCCCGGGAAATAAAAAAACTGAATTTTGTTTCAGTTTATTTTTCTTTATATTTAATTACTACGCATCTATTTGGTTCTTCTCCAACACTTTCTGTTTCTATGTATTCAAATTTTGATAACGCACTGTGAACAATTCTTCTTTGGAAAGAATTCATTGGGTCTAGTTTAACATCTATTTTTGAAAGTGTTACTTGTCTAGCAATTTTTTTAGCATCTCTTTCTAGGAAGTAGTTTTGCTTTTCTTTATAGTTTTCGATATCTAATAAAATATTGACATAAAGTCCTACTTGACTATTAACTGCTTGTTTTAAATACTTTTGCATTGATTCTAAAACTTTTCCGTTTTTACCAATTAGTATTCCATTTTTATCTGAATGAATTTTATAAGATATTTGTTTGTCTCTTATTTTTTGTTCAATGTTTCCTTCGATGTTGAATCCTTTTAAAATGTTTTCTAGGATAGATTTACCTAAAAGAGCTATATCAGTGATTTTTACTATTTCTAATACAACTTTTTTTGATGAGAATAAACTTCCTTTTTCTTCTGATTCTTTTATTAACACTTCATCTTCAGTTACATTTAATTCTTCTAAAGCGTGTTTTAATACTGATTCTTTATCTTTTCCTTTATATATATACTTTTCCATTTTACCACTTCCTTACTTATTTTTCTTTTTTATCTCTGGCTTTTTTTAGTATAAAATTTTGTAATATTGCAAATGCACTTGTTGATACCCAATAAAGTCCTATACCGACGTTAAGTGTGAAGGACATAAATATTATAAATACTGTCATCATTTTAGTCATCATTTTTGTTTGTTGTGCTTGTGCTTCGTTTACTGAAGTCATTCCAGCATTTTTAAATGAGAAATAAGTAGAGGCACCTATTAATATTACTATTATGATGTAATAATAATTTCCTGATGTTATTGCTTTCCAAGGTGTAGTCCCTAAATCAAACCATAATAATTTTTCTTCAAGTATTGCAGGTATTCTTTGAATTGCTTCCAAGAAGGCAAAGAATAGAGGTAACTGTATTAATGAAACAAGACATCCAGAGAAAGGCTTGATATTATATTTTTTATAGATCATAAGCATTTCTTGATTTTTTGCCATTAATGATTGTTGGTCATTTCTTCCTGCATATTTTTTTTCTAGTCTTTGTAATTCTGGATTTGCTTTTTGCATTCCTGTACTCATATTCATAGTTTGCATACTAAGTGGAAGTACAAGTAATCTAAGTAGAATTCCTAAAATTATAATTGAAAGACCATAGTTCTTTACTAATAATCCTACTTTAACTATTACCCAAGCTAAGGGTTTTACTAATAAGCTTGTCCATAAGCCTTCATAACCGCCTGAATTAACTTTTAAATCCTCACAATTAGGAAGTTTATCTAAATCAACTTTTTCATTTGATTCATATGCTTTTAAACTTTCCTCATTTGTAGGCTTACATAATATGTTTTCTGTATAAACTGTGTTTGTTTCTTTGTCTTTAAAACTTCTTGTACAACCTGTTGTTAACATTATTGTTAAAACTAGTACTATTAATATTTTCTTAATATTTTTCATTTCTTTCTCCTTTAATTTCTTTGATTAGACTTTCTTCTAATTCTTTGTATGAAACAGTTAATGCTTCTTTCCTTATTATTATAACATACTTTTTACCTAAATCTATTTTATTTTTCATAAGTATGTCCTTGGTTCTTCTTTTTATCTTGTTTCTTACATTAGCTTTTCCTAGTTTCTTACTTACACTTACACAATACATATTGTAATCTTTATCATTCTTTACCATATATATAATGAAGTATTTTGAAACTCTTTTTTTACCTTTTTTAACAATTACTTCAATTTCTTCGTTTTTCTTTATAATATACTTTTTATTCATAATTTCACCTAGTGCTTTTATTTTATACAAAAAAACTACTCATTGCAAGTAGTTTATTTGTTAATTAAGTTTTTTCTTCCTTTATTTCTTCTGCTTTTTAATATATTTTTACTTCTTGAAAGAAAACCTTGTTTTTTTGCTTTATTATTCTTTTTAGCAACTGGTGTTAATTTCATTATATATTCCTCCTTTTTTTTGCTTGACTTCTACGATTATAAACTATAGAATAATATTTGTCAATTTTTATTTTATTAACATATTAACATTTTATGTGGATAAACTTATCAACAGTGTTGATTTGAAAATTGTTGATAATGTTGATAAGTTGTACAAAATACTGTAAAATGGGTAAAAAAGGTGTGCATAACCTGTTAATAAACTATGTTAATAACATTTTTTGGAAAATTTTGCTTTGAAAATAGAATAAAAAGGGGTAAAATAAAGGTGAATAAGTTGTGGGGTACTTTGGAGGTGGTTCTATGGACAAAGTTAGTGTGTGGAATAACTTTTTAGGATCTATAAAAACTAAGCTAAGTGATGTTCTTTATAATACTTGGTTTAAAGATTTAAGGTTATTGACTATTAATGATAAAGATATCGTTATTATTGTTCCTTATCCTGTGCATAAGAATCAAATTATTAACCTTTATATGGATTTAATTGAAGAAACTTTCTTAGAAATAACAGGTTGTCAACATAACATTATTATATGTTTAGAAGGAGAATATAAAGAAGCTTTTTCTCCTCAGCAAAATATAATTAATGATAACTTGTCTGATGAAAGTATTAATGAGTTTGTTGAAAACAGAAAAACTAATTTAAATCCTAAATATACTTTTGATAATTTTATTGTTGGTGATTCGAACAGATTTGCTTTTAGTAGTTGTCTTGCTGTTGCACAGAATCCTGGTAAACTTTATAATCCATTATTTTTGTATGGAAAAAGTGGACTTGGTAAAACTCATTTGATGCACGCGATAGGTAATTATATTAATGAAAATAGTAATTTGAAAGTACTTTATATTACTACTGATGAATTTATGAATGAATTTATCAACATTACTAAAGACAGTGGGAATAAGGAAGATAATTTAAATTATATTGATATCTTTAAAAATAAATATAGAGATATTGATGTTCTTATGATTGATGATATTCAATTTTTGGGAAGTGCAAATGCAACTCAACAAGAGTTTACCAATACTTTTAATAGTCTATATTATAAGGAAAAACAAATTATAATATGTTCAGATAGAAGTGTTGATGACCTTAAAATGTTTGCGGATAGATTAAAAACTCGTTTCAATTGGGGTCTTAAAGCAATAATTAGTGTTCCTGAATATGATTTGAAAGTTAAAATTATTAAGAATAAAATTAGTTCTGGGGACTATATGATGGAACTTCCTGATGAAATAGTTGATTTTATTGCTTCTAACTGTGGAAGTGACGTTAGAAATCTAGAAGGTGCGATTACTAGACTTTATGCTTATTCTGCAATTATGAACATTAAAGAGTTAACGCTTGATAAAGCTATGGAAGCACTTGATGAATACGCTAATGGAATGGGTCAATATACTGAAAATTCTATTGGTAAAATTATTTCTATAGTTTCTGAGTATTTTAAATTGACGTCTGATGACTTAAAAGGAAAGAAAAGAAGTAAGAATATAGCTAATGCTAGAATGATTGCAATGTATTTGTGTAGAATTCTAACTGATGAAACGTATCCTCGGATAGGGCTTGAATTTGGAGGTAGAGATCATTCTACAGTTATCCACGGTTATGAAAAAATAAATGAGGATATGAAGAGTAATAAAGAACTTGGAAATATTATCGGAGAGTTAAAACAAAAGATGAGTGAATAGAATGTTAACAATGTAAAGTTATTAACACTTATAAACCTCGATAAAATAAGGCTTTAAGTGACATATACACATTATTAACTCCTATAATATAATTATTAATATTTAATAAAAGAAAGCGAGGAAATATAAATGAAATTTAAAATTAATAAAGATGTATTATTAGAAAATTTAAACAATGTAGGAAGGGCATTGTCAAATAGAAATATTATACCAGTTATAAATGGAATATTATTTCAACTTACAGATGAAGGTTTATTTTTAACAGCAACTGATAATGAGATAACAATAAAGACTTTTATTGATAAATCTAAAATTAATGAAATAAATAAAACTGGAAGTGTAGTGATTTATGGTAGATTTATTTTAGATATTATTAGAAAACTTCCTAATGAATTAATAGAAATTGAAGAAGTTGATGGATGTAAAGCTATTATTTCTACAGTTAGTAGTAAATATAATTTAAATTGTTTTAATGTTAATGACTTCCCAAATATTAACATTGAGGTGGTTCAAAATCCTATAAAGCTTACTGCTGGTAATTTTAAAGAGATAGTTAGTCAAACTGTTTTTGCTACTAGTCAACAAGAAAGTAAACCTTTACTTACAGGTATTAACATTAAAATTTTAGGTAATCAACTTGAATGTACTGCTACTGACTCTTATAGACTTGCTAAAAAGAGTATTAAGTTTAATGATTTTGTTGATAATGTTAATTTTGTTATTCCTGCTAGAAATGTTAATGAATTTGTTAAATTAATAGAAGATGAAGATGATGAAATAGAATTACACGCTTTTAATAATAAGGTTTTATTCAAGTATAAAGATATTTTATTCCAATCTAGTTTATTAAATGGTACATATCCTAACACTGATTCTTTGGTACCTAGTGAATTTGAATATATCTATAAGGTAAATACTAGTGAATTTTTTAGTATTATGGATAGAGCAAGTATTTTGGCTCAAGCTAAAGATAAAAATATAGTATCTTTGGAAATTGTTGGTAATAAGTTAACATTAACTTCTAGTAGTCTTGAAATAGGTAAAATTGAGGAAGTTATGAATGTTGATGTTATTAAGGGAGATAATCTTAAGATTTCATTCAGTGTTAAATATATGATGGAAGCAATTAAGAGTTTTGATTCTAAAGAAGTTACTTTATATTTTAATGGGGAAATTAAACCTATTATTATAAAAGAGAATGATAATGGTGATTTACTTCAACTTATTTTACCTATAAAAACTTATTAATTTCTTGTGAACCCCCGAAAAATCGGGGGTTTTTACTTGATCAAAAATTTTTTTCGTCGTTCGACAAAATTCGACAAAATTCGACAAAGTCTGGTGCTATAATACGGAGCCAAGAAAGGAGAAAAAGTATGGAATACAAGATAAATGATGAAACTTTAGCTGTACTTCCGATTAATCAAACTAACTGTGAAGTTATTGAGAGAAAAGGAAATATACCTTTAGATTATTCATCTATGAAGGTTATTGAAGATAGCTGTGAATATTTTGGTGTTAACTATAAAGCTAGAAGAAGAGGAACTTATAATTTCATTAATACTCGATATAAGGCTCCAATTATTATTGAAGAGAAAAATAGAATAATATTTTTTCCTTTAACTTCACCTAGTAAGAATTCTAATTTATGGATTAGTTATAATAATGTATTAGAGTATAAGCCTGGTAAGGTTAAAAACGAGACTATAGTTAAATTTAAAAGTGGAATTTCTATAATGGTTCCTTCGTCTTATTATAGTTTTAATAACCAGTATTCAAAAGCAGCTAGACTTTTTGCCTCTTATGAAGTAAGAACTTCAAAAAACTGGTAGAAAATGCTTTTTGTTGAACCCATTTTGTGATATAATTGTAATAGGTATAGGAGTACTAGTATACCTATTATTTTTAAATTTAAGGTTATAAGAGGTTTTAAAATGCACATCAGAAAAATAGAATTAACAAATTTTAGAAATTATGACAAGTTTAAAATTGATAATTTAGAAGATATAAATGTTATTATAGGCGCTAATGGAATTGGAAAGACATCTATAATAGAAAGTATTTATGTGGCAAGTACTGCTAGATCTTTTAAAAATAATGATGAAAATGTTATGATTAAGAGTAATTCTGATTATTTTAAAATTAAAGTTTTGGTTGATGATGAGATAAGAACTAAACAACTTGAGTATTTGCTAACTAATAATGGTAAAAAAACTAAAATTAATAGTAGATTAAAAAAGAAAATTAGTGATTATATATTTCAATACAAAGTAGTTTTATTTTCGCCTGATGAATTAAAGATAATTAAAGAATCGCCTACTGTTAGGAGAAATTATCTTAATGTTAACTTGTCACAAATTAATAAAACGTATATAAAACTTCTTAACACTTACAATGTTCTTATTAAAAATAAAAATGAATATCTGAAAAAATTATATATTAATGGTAATTTAGATGAAAGATATTTAGATATTTTAGATTTGAAGATTGCTGAGATTGGTAGTCAAATTTGTTTAATTCGCAAGGAATATATTGATAAAATTAATAAAAGAATTAAAAGAATCTTTAAAAAATTTAAAAAAAATGATGAAGTTTATGTTGATTATCAAAGTCAATTTTTGAATAAGAGTAATGATGAGATATTGCTGCATTTAAAGAAAAATAGGATTTATGAGGAAACTATCGGTTTTACTAAGACTGGAGTACATAGGGATGATTTTGTGTTTTTACATAATGGTAAGAATGCGAAAGAATATAGTAGTCAAGGACTTCAAAAATTAATACTTTTGTCTTTTAAAATGGCAGAGTTAGAAGTTTTAATTGATGACTATTATGAAGAACCTATTTTGCTTTTAGACGATTTGTTTAGTGAACTGGATATTATTAATCAAAATAGTATTATTAACAATTTGAACACTAAAATTCAGGTTTTTGTAACAACTACTGATATTAATAATGTGAAACCTAATTTACTTAAAAAAGCAAAAATAATTGATTTAAATGAGAGGAGTATGTAATGAAAGATAATTATAATGAAAGTGATATTCAAGTTTTAGAAGGACTTGAAGCAGTTAGAAAAAGACCTGGAATGTATATTGGTACTACTGATGTTAAGGGATTGCATCATTTGGTATGGGAAATTGTGGATAATTCAATAGATGAAGCTTTAGCTGGATATTGTAAAAATATAGAAATTATTATTAATAAGGATAATTCTATTACTGTTAAAGATGATGGACGTGGTATTCCTGTTGGAAAACATCCAAAGACTGGTATTTCAACTGTTGAAACTGTTTATACAGTACTGCACGCCGGTGGTAAATTTGGTGGTGGCGGATATAAAGTTAGTGGCGGACTTCATGGTGTTGGAGCATCTGTTGTTAACGCTTTATCTAGTAGAGTTACTGTTACTGTTTATAAAGATTCTAAAATTTATGAATGTAAATTTGCTAATGGTGGTAAAACTGTTCAGCCTTTAACTGTAATAGGTACTTGTGAACCTAATAGAACAGGTACTACGGTTACATTTAAACCTGATGCTGAAATATTTGATACTGAAATTTATGATTATGAAACTTTAAAAGTTAGAGTTAGAGAACTTGCTTTTCTTAATAGAGGACTTCAACTTACTTTGAGGGATGATAGAGATGAAGAAGATACACAAGGTGAAAAATTCTTATATGAAGGTGGTATAAGTGAATATGTTAAATTTTTAAATCAAAATAAGACACCTATTCACAATAATGTTATTCATTTAGAAGGTAGTCAGGATGATGTGTTTTTTGAGGTTGCTATGCAATATAATACAAGTTATACTGACAATATTTATTCATTCGTAAATAATATTAATACACACGATGGTGGAACACACGAGGAAGGTGTTAGAAGAGCTTTAACAAGACTTATTAACAATTATGCTAGAAAAACTAAAATGTTAAAGGAAAAAGATGAAAGTTTGACTGGAGACGATGTTAAAGAAGGTCTTACTATGATTATTTCTTGTAAGCATCCTAATCCACAATTTGAAGGTCAAACTAAAGGAAGATTAGGTAATTCAGAAGTTAGAAAGATAGCTGATAACGTTTTTGCTGAAGGATTTGATAGATTTTTAATGGAAAATCCTAATGAAGCTAAGATTATAGTTGAAAAGGCTATGCTTGCTAGTCGTGCTAGAAGTGCAGCTAAGAAGGCAAGAGAAGCAACTAGAAAAAACGATTTAACTATTACTAATTTCTTTGGAAAACTTACTGACTGTAAGAGTAAAGATCCAACAGTGTCTGAGATATTTATAGTCGAAGGAGACAGTGCCGGTGGAAGTGCTAAGGAAGGTAGAGATTCTATGACTCAAGCAATTCTTCCACTTAGAGGTAAAATTTTAAATGTTGAGAAAACCAGACTTGATAAAGCATTAGGTAATGAAGAAATTAAAACAATTATTACTGCTTTTGGTACTGGTATTGGACAAGATTTTGATATTGAAAAATTAAGATATCATAAAATTATAATAATGACCGATGCCGACGTTGATGGATCACATATTAGAGTACTTTTATTGACTTTATTTTATAGATATTTTAAGCCTATTTTGGAACAAGGACACGTTTATGCCGCTCAACCTCCACTTTTTAGAGTTATGCACGGAAAAACTAGAAAATATTGTTTAGATGAGGATGAAAAAGATAGATATTTAGCATCTTTACCAGATAATGTTAGAGCAAGAGCTGAAATCGCTAGAATGAAAGGTCTTGGTGAGATGGATGCTGAGGAACTTAATGAAACAACTATGGATATTAATAAAAGAATTTTAAGAAAGATTACTGTAGAGGATGCAATTTTGGCTGATCAAATATTTACTAAGTTAATGGGTGAAGAAGTAGAGCCTAGAAGACAATTTATTGAGCAAAATGCTGGATTTGTACAGAATCTTGATATTTAGAGGAGGTATATGGTATGGATAATAATTTAGATGAACTATTAAATAGAGTTAATGAATTAGAAAATGATGAAGAAGATAACACGAACAATGATAATTTAAATGCTGAGAATAATGAATCAGATTCTAACGATAATAGTACTGAAGAAAGTAGTTATTATGGCGGTGAATTTCACGAAAGAGATAAATTATCTGTAAATAATATAGTTGATGAAGTACAAAATTCGTTTTTAGATTATTCAATGAGTGTAATTAAAGCACGTGCTTTACCTGATTTGAGAGATGGGTTAAAGCCTGTTCATAGAAGAATTTTATGGAGTATGTATGAATGTGGTTATACTCCAGATAAACCTCATAAAAAGTGCGCTACTACTGTTGGATATGTTATTGGTCATTATCATCCACACGGAGATTCTTCAGTTTATGATGCAATGGTAAGATTGGCACAAGATTTTAATCAGAGATATGCTTTAGTAGATGGACATGGTAACTTTGGTAATATTGAAGGCGATAGTGCCGCTGCATATCGTTATACTGAGTCTAGACTTGCAAAGATTAGTTTGGAACTTCTACGTGATATTAATAAGAATACAGTTGATATGGAAGATAACTTTGATGTTACTAAGAAGGAACCAAAAGTTTTACCTTCTAGATTTCCTAATATTTTAGTTAATGGTTCTATGGGTATTGCTGTTGGTATGGCAACTAATATTCCTCCTCATAATTTAGGAGAGGTTATTGATGGTTGTATTGCATATATAGATAATCCTGAGATTGATACTTTAGAGTTAATGCAGTATATAAAAGGTCCAGATTTTCCTACTGGAGGTATAATTCTTGGTAATTCAGGTATTAAACAAGCTTATGAGACAGGTAGAGGTACTATTACAATACGTAGTAGAGCAACTATAGAAGATGTTAAAGGGCATCCAACCATTATCATTACTGAAGTTCCATATGGTGTTAATACTATGGAGTTAAAGAATAAAGTCGCAGAACTTGTTCACAATAAAATTATTGAAGGAATAACAGATTATCATACTGATTTAAAGAATGGTGTTAAGATAACTATTACTTTGAAGAAAGATGCTAATGCACAGGTTGTTTTAAATAATCTTTATAAGCATACTCAATTTCAGATTAATTATGGAATTATTTTCTTGATGCTAGATGGTTTAACACCTAAAACATTGCCATTAAAGAGTATTATTAGTAAGTATATAGATCATCAAAAAGAAGTTATTTATCGTAGAACTAGATTTGATTTGAATAAATCAGAGAATAGAGTTCATATTTTAGAGGGATATAAAATAGCATTAGATAATATAGATGAAGTTGTTAACATTATTAGAAATGCTGGAGATGATGACGAGGCCAGAACTAAACTTATTAACAGATTTGGTCTTACTGTAGTTCAAGCAGATAGTATTTTAGAGTTAAAGTTAAAAAGATTAACTGGTTTAGAGAGAAATAAGATAGAAGAAGAGTTATCAACATTATTAAAACTTATTGACGAATTAAGAGCAATTTTAGCTGATGAGAGAAAGGTTTTAGATATCATTAAGAAAGAAATGCTTGAAATTAAGAATAAATATGGTGATGACAGAAGAACAACTATAGATATGACTGCTATTGATTATATTGAAGACGAAAGTTTAATTCCAGAGCAAGACATAATTGTTACAATTAGTAATAAGAATTATATTAAGCGTATGACTACTGATAATTATAAGACACAAAATAGAGGTGGAGTTGGAATTAAGGGTATGTCAACAAATGATGAGGACTTTGTAGAGCAATTAATCAGCTTATCCACACACGATTATTTATTATTCTTCACTAATAAAGGTAAAGTTTATAGACTTAAAGGTTATGAGATACCAGAGTTTTCTAGAGTATCTAAAGGTTTACCTATTGTAAACTTAATTCAAATAGAAAAGGACGAAACAGTTAGTGCAGTTGTTAAAGTTGAAAAAGAAAATGCTTATAAATATTTTGTATTTGGTACTAAAAATGGTATTGTTAAGAGAACTATGATATCAGATTTTGATAATATTAGACAAAAAGGTAAATTAGCAATTACATTAAAAGATAATGATGAGTTAAATTCTGTTAAAAAATCAACTGGAGACGATTTTGTAATAATGTGTTCATCAAATGGAAGAATGGTTAGATTCAATGAAAATGAAATCAGAGTAATGGGAAGATCAGCTACTGGTGTCAGAGGTATTAATTTAGTTAATGATATTTGTGTTGGTACTGAAGTTACAACTGAAAATATGGAAATCTTAGTTGTTACAGAAAAAGGTTATGGTAAAAAGACTGCTGTAAGTGAATACAGAGAAACTAAGAGAGGCAGCAAAGGTGTAAGAACTTTAAATATTACTGAAAAGAATGGAAAGATAGTAGGCTTTAAGGCTGTTTATAATGATTGTGATTTGATGATTATTACAAATTTAGGAATTATAATCAGATTAGATATGGCATCTGTTTCTACTATGGGTAGAGTTACACAAGGTGTAAGATTAATTAATCTAAAAGAGAATAATACTGTATCGTCTATATCTGTAGTTAATAAATCTGACGAAAATTCTGATGAAGAAACTAGTGATAATAATGAATAAGAATAATTATATGTTTCACGTGAAACATATAATAAACATAAAATAGAATGTTCCACGTGGAACATTCTATTTTTTATATAAATGAGAATGTTAAGAATAAAAACATCAATGTTCCACGTGGAACATTGATTAAACTAAACACAAAATATTTAAATATTTATAATATTTCTATTTCAATGTTTCACGTGAAACATTGGCAATTTATCAAAATATATTAGTTCGTTTTAAAAATTATAATGAATCAATTGAATCTGTTTTATCTAAATATACTTTAATTTAATAATAATATATCCTTTTGTTTAGCCGTGAAACCTTTTATATTACTAAAAATTAAATACAACTGGCTATTATCAATGTTCCACGTGGAACATTGATGATAATCATACTTGTTTTAACAATGAATTAAGACTTAAAAATGTTTTTATGTTGTTTTATAATCACAAATATTGTTTTAAATTTTCGTTTTTCTTAATACTTTTAGTCTTTTTAATTTAAATATTGTTAAAAAAATGTTATTTAAATTAAAAATTAACTTATCAACATTTTTTCATACCTTTTTTATAATATTAAACTTAAATAATACAATGTTCCACGTGGAACATTGTAATTATAATGATAATTTGCTATAATTTATTTGTGCAACGGATGCGGTAGAATCAGGTCAGGATCGGAAGGTAGCAGCCTTAATACTTACCATTCGTGTGCACTTTTTTTAGGAGAAAAATCGTATGTTTGATGAAAAAATAATAGAAGAATTGTATAATTTATCTTTAAAAGCTTATAAAAAAGGCGAAATACCTGTGTCTGCAATTATAGTTAAGGATAATAAAGTAATTTCAAAAGCTTATAATAAGCGTAATAAAAGTCATAATCCTATGGATCACGCGGAGATTATTGCTATTAAAAGAGCGTGTAAACGATTACATACTTGGAAATTAAATGAATGCGTATTGTACGTGTCTTTGGAACCTTGTAATATGTGTAGGGAGGTTATTAATCAATCCAGAATTGAAAATGTAATTTATTTTACAAAAAATAGCAAGATTATTAACTTTAAAACCAATTATAAGTTTTGGGATAGCTCCTATAATATTAAATTTTCTAAGTTATTAACAAATTTTTTTGAAACAAAAAGATAGGTATACCATTATTAC
>CAKOHL010000002.1 GCA_934085635.1 uncultured Bacilli bacterium | reverse complement strand
GCCCATTCAATTATGGTTACACCTTTTTTCTTAAAGTATTCTTCTATACCTAAGTCTTCTTTTACTTCATTTAATCTGTACACATCCATATGATAAAGTTTATAGTTTTCTTCCCCATCATATTCTTTAATTATATTAAATGTAGGACTAGTTATGTTATCAATTATTCCCATAGATTTAGCAAATGCTTTAGTAAAAAGAGTTTTTCCACTTCCTAAATCTCCTTCCAAGCATATTACCATATTTGGAAATTTTTCACTTTCAATGTTTTCTGCTAATTCTATTGTATCTAAATCAGAATTAGATGTTATTTTGTAATTCATTTTTGCTTCACCTATTTTATTGTAACATATGAGTTTTTTAATTCAAGTATTATTTAATAATTTTACAATTTTTTAAATGGGCTTTACAATATAAACTTTTAACCATACAAAGTAGTTATTAACACATAGAATAATTACGAAAGGGGAAAATGTTATGTATTATGATGAGAGAGAAAATAATTTGAATTATAATACTAGTAATAAAGAAGAGTTAGATATTACTAATAGTTATGAAGAAAATTATAATGAGTTTAATAGTAAACTTAATGATACTGATATTAATATAAATAACATTAATATTAATAATTTTAGAAAAGAACATTCTAAAGATTTATATAGTTTAGAGGAAGGTTTAAATAAAGGTAATTCTTTTAAAGATGAGTATATCCCATATAAAAATTATGTTTATAGAGTAGTTGTTAAGGGAGATAAGGATGAACTTTTATTAAGGGTGCAAGAACTTACTTTTAGGGTTATTGATTTAAATTTATATTTAGATATTATGCCTAGTTCTAATTTGTATAATGAATTTAGAAGAACTTTAAGAGAACTTAATAATACTAAGGCACTTTATGAGAAGAAGTATGGACCACTATGTTTAACAGATTCTGGAGAGTATGATAAGTATATGTGGAGTAGTAATCCTTGGCCTTGGATGAATGAAGGAGGTAAGTATTAATGTTTAAATATGAGAAAATGCTTGAGTATCCAATTAATATTAAAAGAAAAGATTTAAAGATGGCTAAACTTTTATCGGATCAACTTGGTGGCGCCAATGGCGAGCTCGGAGCATCACTTAGATACTTATGTCAAAGATTTACTATGCCTGATGAAAAAGGACGTGCATTATTATCGGATATTGGATGTGAAGAAATCGGGCATTGTGAGATGATTGCAACTATGATTCATCAACTTATGAATGGAGTAACTATAGATGAGATAAAGAATGCTGGTTTATCTGATTATTATACTACTCATAAGAAAGGTATTTATCCAAGTGGTGCGAATGGAATGCCATTTACTGCAGCTTATATTGCTTCAAGCGGAGATGCTATAGTTGATCTTGCTGAAGATATGGCTGCTGAAGAAAAAGCAAGAGCTACTTATGAAAACCTTATGGATCTTACTAGTGATCCTGACTTATTAGCACCTCTAAGTTTTTTAAGACAAAGAGAAGTAGTTCATTATAATAGATTTAAAAGTTTACATGATGAATATAAGAAAAAAGGTTTATAACTCCGTTATGGAGTTTTTTTATAGGTCTTTCTTGTATAAGTTTATTGATAGTTTTGCAAATATTAGAGAGTATATAACTAGCACGATAAAGCCTAGTTTTTCTGTTATATTAGTGTTATAAATAGCATTAACATAGAGATAAGAAATACCACTAAAGTATGTGTAATCCATATATGGAATGAAAGTATATTTGATGAAGGATAAATTGTGGATAAGGCAAATGTTTAGCACACTTGAAGAGAATATGTATATTAGTATACTTATTATTAGGCCAAAAGTATTACCTTTAAATAACAGTGAAAGTAAGCTAGTTAGAAACGTAATAAATGTTATTGGAATTAAAAACTTTAATGATAGTAAAAGTGAATAAATGACTAAAGGTACTTTTATAAAACTATGATTTATATATATCATTTTAGTTATTAATAAAGGTGATGATTTTGTTAGCAAGTGTGATAAGATTAATACTAATGTTGAAGAGTATAATAAAAGTGAAATACTTATTATAGTAATTCCTATTATTTTTGATAAATATATTTTTGCTTTGCTGTTACCACTTAAAAATACATATTTTAGAGTTTTATAGTTTAGATCATAACTGAAATTATTGAAGACTATATAAATTATGAAAAAACCAATTATGTAATATATTGGAGTAGCATTAACTATCAAGTCTCTTACTTTACTTTCTCTCTCAGTGGAATTAATTTCATTTATTAAGTTTTCTTTTTCTTTATATTTTTCATACGAATCAGAATATTTATTATAATTACCTTTTTTATTTATTTCATAATAAGATATTTCATCAAGCTTGTTTTCATATGTTTCTTTTTTAAGGTTATTTTTTATGATTATTAAGGAGAATAGTACTACTATGGGGATTAAAAATATAATTAGTTTAAAACTTTTCTTCTTTGTTTCTTTATATATGTCTGCTTTTATTAATTCTTTCATTTGTCCTCCATCATACTAATTAATATGTCTTCTAATGAGCTTGTTTCGTTTACACTATATACTGGTATGTTTTTTTCAACAAGTTTTCTTACATAAACATTTACTTCATCATCAGTTAATAATTTTGTTTTAGGTAGTATTTGTGATGCTTTGCTCATATTACCAACCCTAAAAGTCCTTGCTTTTCTGTATTTGGTTATGTCTTGCTCTTTTACTGTTTTATCATTTATAAATAATACATCTGCACTTATTTTTTCTATTTCACTTATTAAGTGACTAGATACAATTATGGTTTTGTTTAAACTTTTAAGTAAGTTTCTAAGGTCAAGTATACCTTTAGGGTCTAATCCATTTGTAGGTTCATCTAATACTAAGATGTCAGGATCTTTAAGTAAACTTATAGCTATACCTAGTCTTTGTTTCATACCTAGGCTATAGTGTTTTACCATTTTAGTATCATTTATATCTAATCCTACTAAGTCTAAAACTACCTTTGTTCTTTCTTCTTTTGCTCCATACAAAAGACTGAAGTATCTTAAATTTTCTTTGGCTGACATAAATTCATATAAAGCAACATCATCTACTATACCTCCGACATTTTTAATAGCATTTCTATATTCTTTTCTAACATTGTATCCGTTTATATATACTTCGCCTTTAAAATTAGTAAGTCCTAACATTATTTTTAAAAGTGTACTTTTTCCACTTCCATTCGCGCCTACTAACCCATATATTTTTCCTGGTCTTAAAGTTAAATTTACATTATTTAATAATTCTTTTCCATTAATAGTTTTTTCTACATTCAAAAACTCGATCTTTTTATTCACAATATTCACACTCCTATTCACACACAATATAAATTTTCACAATTATTTTCAACACATTTATTACTTAATAAATAACTTAGTACGATATGATTTACTTCTTTTAGTGCTTTCTTTAATTTAATATCATTATACTTGTAACCTTCATATATTAGGTTTACTAATTCAATAAGATTTTCTTTTTCATTATTTCTCATTAGTTTCTCACTTAGTAACTTTTCATACCAACTTATAAAGTCTTTTGCTTTTTTCTCAGTTAGTATAGATATGACTCTTATTATACTTGCTACGTCTAACATATCAGTATATTTTTTATTACCATTTGCATTTACTATATTTATTTTAGCTACTTTATTTAATACGTTACTGCTTTCATATAGTAGTTCTTTTTTTATCTTTTGCCATTTTCCTTTTGGGTTTTCTATTTCTAGAGAAGAGATAACATCTAGTATACTAAAATAGTATTCTTTTTCTATATAGTTTAAGTAATTTCTTATTTTGTTATTCTTAATTATACCTTTTAATTCGTACATTTTTCCTCCTTTCTAAATACACTATAACAGAAGTGAGAGTAAATTGCAAATGGGCTAAATACTGAGTTTTAGTAGCACTTTTTTGTGAATTAAGTACTCTATTTTTTATTAATGCTTTTTAATTTTTAATATTGAGGCATAAAAAAAGTATAATTTTTTTAATTTAAAATTACACCCTCACTATCAATTATGTCTTTAAATTCTTCTTTAAAGTTTATTATTGCTTTTTTTCTAGCATCATCATATACACTTTTACAGTTTTTTACTGCATCATATACGTTTGATATGCTAAGTACATTTTTGTTTTCAAATACTGCATTACTAAATGCGTTCCCAAGCAATGTTAAAGCAATGTCGGGATATCTGTTTCCTATTTCATATATTCTCTTGTATTCATCAGTTAGTTCTACTAGAAACCTAAATATTCTTTCTTTTTGGTAGTCACTGTATGGAATTATTACTCCACTTTTCTTTTCTAGTTTAGGATAGGTTCCCATTAGTATTTTAACTGTATCTTCAATTGTAGGCTCTTCAACATCTACTTTTTGGAATCTTCTTAAGAAAGCACGATCTCTTAAAATATAACTTTCATATTCTTCGCTAGTAGTTGCGCCTATCATTTTGATTGTACCTCTGTCTAGTCCTGGCTTTAGCATATTAGCAAAGTCAACATTTAAGTTGCTTGTATTTCTACTTACTAATAAGTGAACTTCATCTATAAATAATATTATATTTTCTCTTTCTTTTAATTCGTCTACAAGTATTTGAAGTTTGTTTTCATTAACACCTGATGAATCAACATTACCTAATAAACTAGATATGTTTATTTTAATTAAATCATAATCCTTTAATGCATTAGGTACTTCTCCTTTTTGCATTCTATACCCTATACCTTCAACAATTGCTGTTTTACCAATACCTGCTTTACCTACAAGCATTGCACTTTTTTCTGGTGTTAAAAGTATTAAAAGTGTTTCCTTTATTTCTTTGTCTCTACCAATTGCTGGGTCCGTTATGTATTCTTTTGTTTTTAAATTTTCCCCATATGTTTTGAGTACACTAAATTTATCATTATTATTAAAATCTACAACTTCAACATCTTCGTTCATAGTACCTCACCATAATTATTGTACCAAAAATGTACACAAAATACAAAAGAAAGAGTATAAATTTACAAATTTTTTCACATTTTTTATTTTTTTTAGTATTTTTAATTGACTTTAAACATATTTTGAAGTAGAATTAAATACGTAGCCCGCCCGTTTAGCTCAGTCGGTAGAGCGCACGGCTGTTAACCGTTAGGTCGCAGGTTCGAGTCCTGCAACGGGCGCCATATTTTTAAAGATACGCGTTTATGCGTTTTTTTTATTTATCTAGAGGAGACTAATATGACTATTGAAGAATTTTTAATTAAAATTAAATCATTAAAAGAAAATAATACTCCAATTATGATTGCAGATTTTAAAACTTATGTTAATTTATTTAATATTTTATATATTACTGATAAAGATATAGCACTAAGTATATTAGATGATTTAACCAATTTAAATGTTTTTACTGAAAGTAGACCAGATTACAAAGAGTATTCTGATCTTTTAGATAGATTAGATGAACTCAAAAGTAAGAAAAAGAACAACTAGTAGTTAGTTGCTCTTTTTTCTTGGTAAGCTTTACCGTGTTTGCATACTGGGCAAACTTCAAGTGCTTCTTTGCTTCTGTATACGTGCCCACAGTTTCTGCATATCCAAATAGTTTCTTCTTCTGTTTCAAATACTAAATTGTCTTCTACTTTTTTTAGTAGTGTTAGATATCTTTCTTCGTGATGTTTTTCTATGTCTCCTACCATTTTAAATAGTTCTGCTATGTCGTCAAAGCCTTCTTCTTTTGCAGTTTCACTAAAACTTTTATACATATCAGTCCATTCATAGTTTTCACCTTCAGCTGCGTCTTTTAGATTATCCATTGTAGTTGGAACTTTACCTCCGTTTAAAAGTTTGAACCATAATTTAGCGTGTTCTTTTTCGTTACCAGCTGTTTCTTCAAAGATAGCAGCAATTTGTTCATAACCATCTTTCTTTGCTTGACTAGCATAATATGTATATTTATTTCTTGCTTGACTTTCCCCTGCAAACGCAGTCATTAAATTCTTTTCTGTTTGACTTCCTTTTAATTCCATAATTTTTTACCTCCGATTTAATTCTACCAAATTTTAAAATAAAAGTCGATATTATTTAATTAAAAGAATAGAATTAATAAGAAAGTGGTGAAGTTATGGAAGACTTATTTGAGTTAAATCCTAAAGTTTCTACTGCAATTTGTGTTCTTATAGGTTATTTGCTTATAGATGACTTTACCGCTAATGAACAGAATGTTATTGGTAACTGGTTAATGCTTATCAGTCAGCTAATTATAACTAACTCGGCTAGCCAAGGACTTGTTGAAAGAAGAGTTCACGGTACAGTTATGAATATTAATTCAAAAGAAGTTAAAAATCTTTATAATCCTTTTGAATATAATATAGAATATTTAAGGAAAATTTTAAGTAAAGTTTATCCAGAGGAGATGAAATCTGTTTTTAATTCTCTTAGAAATGAGATAAATAAGATGGAAGATAAATATGGTGGACTTTTTAATTAAAGTTCACCATATTCTTTTTTAGCTTCATCGTAAGCTTTTGTAATTTTATTTTCTTCTGCTGTTTCTAGACTGTACCATCCATTTACAAACATAGTATCAAATATGTCTCTAGCAAGTCCTTTACTTTCTTTAAATAGTGTGAATACTTTTTTATAAAGAACTTTATTGCTCATTTCATTTAATGCTATGCTATAATTATTACTCATATTTTTTTCGTATTCTAATATATCATTTAATATATCTTTATCATTCATTTCTTTTCCTTTAGAAACTTCTTTTTTCTTATTTTCTATTTTTGCCATAGGTCCTCCTTATTTAAGTATGTCCATTAAATCTTCAAACTGTGCTTTATGAACTTTACTTACTCTTTCAAGTAATTTTTTTACACTTTCATCAGTGCACATTTCTGCATACATATTTGTTTTTTTAATTAATGTGAAATTCCACTTAAGCATATCTTTTATATAAGATAAGTCTTTAGTAGATATTATATTTGGTACTTCATTCATAATAATTCCTCCTAGGTATATTATTAACATTATAAATATATTTTTACTTCCAATATATACCATTTAGATAAAGGATATTTTTTGAATTAATGTACATAATTTTAATGTACTACAAAAAAGTTTGAAAAAATTAGCACTCAGTGTTGACAAGTGCTAATGATAGTAGTATAATCATAATCGTAAGGAGATGATATTATGAGTTTATTACCAGGAAGATTTTATTTAGATGATATCTTTAATGATTTCGATACTGATAAAAAATTAATGAATATGAATTGTGATATTTATGAGAAAGAAGGTAAATACAACATCGTAATGGATATTCCAGGATTTGACAAGAAAGATGTTAAAATCGAAGTTGAAGATGGATACCTTACTATAAGTGCACATAAGAGCAAAGAAAACGATGATAAGGATAAACATTACATTAAGAGAGAAAGATATTATGGTTCATTTAAGAGAGAATTTTATATTGGTGATGTAGATCATAAAGATATTAAAGCTGAATTTAAAGATGGAACTTTAAGAGTAATTGTTCCTGAAACACCTAAAAAAGATAATAAAAAACTTATTAATATAGACTAAAAAAAATAAAGTTTTGCAAATAAAGTTGCAAAACTTTTTTTAATCCAAACTTTCTATAAGTAGGAAATATTTTAATTTTATATGTTCAACTACAATTGTAGAATAATCTAGTTCATTGTTTGTTATAATAATTCATATGTTTTATCATTTAAACCATAATAATAATTATACTGAAAGATTTTACCAAAAAAAGAAAAATCTTTCAGTTAGTTGAAAGATTTACTTTTTGCTTCTAGTTTCTTATAATCTACTTTTCCTAGGTTAGTTCTAGGTAAATCACTTACGAATTCATATTCATAAGGTAAACTATATTTAGCTAAGTATTCACTAGCTAATTTTTTAAGTTCACTTTTTACTTTATCTTTGTTTACATTTTGATCATTTAAAACTACGAATGCTTTTGCTACTTCTGTTTTATATGGATGAGGCATTGATACTACACATACTTCACTTACTAGTGGGTGTTTATTTAAAATGCTTTCTATGTGTGAAGGATATATGTTGTATCCACTTGATATAATTATTCTTTTTAGTCTTTGTTCAAAATATACGAAACCATTTTCATCCATTTTACCAACATCGCCTGTGTGAAGCCAAGTAATTCCTTTTTTGTCTTTTATTAGTACTTTTTTAGTTTCTTCTTCATCACTTAGGTATTCTATCATCACATTAGGACCACTTATGCATATTTCTCCAATTTCATTAGGCCTTAAATCTTCTTTAGTGTTTATGTCTACTATTTTGTATAAGCAATCTTGACAAGGAATTCCTATACTTCCTTCTGGTTGAACTTTATTTGGAAGTAAGCAACTTGCGCCTGCTCCTTCAGTTAGTCCATAACCAGGTCTTACCGTTGCTTTACTATTGTGTTTTTTCATAAAGTTATCAACATTTCTTTTAAGTTCAGGACTTACAGTATCTCCTCCAGTTATTATACATTTTATGAATGATAAATCCATTTCTTCTAATCCTTTATCATTTATCATTGTGTTTAATAATGTAGGTACACCAACTATAAAGTTAGGTTTGTATTGTTTTATAAGTCTACCGAATTTTTTGTAGTTAAATACTGGAATTAATATACATTTTACTCCGAAAGTTAATGGAGTGTGAATACATACATCTAGTCCGAATGCATGGAATATAGGCATTATTGTTAGAACTGAGTCTCCTTTTTCAATAGGTCCTATCATACTACCTGTTTGGAGTGTTGCTGCGTTAAAACTATTATTAGATAATACAATTCCTTTTGGTTTACCTGTTGTACCTCCACTATAAAGTATTACTGCCTTATCAAGTGCTTTACCATTGTGAATATATTTTCCATCATACATATATCCAAAATCAATAAAGCTATTATATGAGAATACCATATCATTATCATAAGGGACTTTTGCTTTTTTTGTTGTTAAGTTGTAGGCAAAGCGAGTTATCTTATTCATCTTTTCTGCTGGAGACATTACTATAACTTTTTCTACTTGAGTATTTTTTATTACATTCATTACTTTTTCACAAGCAATATCTACAGTGAATATATATTTACTTTTTGATACAGTTAGGAAATATTCAATTTCTTTTTCTGCACTTAATGGATGAACCATATTACTGATAGCGCCTACCATATTTATTGCATAGAATAATATTATTGCTTGAGGCATATTAGGAGAACATATTGTTACAATGTCTTTTTCTCTTACCCCTATGCTTTTTAAACTTCTTGCACAAGATGCTATATCTTTCATAAGTTTTTTAAATGTACTTGTCGTTCCATAGTATTCATATGCGAGTAAGTTTGGATTTCTATCTGCACTATCCTTAATCATTTCCCATAACATTTTATCTGGGTAATTTATTGTTTTAGGTACACCTTCATCATAAAAGTTTACCCAAGGTTTGTTAATATTTGAATTTTGTTTTAATTTCAATTTTATCATTTACGTTCCTTTCAAGACTTTCTGGATTATTTAATATTTCTTGCATTAGTTTAACTGATTTAACAAAGTATACACCATCTGCAATCCTCTCATCTATATTTATTCCAAATTCACAAAAATATTTACCATTTTCTTCTTTTATTTCTCCAATTGTTGCTAAAATGCTACTTGTTCCAAAGTCAGTTAGGTTATGATATATTGCTCCACTTTGTATGCTTCCTAAATTACTTACTATGCAAGTGCTGTAGTATAAGTTGTCGTCTATTAGACTTTTTGGAAGTAAGTCGTGTCTATCCATAAATTTTACTATTTTTACAACTAAACTCATAATAAAATTTGGAAGTTTGCTTACTATACTCATTATGCTATTAGTACCACTTTCTTTTGCATTTCTTACTTCATTAACTGCTTTTAATGTTTTAGTTTTTATAGTTTCTAAATTATCATTTTCTTCAATAGTTAGAACTTTAAGTATTTCTTTTGCTTTGTCTTCATAATTTATTTTAGAAGTGAACGCGATAGTTACTTCGTTTCTGTCATAATAATTTTTATTTATTATGAATCTGTTTAAAAGTGGTCTATTGTATATTGTTTTGGCAATAAGTGTTATAAACATATGAAAGTATGTTATATCTTTATCTTTAGCTTTTAATTTGCCATAATATTTTACTAATTCTGTTACATCCATTATTTGATTTATGAATACATCACTGTCACATCTATTTGGTTTTATGTATGGCATAAGTGCGTGCATTGCATCTAAGTCCTTTACTCTTTTACCATCTCTTCTATTTTTCATTTACTACCCCTATCTTTTTTTATGTTCTATTTTGTATAGTACTTTTAATACTAGTTTATATGGTAATATTTTGCCAAATATATATCCTAGTTTTACATCTATTCCTGGGAATATTAATACTTTTCTTTTGAACATTTTATCAATTGCATATTTGCTAACATATTCACTTGTTTTTGAGTTTATGCTAAAATGTCCACCAGCAACTTTATTGAAGTTAGTGTCTACTGGTCCTGGACAAAGACTACTAATTGAAACTTTTGATTTGTTTCTTCTTAATTCTTCATATAAACCTAGGGTATAACTTCTTACATAGCTTTTAGTTGCATAGTAAGTTGAAAGTAGTGGCCCACCAGGTAATACTCCAGCAATACTTGCTACATTTAATATGTAATTATTGTTTTCCATATATTTTAGACAAGTTTTTGTAATTTTATGAAGTGCGACTACATTTACCATAATCATATTTATTTCTTTGTCTACTGAAACTTCTGTGTAGTCGCCAAATGCACCAAATCCAGCGTCATTTATTACTACTTCTGGTTTTTCTTTTAGTATAAATTTGCATAGTTCATTTAATTCTTCTTCTTTGCTTAAATCACATATAAAGATGCTAGAGTTTTTTATATTTTTACTAGTGCTTTCTAATTTAGTTTTATCTTTTGATACTAATATCACTTCGTGACCTAGAGTGCTTAGGTATTTAGCCATATCTTTACCTATTCCACTAGATGCTCCTGTTATTAAACATTTCATATATCTATCCTCCTTTATAATTATACCAAAACTAGGAAAAATAACAATGTTAAGTTTAAGGGCATAAAAAAACTCTGCTTATTAGCAAAGTTTAACCAAGCGCTACATCAAGTACCATCATTATGGTGAAGCCTATCATTGTAAAAAGTGCCGCTTTTGTTTTGTAATTGTTATCTTGGCTTTCAGGTATTATTTCTTTTGTTACTACATAGACCATCGCTCCTGCTGCAAAACATAAGAAGAATGGAAGTACTACTTTTATTTTCATTACTAGTATTGCGCCTATTACTGCAGCGATTGGCTCGACTATACCACTTAATTGTCCATAGAAGAATGCTTTTTTTCTAGAGTAACCTTCTCTTCTTAGAGGCAAGCTTATTGCTGCACCTTCAGGAAAGTTTTGCACCGCTATGCCAAAAGCGAAGACAAAGGCACTTACAAGTGCGGATGATGTACACGTAAATGTTAGTGAGCCAAAGGCTAAACCCACCGCTAAACCTTCTGGAATATTGTGGACTGTTATACTAAATATTAATAATAGACTTCTTTTGAATTTACTATTTTCACTCTCTGTTTTCTTTTTTATTATTTTATTAACTATTTTATCACTTAGTACAATTAATAATGCTCCTGATAAAAAACCTAAACTAGCAATTAATGGTGCAATTTGATTTTGAATTTTTGCCATTTCTATTCCAGGATTTAATAAACTCCAAAAGCTCGCAGCAAGCATTAGTCCTGCGGCTAAAGCTAGCATTAAATCCATAACTTTTTTATTTATATTTTTAAAAAACACGACGAGTCCAGCACCTAGTAAAGTGAATAACCAAGTTATTATTCCAGCCATCAGGGCTAGTAATACTGGACTTAAAGTAAAAACATATTCTAACATATTGCCCTCCAAGTTATTTTATGTTTTTATCTACTTATCTGTTTATGCTAAAGCCCAGATTATATTTCTTCTTCTATTATACATTTATGATTTTTCTTTAAGAATTTAATTATTATTTCACATATTTCTTCTTTTCTGTTACTATTAAATATGTCATGATTTACACCTTTTATTTTATAATATATTTTAGATTTACTTTTAACATTATTATATATATACCTAGAACTTGTTAGAGGCACTAGTTTGTCATTTTTACCATGCAATATTAGTATTGGTGTATCAACACTTTTTATTACATCTTGATTTTCTTTTACTATACTCATAAATTCTTTTAGTGAGTTAAGTGGCATTTTTAAGAATCTTGAGAATATTTCTTCTGCACTGTAATCTATTACATTTCTTTTTATTAAACTAGCTAGTTCTTTTACATTTGTTTTATCACTTCCACTATTTAAATATTGAAATGCTGCTGCTGCTAGAACAACTTTTTTTATTTCTTTGTATTCACTTGCTACTATTGATGCAATTACTCCTCCCATTGAATGGCCTATTACGTAGATGTCTTTATAGCCATGATTTATTAACATTTCTACGTGATTTCTAGCACTTTGTATCCAGTCTGCCCTTGTGGCTTTATCCTTTCTTGATTCGTGTCCTGGTAATGTGAAAGAGAATACGTCAAAGTTTTTAACGAACTCAAGTGAGTTTGCTAAATATTCTTCATCATATGTTCCTCCTGCAAAACCGTGGATTATTAATATTGCTTTTCTCCTCATTACATTCACTCCTTTATTAAATTTTATCAAATAAATAATTAAATGTCAGTTATTTTACATATTTTGTTATACTTTTTATAATATTTTATTTTTAAAATGATATAATAGATATGTAAGGATGTGATAATAAATGAAAAAAGGAACTGGAAAAGTATTAGCAGCAATGGGAGCTGGAGCAATTATAGGAGCTGGTGCTGGTATATTATTTGCGCCTAGAAAAGGAAGCGATACTAGAAAGAAGATTAAAGAAACTTTTATTAATTTAAAAGATAAACTTTCTAATATCAGCGAAGAAGATGTACAAGAAGTTATTGAAAAGAAGTTAGATGAAATTGATAGAGAGATTAATACTCTTGAACTTATGAACAATTATAAACAAGCAAGAAGACAAGCTAAGAAAGTTATTAAGAAAATTAATAAGTTAATTAGTTATACAGCTAAGAAGAAGCTTGATGGGTTTGAAGATTTAATAGAAGACTTAAGAGAAAAAGCTGAAGATATTTCAGAAGAGATTCTTACCAATTTAGAAAAATAAAAAGCGATTATGAATTTTTCGCTTTTTTGTTTTCTTTAATATTTTTAATAGTTAAATAAGTTATTAATACTACTATAGAAGTTATTATTGTAAATACTACAGATAAGATAAGTGTATAGTTTCTATAATATTTAGTCATTACTTCTTTTACTACATCTTTTTTACTACCACTTTGATACATTTCTAAGAATGCTTTTTCTATGTTTTCATTAACACTATCATTATATGTTATAAAGTAAGTTTGCCCAATCATTATAAATGGTGCACCAGTTAAATTACCTTGTAAATAATCAAATGTGTTCATCATTAGTTCATAGTTATCTTTGTTATTACTTACTTCATATATTCTCATTTTAAAGAATACACCATATCTATCATATATACTATTCATATGTTCTAGGAATTCTCTACTTTTTGATTCTCCTTGCTCCCTAAAAAAGTATATTGTTACTTGGTTATCATCTTCTTTATAGTTAATATTAGTATCAATGTTTTCTGCTTTTAAAGCTTCTGGTAGTGTTTCACTTTTTATTTCTGCATTTAATATATTAGGCATTAGTGAAATAATAACAAGTGAAAACATAATTAGTATTTTTTTCATTTATTACCTCCTCATATATGAATTACAATTTTATTATAAGATATATTTTTATTTTTAACAAGTGAGAAGATTTTGTTTTTTTATATTTTAATGAGTAATTTGTGGACAATTTATTAATTTTATGTTTAAATTAAGTTAGAGGGTGGTATTATGAAAAAGCAACTTTTAGACTATATAAATAGTGATAAGTTTGAAGCTATGACTTTTAGCGGGATAAAAAGATTTTTAGGGGTTAGTAGAAAGCATATGGATGATGATATTAGAAATATGCTTCTTTCATTTGAATTAGAAGGTCTTTTGTATGAAGATAAAGATGGTTTGTACAAGAAATTCCCTTCTAATTTTTTTGTTACAGAAGTGTCTTCTACTACTAAGAATACTAAGTATGTTATGATTAATGGTAATCAAGTTCTTATAAGGCCTAAAAATTTAAATGGTGCACTTACATATGATAAGGTTATTGTTAGTTATAAAGATAATCAATATAATGTTGAGAAGATTTTAATTAGAAGACTTCCTAATGTAGTATGTGAGGTTAGAATTAATAGTGATGGTAAGAAGTATTTATATCCTATTAATACTAATAATAATTTAAAGGTTACTATTGGTACTAAGGATATGAAGAAGCTTCTTGTGGGACAAAGGGTACTTGTTAATACTACTACTGAAAAGTATGATGATATGTATGTTGGTAAGTATGTTAAAACTATTGGTAATATTAATGATCCAGATATTGATTTTAAAACTATTGCTTATGGATATGGGTTTAATTTAGAGTTTCCCGATAAAGTTATGGAAGAAGTTAGAAAGATTCCTACTAAGGTTAGAGAAGAAGATACTATAGGTAGAGTTGATCTTAGAAATGAGAATATTTTTACCATAGATGGTAGTGATTGTAAGGATATGGATGATGCAGTTTCTATTAAGAAGTTAGATAATGGTAATTATGTTTTGTCAGTTCATATTGCACATGTGTCTCATTATGTTAAATTAGATTCTGAGATTTTTAAGGAAGCTGCTAGAAGAACTACATCAGTATATTTTCCTAATTCAGTAGTACCTATGCTTCCTTTTGAGATTTCTAATGGTATATGTAGTTTAAATGAAAATGAAGATAGGCTTACTAGAACTACAGATATTACTTTTAGTCCTACTGGTAAGATATTAGATTTTAAGACATATAAGTCTGTTATCAGATCTAAGAAGAAAATGAACTATGATGATGTTTCTAAAATTATAACTTCTAAAGAAGTACCAGAGGGATATGAAAATTTTGCTAAAGAGTTAAAGTTAATGGCAGAATTGTCTAGAAAACTTAGTAATATTAAGAATGAAAGAGGATACATTGGACTTGTTAATGAAGAGTTAAAGTTTAAACTTGATTCACTTTGTAATACTGTTGATATTAAGGTTGAAGATAATTTAGAGAGTCACGAGCTTATAGAAAACTTTATGTTAATTCCTAATCATTTAGTTACTACTTTATTTTGTTTACCATTTATATATAGATGTCATGGTTATCCTAGTGAATTTAAGGTTAATGAACTTCTTTATAAGTTAAAGGAACTTGGTTATCATACTAATAATTTAAAGAATATGAAGACTTCTTTCTTGCTTCAAAGACTTATTAAAGATTTTAGAGATAAGGAAGAGTTTAGTGTTATTAGTGAGATTATTTTAAGGAGTTTAAAGCTTGCTTATTATAGTGTTGAGAATGAAGGACATTTTGGGCTTGCGTTAGAAAGTTATACACATTATACTAGCCCTATTAGAAGGCTTCCGGATTTAATTGTTCATCATTTAATTGATTTATATGAGAGTGAAGAAGTAAATATGGAGAAGTTAGAGCAAATTAATAATTTATTAATAGATTTGTGTGAAAGGTCTTCGTTTATGGAAAGACAAGCCGATAAGGCTGAGTATGAAGCTGATAAACTTCAAGTAATTAATTATATTAAGAGTCATATTGGAGAAGAGAGAATTGGGTTTATTGAGATGGTTAGTCCTTCTTATATTAAAGTAAGAGTGCCTGGACTTATGGATGGTATTGTTTATAGTGATAATATGCCTGAGATGACTTATTTGACTCCAGGTGGAAAACTTAAAGGTACTGATACAGAAAGAACTTATAAAGTTGGACATAAAGTTTTACTTAATTTGTTAGACGCTTCTTATGCTGATAAAATGATTTATTATAAGTTAGTAGATAATTTAACACTTACTGAGGCTGAAGGTAAAAAATTAGTTAAACGAGTATGAGTGTGAGGTAGTATGGAAGAAAAAAGAATATTTGGAGAAGGGATATGTTTGACTAAATTATTTGTTATATTTCTAATCGGGTGTTTGTTTGGAAATTATTATGAAATGATTCTTAATTTAGTTAGGCATTATTTAAGAGATGGATCTATTTTCTGGGAAGTTAGAAGAGGTTTAATTTACTTCCCACTTAGTCCTGTTTATGGACTTGGCGCGGTTATTATGACTTATTTTTTAGCTGAGAAGAATTATAAGTGGTATCAGATACTTGCTTATGGATCCCTTTTAGGTGGTGCGACTGAGTATGTTATTAGTTATTTACAAGAAGTATTTACCGGTACTACATCGTGGAATTATGCTAATAAGGTACTTGATATTAATGGTAGAACTACTTTTCCTATTATGCTTTTATGGGGTATAATTTGTTTAGTTTTTGTTAAAGTAGTTTATCCATTTCTTTGTAAACTTATATATAAAATTCCTTATGAGAAAGGCATGAACATAACTAAAGTGCTTCTTGTTATTATACTTGTTGATATGTTTATATCTTTTGGGGCAGTTATTAGGCAGAATTTAAGAAGAGAAAATATTCCTGCTTATACTCCAATTGGGGAGTTCTTTGATAAGTATTATGATGATGAACGACTTAAAAAAGCCTACCCTAATATGAAAGTAAAGGTGAAGAAATGAATCCATTTTTAATTATTGGACTTTTTCTTTTTATATCAAAGATTATTTTTAGATATTTAAAGGGAATTAAACCAACTAAAACTTATAATAAACTTAGTAATTTTGCTATTTTAATTCCTGCAAGAGATGAGAGTAAAGTTATAGAAGATTTACTTATTAGTATTAAGAACCAGTCACTTAAAGTGTCTTTTAAGGATGTATATGTTATTACTGAAAGTATTAATGATAAGACAAATAGTATTGCTAGAAAGTATGGAGCTAATGTCATTATTAGAGAAAAGTTAGATTTAAAAAGAAAAGGATATGCTCTTATGGAGGCAATAGAAAAGATTACAAAGGATAAAGAGTATAACGCTTATTTTATATTTGATGCAGATAATGTTTTAGATAAAGATTATTTTAAATATATGGAAGAGACTTATAAAGAAGGGTATGATATTGGGATTGGTAAGAGAAAGATAAAAAATAAAACTAATAGTATAAGTACTTCTAGTCATCTTATTTTCACTTTGATTAATGAAGTGGATAATAAAAATAAAAGTAAAAATAATCTTAATTTAAATGCTTCTGGTACTGGTTTTTATATTACTGGTAAAGTTATTAATGAGTTTAAGACTTATCCATTTCATACACTTACTGAAGATTATGAGATTTCACTTTATGCAACTGTTAATAATTTGACTATGAAATATAATGATAAAGCTATTTTTTATGATGAGCAACCTACTACTTATAAGGCATATTTTAATCAAAGAACTAGATGGGTTAAAGGATATTTTGAAGCAAGAAGAAAGTATGCTTGTAAACTCGATAGCGCCCTTAATTTAAGTAATAATAATTTTAAGTCAGTTTATAATAGTGAGGTTGGTGTTGTTGATTTGATATTTATTATATTAGGTATACTTCCTATTTTATTAAATCATCCACTTTTCACTATATTTGCTATTTATTTAGGATTAATTATTTTTACAATTTATTTAATTCATTTAGAGAAATTAGATATTGATTTTAAACTTTATATTAAAACAATATTAATGAACCCACTTTTACTTTTAACTTATGTACTTTGTTTATTTAAGGCTATTTTTTCAAAGGATGATGAGTGGACTAAGATAGAACATAAAGAGAAACTTGATTAGAAAACATATTTAATTTGGTTAATTACATGCCTTTTTACTTAGTTAATACCTTTTAATTATATATCACTGTTAATTAAATAGTTTGTTTACTTCTTGGTATAATGGTGTTAGACTTACTCATAGAATGAGTAATGATTATATTGCTACCACTAGTATAGAAAATAAGATAAATCAAAGAAACTTTGATGTTGAACAAGTAAAATTAAAGGATATAGACTAATCATCTATATCCTAATTTTTTATACCTATTTTTTCTCCACATTTAACTATTGTTTCTATGTTTCTAACTGAGTTATTTAGTATATCTTTATCTAGTTTAATACTTCCTTTTTGAAATGCTAGGCATATGGTCGAACCACCAAATAAAAACATGCCTTTTTCTTCTCCCTTTTTGAATTTATAGTTTTCGTGTAAGTTTTTAATTTTACCTACCATAACAGCACCTACTTCAACTTCTAGTACATTACCAAAGTTTTCTGTTTGTAAGATAGTATATTCTCTTGAGTTTCTTTTAAAGACTTTACACTTTCTATAAGCAATAGGTCTTACTGTATTTAATACACCTTTTACAAAATTATTTTCTTCTTGATAACCATTATCTATGTAGTGATATCTATGATAGTCATCTTTACATAGTCTAAATATTAAGAGTTGTCCATCTATAAAATCTTTATATATTTCATTATTATTTACCAAATCTTTTAAACTATAAAAAGAATCCTTTATTTCAAAGCAAGAAAATTCATTTATGTCATATACTGTTAGTTTGGCATCACAGGGACTTATTAACATTTTTTTGTTTTTGTCTATTATAATATTTTTCTTTTTTCTTACAAAAAAATCATTAAATGATTTGTATTTTTTTTGTTCATAGAGATTTATATCTATGCTATTCTTTTTAATAAATGGTTTTATCATTAGTTTAGATATTCTACTACTTAGAAATAGTCCCATTATTTTAGAGAATATTGGAAGCGATATTATTTTTATTAAGAATCTACCTATTTTTGTGCCGTAGAAGAAATTTACAGCTTTGCTTTCTTTGTCGTAGTCCATATTATCTTGTCTATCTTTGTTTACATACAGCATATTTTTTTACTCCTCGTCGTCTATAAATAGTTTTACTATGTTTTTGCTTGGTACTCTCATAGTTATGTCTTTGTTAATTGAAAATTCAAATGTTTTAGTGTTGTGTTTGAATTCTTCACCATCAAGTACCCAGCTTTGTGGTACATCTTTAAATGTTATTTTAAAGCTATCAGTTTTATAATATTCAAGTCCAGGCATATTTCTTACTTTTCCTGTTAATACTTTGTTAGCAAGTAAGACTAATTCGGTTTTCTTTTTTGCACTTATTAGTATTACTTCAAATCTATTATCATTTAGTTTAATGTCATCGTATATGTTAGATACTCCACCCATTCTACTTGTGTTTGTTATAAATATAAAAGAGTATGTACCTTCTTTTTTGATTCCATCTACTTCATAGGATAAATCAAAAAGTTTAACTTCTCCTCTTAAAGCGTGAAGTGCATTAAAGATGTATGCTAGTCGTCCATATTTCTTCTTATATTCCCTAGGTGTACTATAACTTACACTTACATAGCTACCTAAGCAAGCAACGTATACAAAAGGTACTTTGTTTATCATACATACGTCTATGTTTTTATTAGTACCGTTTAATACCATTTGTGCATTTATTAACATATTTTTTGTGAAGCCATACATTGTACCTACATCATTCATTGTACCTACTGGTAATTGGCTTATTAGTAGTTTTTTATCTCTCATTAGGTTACCAGTTATTCCTTCGTTAAGAGTTCCATCTCCTCCAGCACATATTACTAAATCTATGTCATCTGGTAAATCTTTTATTATGTTTATTGTATCTTTAGCTTTTTTAGTAGGACACATAAGTGCCTCATAGTCATTTGCTTTTAATATCTCTGGTAAGTCTTTTAGATTCTTTTTATCAACTGGTCTACCACTTTCTGGATTATATATAACTGCGCATTTTTTCATATATTTGTCACCAAAGATATTATACTATATATTGTTTAGATAATCAATTTATAAAAATTAGGCCATTATTATTTTTTTTCTATTAAAAATGTTAGCATACTTTCTTTGTCTTGGTTTCCACATATGATGTCACTTATTAAGTCTATTATTGGCATTTTAACATTTTCTTTTTTTATTAGTTCTTTTACACTTCTTAGGGTGTATAGTCCTTCTACTGTTGTTGTTTTCGCATATTCTTCAGCCTCTTTTAATTTTCCTTCTCCGATTAGTTTGCCATATGTGTAGTTTCTACTGTTTGTGCTTGTGCAAGTCATTAGTATGTCTCCGAATCCTGCATATGATAGTATTGTTTTTTTGTTGCCACCTAGAGCATCTATTAATTCTTTTATGTCGTTTAATGCTTCAGTTAAAAATAAAGCTTTTGTTGAGTCTAGTGCATTCATTCCACCTAGCATACCTGATGCGATTGCCATTACATTTTTTATTGCACCACATATTTCTACTCCTACTAGGTCTTGTGTTGTTCTTATTTTAGTTATTTTGCTTTCTAACAAATTTTTTACTACTTCTTTTGTGTCTATGTTAGTTGTTGCAAGTGTAAGTCCAATTGGGGTATCTGTTTTAATGTCTACTGCAAATGTTGGGCCACTTATTATTGCTATTTTATTTGTGTTTATATTTCTTTCTACTATTTCATTTAGAAAAGCACAGGTGTTGTTTTCTATTCCTTTTGTTGCTATTACTATGTGCATATTTTCTGTTATGTATTTACTACTTTTTTTAGTTACTTCGTCTAGTGCGACTGCGGGAAGAGCAAATATTACAAGCACGCTTCCTTTTATTGCACTTTTGATGTTTGTTGTAAAGTTTATTTCTTTTGGTACTTTATAACCTTTTAGTTTGTCTGATTTTCTTTCTTTTGTTAGTATATTAACTTCTTCTTTGTTGTTTGAGTAGCATACTACTTCGTGGTTGTTTTTTATTAATCTAGAAGCTAATGATATACCATATGCTCCTGATCCAATTATACATATTTTCATTTTTAGTCACCTATTTAATTATACAACATTTAAAATAAAAAGAATAGTTTTTACTATTCTAATTATCAATATTGCTTATTTTTGCAATAGTTATTGTTATGTTTTTATCTGCACCTTCTAATAGTGAGCCTTCTTTTAAGCTTTGGTTTATTATTTGCCCATCAGTGTATGTTTCGCTTTCTACTAGTGCTTCTTTGACTGTTAGGGTAAATCCATTTCTTGATGCCCAGGCTTTTGCTTCATCTAGTGTGTAAGAGCTTAGGTTAGGCATTAGTGATACTCTTTGTTCATCACTATAGTATGTTTTACCGATTATTTTCTTTTCATATGGTGTGTTTAAGTCAAAGTTAAATGTTTTTATTTCTTCTTTTTTTAGTAAACCTAGATTTATTTTCATTGCTTTTACTATTTCAGCTAAGCTTTGTTTATAGTATTGGAATGTATAGCTTTTTGAGTTACCAACAGTAATATATTGGTCATATCCAGTTAGGAATGTTTTTGTTATGTTAAGGTTAACATCTCCACTTTTTAGTAGTAGGTTTTTACCTATATTATAGAATGATAACATTTCTTCTGTAGTCATATTTGTATCCATATTTTTACCAATTGTATCAAGTATTTTATAGAAGTCTTCTACACTTTTTACGTTTTTAAGACTACCTATCATTCCTTCTACTACTAATTGCTGATTTTGTCCTCTTTGGAAGTCTCCTAGTGGAAGTGTTTTTCTGTGTCTAGCTAAGGCTAATGCTTGTTCTCCATCTAATTTTTGCATTCCTGGTTCAAGGCAGATCGTTTTGTCGCCCCACTGACGATCTGAGTTTTGTTCACAGAATTTTACCGGTACGTCTACATTTATTCCATCTAGTATATTAACTAAGTCTACTACACCTTTAAAGTTTATTTTTGCATAGTAGTCTATTTTTATTCCAGTTAAGTTTTCTACTGTTTTTACCATACAACTTGTTCCACCCCAAGATGCGTGATTTATTTTTGTTATTCTTCCACCACAAGCCATTTTTACGTATGTGTCTCTAGGAATACTGAACATTGTTGTACTTAGTGTTTCTGGGTCAAATGTGACCATCATTATTGTGTCTCCATTAAATGAACTACTTTTTCTAATGTCATCTTGTTCACTATCTATACCAAGTAGTAGCATTGTGAATGGTTTAGTTACTTTTGTTTTATCTATTGCTGTGTTTTCTACTTGTTTTTTCTTATATACTTTTTTTAATGATGTTATTTCAAATATTTCTTTTGAGCTATCATATTCTTCAATGTTATTAAACATATTTCTATAGTTATCACTTATAAATATTAAGTCTACTTCATTATTTATGAAAGCACTCATTAGGGTAATAGTGTCTCCATATTTTATTATTTCATTATTTTTTGATAGATTTAATTTATCAATAATTTCATTTGGTAATATGTATCCTGTTATATCTTCTTCGTTTGAAAGTATACCTATTTTTTTATCTTTTATTTCGTTTACGTTTAGTTTTTCATATGATATAAGTTTAGTTGTGTATGTTATTTCACTCTTGTTTAGATTATCTAGCCCTACATAAGCACGGTAGATGTAGAATGATACTACTCCTAATATTATGCTTAGTAAGATAGTTAGTATTGAACTTATAATCATTTTTTTCTTTTTGTTATTTTTTACACTATCTAATAGTGAGTATGTTAGTACTATTAGAAATAGTATTAAAAGGATTGAGAACATTATTCTATAGAATGTTTCTATTCCTGATAATAGTGATAAAGTGTAAAGCATAAATCCCATTGATATAACCAAAAGGGAAATTAGTATACCGCTTAATATTTTATATATTGTTATTTTTTTCATAATTCTTTTCTCCTTAGACTTAGTAAATTATAACTCCTTTATGCTTTATCTTCAAGGGATTTTTTTGTTTTGTCTTCATTTTCAGTTTCTTTTTCTTTTTCTTCTTGTTCAGTTATGTTTTTGATTTGTTTTTTGTTTCTTTTTTTACTTTTTCTTTTTACATTTGTTATTAATAGTACTGTTAATAATACTAGGCTTTCTACTCCTAAAACTGCTATGATTAGGAAGTAGTTGTCTATTCTTTTGTTTAATTCATCTATTATTTCAGAGTTATATTTTATTATGCTAGAATTTTCTATATCATATTCATATAATCCTTCTTTTCCTGTTTCAATGTTAACTCCATATATTAGATAGAAGTTTGTTTGTTTTTTGTATTTGTATGCAGTTACTTTTATACCATTTATTTCTATTTCTGTTTTTGTGTAGTCCTTTGGTATGTTTTTTGTTTCTTTAGGGAATATTACGATTCCACCTGTATTTATTTCAGTGTATTTTGTGTATACACCATTATCATATAGGTATAAGCTCACTTCTCCACTTATATTTTTTAAACCAATTAAAGTGAAGTTAGTTATTGTACTTTTAAATGCTGGTACGTCTATTCCGTTTATGTTTTCAGTTGTTTCTTCGTATGTTCTTGGGATTTCAAGACTTTTTACTCTTTTTACTACTGTGTATTTTTCGTTATCTATTACTACTTCTATAGGGTTTTTATCTTCAACATTTATTTTTAGTGTGTATGTTTTTAATCCACCATTTTGCGCTGTTACTTTGATTTCAAATTTGTTTTCTCCTTCTGATACTTCAAATTCTCCAGTTCCTATTAGACTTGCTGTTTTGTCTTCTACAGCTGCGTTTATTGTTATTTTTTCTACATCTGATGGCACGCTTACAGTGTATTCTAGAGTGTTTTTGTCAAATGGAGTACTTAGTTCATAGCCTTCTACTCCTAGTGAGCTTAGGTTGTTGTTTTTGCTGTAGCTTGCTTCAAGTTCTGCTTGTGTTATTGCTGTTATTTTTACACTTCCAGCTGATATGCTTAGTTTTGATTCGTCAAATGCATATCCATTGTATCCTTTTATTGATACTGTACTTGTTCCTTTTGCTATTACTTTAAATTTGTATGTGTAACTTCTTGATTTAGTAGATGAGTTAGAAGCATAGTCTACTACGTTTGTTGTTCCACTTATTAGTTTTAGTTTACTTGAGTCATATGATAATGTGTACTCCCAAGAGCCTAATGCTTCGGCAGAAGAGATTCTTGTTGTTACAGTTATTTCTCCTCCCACGACTAGATATGATTTATTTGTCGTTACTTTTATGTTTGCGTTTGCTGCGTTTAGTTCTTTTATTAGTCCTAGTGACATAGTTAGTGTTAGCAAGAGCATTAGTATTATTTTTATTTTTTTATTCATTTTTTCCTCCTATAGATTTATTGTTTTTAGTATGTATTTTTGAATTCTTAGTAGGTCTAGTATTGTTACTTCTCCATCAGCATTTGTGTCTCCTGCAACTAAGTTATAATCTGTTAGTTTTGATGAACCTAGAAGGTGTTTTTGTACTCTTAATAAGTCTAAGATTGTTACTTCTCCATCTCCACTTGTGTCGCCTATTACAGATACCACAAATGATTTTGTTTCTCCAGATGGTGTTGTTAGTTTGATTGTTTGTCCTGTTTTTAAGATTCCAGATATTGAAGCTGCATTTCCATCCATTTCGTTTAAAACAACTGTTGTGCCTGGGCTAAATTTGTTTATGCTTGTTACAAGAGTGCTTCCAAGAGTTCCAGGACTTATTCCGTGCATTATGTTACCAGTTACTTTTACTGATAAGTTGCTTATTATTTCTTCAACAGTTGTGGTGTCATTTACTTTTACCATAGTCATTTTGTATATTCTTACATCACCGTTTTCTGCTGTTACTTTTAATTCTTGAGTTTTTGATTGTTCTTCAAAAGATATTTTTCCAGTACCTTCAATTTTACTTGTATTATCAGTAAGAACTGTTGCGATGTCGTATTCTTTGTCGTTTACGTTTACATAAACTGTGAATTCTAATATGTCTTTATCAAATGATGTTATTTTTTTACCATTTATTGTTATGCTTTCTATAGTGTTTACTGTGCTTGCTATATTTGGAAGACTTACTACGTCTGGCATATTTAAAAATACTGGTATTTCAAATAAGTATGGTTCTTCTAATAAATTCATTTCTTTATATGAAGTGTATGCATCTGCTGAGTCTGAACAAGCTGCGATTACGTTAGTTTGATATGCGTTTGTGTATAGTGCATTTTGTCCGAACGGGTTAACGTTATATCTTTGTAAGTATCTAGTAAACTGTCCTTTTCCTATGTATCTGTTGGATATGAATTCAGCCCCACCTTTTATTGCTTTTTCTCTTGTGTCCCAAGGTCTACCATATGAAGTTCCGTATCCACATGCAGGTCCGCATGCATATAGAAGGCCGTTTTTTACTGGGTTAGATAATCCATTTTGTTTATATGCACCTATGTTGTAGAAATTGTAAAAATTATTTATATTGAAGCATTCCCCAGTTACTGAATTACAGTACAAATCAGGGTTATTCCCGGATACTGCTACGTAGTTTTCATTTGCTGCACCTTCTCCTTTTGAACGTGTCACCAGATGTACTGGATTAATGTCAAAATTAAATCCAGCTTCTACATAGTATTTTTTGTATTCATCAGTGTTTAAAAATGAACTTGATAAAACTGATGACATTGTTGATAAGTATTTCTTTGTTATTTCATTTTCCATATTTAGTGAGTCTTTAGTTGAACTTGTGTAATCATATCTTAAACTTTCAAACATAAATACAAATTTTTCTGTTAGAAAGTTTCTTGGGTCTAAGTAGAATGCTACGACTGAGGATTTTGCTGGATACCAACCTGCCCCGTCGATGTTGTCATTTAAGTTTTCTAGATATGCTTCTATTTTGTAGTTTAGAAGTGCAGTTTTGCCTTTGAATCCATCTAATACTTCCGACCAGTAAAGATTCGTTAGTATTGGTTTGAATGTCCAAGTTGGGTGGTCCTGGTGTAGTTTTACTAGATATGGAATGTATGAATCAGGGAATCCAAGAGATTTTAGTGTTTGTTCATACGATTCGTCTTTACTTGTTATTTCACCCTTTGTTACTACAAATTTTGAGCACACATAACCAGTTTGATTTTTGTAATAGTTTACTTTATAGTACCCTTCTGTACATCCTGTTCCACTTACTTTATTTCCTACTATTTTTAAGTTCGTTCCTGGCAAAAGTGTATCTAACACTTGTGAAGAAGAACTTGCTGATTTTCTTACATATATGTTTACTCCATTTATTCTTGCTTCATATGTTTCTTCATTGAATCCTGGCCCATCATCTATGCTAGGTAATTCTCCGATTGATACATATTTTCCACATATATATCCTTCTTTATCATTATAATTTATTTTATACCAACCTACTGAGCAATTTGTGTCTCCTACATTATAAAGTTCATCACTAATTAAATTAAGGACTGTGTTTCTATTTGCTATTTCTGCTAGTTCTGCACCATTAACACTTGCTTCACTTCTTACTTTGACATATGTGCCAGTTGTATAGCCCGCTAAGGCATTAAGCTTAGTTATTGTCAAAATATTAATTATTATTGTTAAAATTATTAGTATGTGTTTTTTCATTAATGCCTCCTACTATATTATCTCATTATATATTATATCATTAAATAGGTAGTTTTTGGCAATAAGTTTATGTTTTTCTTTATTTTTTTACAAATTAAAAAATGCACTTTTAAGTGTGCATTAGTTTTTTTCTAAATAACTTGCCATATGTTTACCCCAAGCAAAGAAGAAGAAACTTTTTGGATGTACTCCATCTGATGAGAATGGTTTTTCATCAGTGTATACTATGAATCCATTTTCTATAAAGTCTAGGTTCATTTCTTTCGCTAAGGCTTTTAATGCTGTGTTAAATTCTTCTTGATGAGTAAATGATGCATCTTTTTCTATAGCTTTTTCTCCTACTGGTAAAACTGAGTTGATTATTATTTTGGTATTTGGTAGTTTACTTTGTAGGTTTTCTATTTGTGTTTTGTAAGCATTTATAAATTTTTCTGCATTTCCTCCCCACCATTTTATGTCGTTTGCTCCATAACTCATAAAGATGTATGATGGATTAAATTCTAATATTTTATCTATATCTATGTCCATATTATCTACTCTTCTACCACGATGCCAGATAACATTTTCTTCGTTTAAAACTTTATATGCACTTAGTCCTTCTCCCATTGAGTCAGAAACTACAAGCGCTTTTTTCTCACTAAATATTCTTTTAGCATCATCTGTACTTAAATGGTCATATGGATATGGGTCTTTTTCTTCAGTATTTGTATTATTATTTTCGTTTGGTGGGGCCGGATTTGTGTTATTATTTTCGTCTGGATTGACTGGATTATCTTTTTGAATTTCATCCCATTTAGCTGTTAAGGTTATATCTTTTTTTACTTTTGAATCAAAGTCATATAATTTATCGTTAATGTACCAACCATTAAATTCGTATCCTTCTTTATTTGGATCTTGTGGAGTATATGCTTTTTCTCCATATTTTACTACTTCTTTTTTAACAGCACTTCCACCATCAGAGTTAAAGTTTACTTTAAAACTTCTACTTCTATATATTTTACTTATTGTTAGGACAATCAAAAATACTAGTATTAAGAATAATACTATTAACTTTATTAAATTCTTAACTATAAGTTTTCTTTTCTTTCTTCTTCTTTTTTTCATAACTACTTACCCTTAATAATAGTATAGTCTAAGTAAATAAAAAAAGCAACTAACTAAATTGCTTTTTACAAGATATTTTACTTGGATTCTCCTAGTGATAAGAATTTATCCATTATTTTTTGTGAGTATTCATTATCCATTACTAGAAGTACTAAATCTCCTTTGCTTTCAACTAATACGTTTTTATCTTCTACGTTTACACATACCCATTTTGCAGGATCAACTTTTTCTTTTATTTCTTTTTTAGCTTTTTCTGCATCTTTACTACTGTTTAATCTTACGAGCACTACTGAATGGGCGATTGAAGACATTAACGGCTCGCTTGCTAAAGCTTCTTTATATGAGAAAGTTATTTTTCCTAAGTAATATTCTTCATTTTTTTTTGTTACTTTAGTCTGTTCTAGTTCTGGTAATTCTCCTTCTGGCATTCCTTTGTATATCTCATTCATTATATTGCTAAGGTTTCCATCTATGTTTTTTCCTTTTGTAGTGCATCCAATTAGCATAAATGATAGTGCTGTTAAAAGTAATATTTTTGTTATTTTTTTCATTTTGTCCTCCTTTATTTTAGTGAAAAACTATTATTAATTATTGGCATACTATATATGAAAAGTACATCAGCATTTTTGAAATTAATATCAACTTTTTCTAAGTATTTACTACTTATGTATCTTAAATCAATTAGAGTTATTCTACTATAGTTTTCTATTAATAATGGAACTAGGCTACTAGAGAATGAATCTCTGAACATTATAAGTTCCTTTTGAATTGGTGCTGCTTTGTTTTCTATTGTTAGTAAAGCTGTTGCTCCTGATAAATATATATCATAACTATCTATGTGTTTTAGATTTTCTTCGTTATATACTTTTTCATATTTATTCTTTTCATAGTTATACACTAATACATTATTTATTATATCATTTTTTAAGTAATATATCGTATCTTTTTCAACGTTTGACGCTGTGCTGCTGTAAAGTGCACCATAGAATGGGTAGTATGAACTTTTTTCTTCAGGCATTTTTGTGATTTTTAAGTTCATTTCCTTTTCTAGTCTGTTAACTACTTTGCTTAAAGTTTCTTGTTTCCAATGTATATCTGTACTATAGTAGTTACTTAGAGACAATTCCTCTTTTAAGTCTATCCATTTTAAATAGTTTAATTCGCTTTTTAGTTTTGTTTCTAGTTCATTATAGTCTAGTTTAGGCAATGTTTTGTTCTTTATGTAAAAGTTTTTATCTGGAATGAAGGCAAAGTATTTTTTGTTTGTTTCATCTAGATATTTTTCATTTATATAATTTATTTTTGATGTTATGTTATCTAGTGAAGAATAGTTTATTTTAGAGTCTACTTTTACTAAGTGTCCTTCAGTTTCAAATACTCCATTGTTTTCTTTTTTTTGTAAAAGTCTAGTGGCAATGGTTCCTTTTATTTTTCTAAATGTACTTCTATAGGAAAACTGATCTAGAAAGTATGTATTTAGTTCATTAAAATATGAATTATCACCTTTTATCATTTCTTTTATTTCTAGTTTTGGAGATGAGGCAAGGGTTCTTCTTTCTTCTCTAGATACTTCTTTGTCTTTTGTAAATATGTTTATTATTAGGAATATAGATAGAAAACTTACGAATGTTATTGTTATTATTTTGTCTTTCATTTTTTCTCCTTTCCTAGAATCTAAAGTATAAGAATGGACTAAAAGATTCATCTATTATAAAAGCTGTGCTAATTATTAGTAATGCAATGTACATTATTACTTCTAGTACGTTTATAATTATATTTACTTTTTTGTTTTCTTTTAATTTTGCTATTATGTTTTTAAGTAGTGGTGTGCTTATTATTACTCCAAGGATGAACACTATAAGATAGTTTTTTATGTAGTATATTGTTTCGTTTGTTAATAGTGGTAAGCCTTTAAATCCAAACATTGATTTAAAGAATATTGTTATTTCTGGCATTGTTGTTTGATAGAAGAATATGAATCCTATCATTACTAATATGTCAGTTATTAGTCTACCTATTACTTTGTGTTCGTTTAGATATTTATAGAAGAATTTCTTTTCTATTATTAGTATTATTCCAAAGTATAGTCCCCATAATATGAAATTCCAGCTTGATCCGTGCCATAATCCTGTTAAAAACCACACTATTAGTATGTTGATTATTCTTCTTTTTGGAGATACTTTACTACCTCCTAGTGGAATATATATGTAGTCTTTGAACCAACTTGATAAGCTTATGTGCCACCTGCGCCAGAATTCTGTCATTGTTTTTGACATAAATGGATAGTCAAAGTTTTCTAGGTACTTGAATCCAAACATAAGGCCTAAACCTATTGCCATATCACTGTAGCCAGAGAAGTCTATGTATAATCTTAGTATGTCAGTACTTGCTTTTAACCAGTATGAAATTATACTTTTGCTAGCCATACCAGCTAAACTAGTTGTTAACTCTCCTAAAACATTTGCTATTAATACTTTTTTAGATAATCCAAGTATAAATCTACTTACTCCTTTGGAGAATAGACTAAATGATTCTTTTCTGCTACTAAGTTCTTTTTCTACATCTTTGTATCTTACTATTGGACCTTGCACGATAGTTTGGAATATGCATAAGTATAAGCTATAATTAATAAGACTATTTGATGCTTTTATTTTACAATTATATATATCTATTAAGTAACTTGCATTTTTAAATGTAAAGAAACTTATTCCTATAGGTATTACTATGTTTAAAAGACTTATTTGTGTACCTATTAAAGCATTTATATTCTCTATAAAGAAGTCAAAATATTTAAAGTAAAATAGCAAACCAAAATTAACAATTAAACCTAGTGCTAAAAATATTTTTTTATGTTTGCTGCTTTCTATTTTTTTACCTACAAGATAGTTAAATATTGAAGAAAAAACTAGTAGTAAGAAATATTTTGTTTCTCCATAAAAATAAAAGATTAGACTGCCTATTAGTAATATTATGTTTCTATATTTTTTAGGACATATAAAATAAACTAATAGCATTATTGGTAAAAAGTAATATAGAAAAGTTATGCCTGAAAATACCATTTTGATTACCTCCTGAACTAGCGTATTAGGTTTTCTACCTTGTATATCCATTGTACAACAAAGTATGAGGTTTTTGCAAGAAGAATAAATCGGGATCTTCATGTTTTTTTATATATAAATGTGATAGATTTATTTTAATCTACCTTTCTTTATTTAATCAATTAGATTTGATATTTCATCATAAAGTTTTTGATTTGCTTCTTCTATAGTTAATTTAGATACATCAATTGGTTTTCCTATTTTAATTTTTAGGTTTTTACTTCTAAATTTGTAGTCTCCGCTTATACCGAAAGGTACTATTAAAGAGTTCGTTTTTTTTGCCATTGATACAGTACCATATTTGAACGCAAGAAGTTTTTCTTTTGTTTTGTTTCTAGTTCCTTCTGGAAATATTCCTATTGCACCACCATTTTTTAAAACATCTAATGCTTTTGATTTTGCATTTTCATCTTTTTTACTTCTATCAACAGGTATACATTTTACCATTTTAAAGAATACTTTAGTTAGTGGATTATCAAAGTATTCTTTTTTAGCCATATAGGTAATAACTCTTTTGGTTGATATAATTATATTACACTGATCCATTATATGTTTATGATTACCTGCGATTATTATAGGTCCTTCTTCAGGTATGTTTTGTTTTCCTTCTATTTTTGGATTATAATAAAATTTATATATTGGACTTAATATTGGTCTTAAAAATTTATACCAAAAATTATTCATTGTTTAACTCCTTTTCAATTATTTTTTTTAATTTTTCATTTTCTTTTGTTAAGTCATCTGATTCTAAGTAATATGGATTTAAATATATTAGTTTAATACTTTTTCTAAATAATTTATATTTTCCTTTTATTACAAATGGTAATATTTTTGAATTAGTTTTGCTTGCTAAACTTACTGCTCCATATTTAAAAGGTAATAACTCACGAGTTTTATTTGTTGTTCCTTCTGGAAATATTAGTACTAATTCATTATTTAAAAGTCTCTTCTTTCCTTCTTCCATTGCTTCTTTATTTTTGCTTTTTCTGTCTACACTAATTACTCCTGCATTTTTAAATAGATATTTTATTATAGGCTTAAATATTTCTTTTTTTGCAAAGAAGTTTATGTGTTTTTTCGTAGATGATATTATTAGTAATGGGTCTAGTACTGATGTGTGATTACCCGCTAGGAGAAAAGCTTCGTTTTTAAGGACGTTTTCATTTTCTACTTTAATTCTATAGAATACTTTCATAAATATCTTTATAAAAGGTCTTGCTAAATGATAACAGAAATATTTCATTACCAGCCTCCATATTAATTATATATTATTTTTATTGTAAATATCAATATTTTGAATAGTTAGTTTTACATTATTATGTAACACATTAATTATTTTACCCATATACTAATACAGAAAGTGAGGTAATATGAAGAAAGTTTATTATTACATATTAGGTATTTTTTTGTTTGCTATATTGGGGTTTGTTGGAGTTTATTATAGTTTCAAGGATACAGATAGTGACTTAAAGAAGATTAGAGTTGCAGAGGTTACACATAGTGTGTTTTATGCTCCATTTTATGTAAGTTTGCATAATGGGTATTTTGAAGAAGAGGGACTTGATGTTGAAGTTATTTTAACTAGTGGTGCAGATAAGGTCGCAAGTAGTGTTTTAAGTGGTGATACTGAGATAGGTCTTTCCGGACTTGAGGCTACTATTTATGTTAAGAACAATAGTGCAAAGGATTATTTAGTTAATTTTTCAAGTTTAACTAAGAGAGATGGTCAATTTCTTGTTGGTGATTGTAAGTTAAAAGATAATTTTGATATAAAGTCTTTATATGGTAAAAAGGTGCTTGCTGGGAGAAAAGGTGGGATGCCCGCAATGGTGTTTCTTTATGCACTACATAAAAATGGTGTAGATATTAAAGATGTTAATGTTGATACTAGTGTTGATTTTGCTAGTTTAAGTGGTGCTTATATTGGTAAGCAAGGTGACTTTGTTAATCTTTTTGAACCTAATGCTTAAGAACGAAGTCACTAGGTGATAAAATAAATGTCTTTTAAAGACAGAAATAACAATTCACTTGATAATTTACATTATACCTTTTAGTTCCATTTGTGTCATAACCTCTTTTAAATTCATAATTATCTTTTAATATAGGTTTCAAATTTGTTTCTGCATTTCCTTTATAAGATAAAAATATTTTTAATTCCATATTATTTTTGTTATTATCTATTTTGGATACTATAATACGTTCTACTAAGTAGCTAATTAATTTATTTATAGTTGATTTGGAACTTACTTTTTGTTTTAATATTTTAGTTAATTCTTCAATTTCGTCTGCTACGTTTTTGAAATTGATTTTTTGATTTTTTAGTTTACTTATTTCATCTTCAAGTACTTTAATTTTTTCATTAAACGAATTATTTCTTTCATAAAATTCTTCATTAGATAAATTATTTTGTATACTAAGTTCTAATAATTTATCTTTTTTGATATGAATATTATTTATTTCTTTTTCACGTAATAAAATTTCTTCATCTATACTAGTAACTATTTCTAAATGTTTATAAGAGTTTATAAGGGTATCGATTATTTCATTAAAATCTAATTGTAATTTAGAAATTATATCTTTAAAAATAGCATCTAGTTCTGACTCTCTTATATTAGGTGAATCACAAATGGTTTTACCACTTTTTAAATACTCTGAACATACCCAAGTAATATCTTTTTTGGTTTTTCTGAATTCTCTCCTGTAGAAAACCGTATTGTGCTCAGCACAAAATATTTTAGCACTATATATGTATCTATTTTTATAAATGTTTTTATTTTCTTTTCGCCCTTTAAACGATTTTTTTCTTTGTAATAATCGAGTATTAGCTCTTTCCCATAAATTTTCATCAATTATAGGTGGAATTCTTGTTGTATCTTCGTAGGTAATCCAATCATCTTTTTTAAAGTATTTTATTTTTTTTGTCATATAATCTAGTATTTCAGATTTTTTAGCACAATAATATCCCTTATATTTAGGATTTTCTATCATTCGAGATATTGTAGATATACACCAATTTTTACCTTGACAAGTTTTTAGTCCTTCATTATTTAAAGTTTTAGTAATTTTAGAAAGTGAGAGTTCTTCAACCGCGTAAAGTTCATAAATTCTTCTAACAATTTTTGCCTCTGTTTCTACGATGTTTAATACTTTACTATCCTTATCCTTTTTGTAACCATATAGTAAGTTATTACCAAGTATTTCTCCACGTTCTATCGCACGATTCATACCAAATTTAACACGTTCTGATAAGCGTCTTATTTCATCTTGAGCCATAGATGCCATTATAGTTAGTCTGAGTTCAGAATCAGGCATAGCTGTGTTGATATTATCATTTACGAATAGTACAGCTACTCCATAAGACAAAAGTTCTCTAGTATACTTAATACTATCAAGAGTGTTTCTTGAAAATCTAGATATTTCTTTGGTAACTATTAAATCAAATTTACCATTTCTAGCATCTTCAATCATTTTCATAAAATTATCTCTTTTTATATCACTTGTACCGGTTATTCCATCATCCACATAACCATTAACATAAGTCCAGTTTGGATTATCTTTTATATATTTTTCAAAATGTTCCACTTGATTTTGAAGAGATCTCTTTTGTTTTAAATGATCTGTTGATACTCTTGCATAATCTGTTACCCTGAGTTTTATACTTGTAAGTGGCATTCCCATATTTAATTGTTTTCGAACATTATATAAATCCATTTTTCCCCTCTCATAATATAATTTTAGAAATTCATTAAGTACTATTTACATTACAACTTTTCAATTCTTTTAAAATATTATTTTCGGTATATTTGAACATTTTGTATGAAATTTTATTTTCATTAAATAGTTCTTTGTTTAACGTTAAGGCTACTTCTAAGATCATTTCTTTATTCTTATTTTTTATTGCTTTGTTTATTGATACATAATTGTTATTCATAATCATTACTCCCCCATATTTAAAAATATGAGAAATAATATAGAATAATACTTTATAAAAAAGAAACTAGTTTTTATATAGTTTCTGTTAAATTTAATTTTATATATCGATATCACTTATTTTTTTGTTTAAACTATCAAGATAATCCTTTTCAGCAGTAGTTAAGTGTGTTTGCATATATTTGTCATATTCTTCGTGTGCTTTTTTTAAGGCTTGTTTATGTGATATTTTACCACTTCCTTTTAGTATGTCTTTTCTTGTCATTTTTAAAAAGGTGTCTAATTCATCTATCCAGTCTTGCATTTTCATTGGATGTCTATTTAAAGCATTAATTTCAGCAATGTCTAAATAAGCGGATACTATTCTATTTAATATATTTAATTCTTCTTCCGTTAAATAGTTTTTAGCTATTTCAGTTTCATTTTTAGTAGGATATTCTCCTTTAAAATTAGTTAGTCCTATATTTTCTTTTTTTGAATTAACTCTATTGAATATTACTTCAGCGGCTGTATTTCCGTGCGTAGCGTAGTGCATTTTATTTTGAACTGTTTTAAAAAAGTCAATTGACAATTTGTCTTTAGGATTATAATCAATACTAGTAGCATAAATATCTAATACTTTTCTCCAAAATATTTTTTCACTAGATCTAATGTCACGAATTCTAGCTAGTAATTCTTCGAAATATGGATTTTCACCATTATTTTTTAATCTTTCATCATTTAAGGCAAAGCCCTTAATCATATATTCTTTTAAAACTTTAGTTGCCCATATTCTAAATTCAGTTGCTTTCTTAGAGTTAATTCTGTAACCAACAGCAATTATTGCATCTAAATTGTAATGCAAAATATTATAATTTTTGCCATCACTGGCAGTTGTTAAGAATTTCTTAACAACTGAATCTTTTTGTAATTCATTTTCATCAAATATATTTTTTAAATGTGTTGAAATATTATTTTTAGTTGTACCATAGAGATTAGCCATTACTTCTTGACTCATCCATATGTCTTCATTTTGTACATTGACATCAACTTTCACATTGCCATCCTTTGATACATATATAAGCATATTATTTTTCAATATATCATCTCCTCGTTAAGCACTTGTCGATATAATTATACCAAAAAAATTGGGTTTTTCTCAACTTAAACAGTCTTTTATATGGAAATTTGTTTTGATCAATATTAGTGACTTCTTATTCTTGCTTTAAGAGAACCTAATGCTTTGTTAATTGAGAAAGAAGGTTACGGATGTGTACTTTCAAGTATTGGACTTTTAAGTGGAGAAGTACCTTATACTGTTTTTCATACAAAGAAGAGTTATTTAGATAGTAATAAGAGTGATATTATTAAATTCAGAAATGCTATTCAAAAGGGATTAGATTTTGTTAGTAAAAAGAGTTCTAAAGAAATAGCAGAGGTTATTAAGAGTGAATTTGCTGATACTAAGTTTGATGATTTAGTTAAAGTTGTGGATAGATATAAAAGTGCTGACTCTTGGTGGGAAAGTACTAAGATAGAAGAATATGCTTATAACAATCTGGTAGATTTAATGGAATATAATAATGTTTTAGAAGAAAGAGTAGATTTTAATTCTATAGTTTATAATGAATAATGTTTTAGAAGTTAGACATTTATGTAAGAGTTATAATAGTTTGAATGGAGAAATAGATGTAATCCATGATGTTAGTTTTGATGTATTTGAGAATGAGTTTATTTCTATTATAGGTACTAGTGGATGTGGTAAGAGTACTATTCTTAATATAATTGGTGGACTTGATAAGGATTATACTGGGTCTGTTAATTTAAGAAGTGGTATTACTACTAGTTATATGCTTCAAGATGATGCTTTATTTCCTTGGCTTAGTGTACTTGATAATGCTTGTCTTGGGCTTAAAGTTCAAAAGAAATTATCAAGTGAAAATGTAGGTTATGTTAAATATTTACTTAAAAAGTATGGACTTGAAGAATTTCAAAATAAGAAAGTTAGTAGTTTGAGTGGTGGGATGAGGCAAAGGGTGGCTCTTATTAGGACAATTGCTACTAAGCCTAAGTTAGTACTTCTTGATGAACCATTTTCTGCTTTGGATTATCAGACAAGGCTTAATGTTAGTAATGATGTTTATCATATATTGAAGGAAGAAGGTATTACTGCTATCATGGTTACTCACGACATTGGAGAGGCTGCTAGTATTTCTTCTAGAGTAATTGTTATGACCAAAAGACCCACTCACATAAAGAATATTTATGATATGAAGTATGAAGTGGAAAATATGGAACCACTTGATAAAAGAAAGAGTCCTTTGTTTAATCTTTACTATGAAAAGTTGTGGAGTGATATAGATGAAAGTAAGTGATAAACAAAAGAATTATTTAAAGAAAATTAAGAGAAATAAGATTTTTATTAGGTTTACTCAGATATTTATATTGATTGGTTTGCTTCTTGTTTGGGAACTTCTTGCTAAGTATGAGATTATTAATTCTTTTATAACTAGTTCTCCCAGTAAGATTGTTAGGTCTATTAGTTCTCTATTTATTAATGGAAACTTAGTAAATCATATATTTGTTACTTTAAAGGAAACTCTTCTGGCTTTCTTTATAACGCTCGTTATTAGTTTAATGGTTAGTACACTGATTTATGAGAGTAAGACTTTTGATAAGATAATTGATCCATATTTGACTGCTTTTAATAGTTTACCTAAGGTAGCACTTGGTCCGATTATAATTATTTGGGTTGGGGCTAATCAAAAGAGTATTGTTTTAATGGCAGTTCTTATTAGTGTTATTGTTGGAATTCAGTCTATAAGTATAGGCTTTAAGAGTACTAATCAAAACAGGATTAAACTTTTGAAGAGTTTAGGCGCTAGTGAAGTGGATATTCTTAGATATGCAGTGGTGCCTAGTAATTATAAGATTATTATAAATAGTTCTAAAATTAGTGTAGGACTTTGCTTAATAGGTGTTATTATGGGCGAGTTTCTTACGAGTAAGGCTGGTATAGGGTATTTAATTCTTTATGGGTCTCAGGTATTTAATTTGACCTTAGTTATGAGCGGAATAGTTATACTGCTTATTATATCAATTGTACTTTATGGTATTATTAATAAAATAGAAAAACATTTAGAAATTTGAATTCTAAATGTTTTTGTTTGTTTTAGATTAGCATCCCCCATTCATTTCTATTTCATAAGGATTATTTGCTGAGCCGTCTCCACTTTTCCATACTACGCAAGATTTTAGCGAAGTAACTGGACGGGCAGCATAAGAATTATTGATATAATTGCCACTCAAATAACCAGGAAAATCCGAACCATCCACAACCCACGAGTTAGTATTGTTGCCATCACATTTGCCAGGCGACAAAGACCACCACCATTCTGTACCTGTTATGCTATTATATTTGCTATTTGTATAATACCACATTGGTGCGTATTTATCATATACTCCTCCTGCATATGCTATTTCATCTGCTGTCATTAAGGCTATTGGATATGTTAGTTTTCCATTACCAGTACTTGCATCTACTGTGAATTTATCATTATCATTTGTACAATCATATGTTGGTGTTTTATTTGTTTTTAGTTTTGTATATGCTGCATAGTAGAATTCTGATTCTGTTGCTGAATATGTTCCACTTCCTACTTCTCTATCATTACAATATACTGCTGTTGTACTTAGGTATTTTGTATATGATGTCATATTATTTGCATACCAATTAT
>CAKOHL010000001.1 GCA_934085635.1 uncultured Bacilli bacterium | reverse complement strand
CTAGTGAAGAGTTAGAAAGTAAAGGATACTTAAAAGAAATAAAACTAGATGATAAAATATGTGCAGCTGATATAAGTGTTAAAAAAGTATTAATCTTTAAAAAATATAATATAGAATTTACTTGTATAAAAAATAGGGAGCAAAGTTAATTTTGCTCTTTTTGGTTACACTAACAATTGACTAAAACACTAATTTGTGGTATATTTATGTAGTCATTTGAACTATTATTTTAATTTATATATTATGAAAAGGAGTGATAACTTATGAATAAAATAAGAGTATTTAGTCTTGGGGGATTAAATGAAAATGGTAAAAATTTATATGTAATAGAAATCAATAATAGAATATTATTATTTGATGCAGGACTTAAATATGCAAGTGAAAAGATGCTTGGAGTAGACTATGTTATACCTGATTTCGAGTATTTACTTCAAAATAAAAAAAGAATAGTAGGTTTGTTTATAAGTCACGCACATTATGAAAATATGGGAGCAGTTACTGACCTTTTAAAACAAATACCAGAGATTCATATATTTGCAACAAATTATACATCTAAAATACTTGAAATAGAAGCAAAAGAAGCTGAGATAAGTATTAGAAACTTACATATTATAAAACCTCATAGAAAGATAGACTTTAAAGAATTTAGTGTATTTCCTTTTAGTGTGAGTCATAGTGTTCCTGAAAGTGTAGGTTTTAGTATAAACACACCAGATGGTGCAATAGTGTATATGGGAGATTATGTAATTGATTCAACTATGAAAGGTGCTTATGATATGGATTTAGGTAAACTTGCTTATATTGGTAAACAAGGGGTACTTTTATTAATGCAAGAAAGTGTATTTAGTGAAAAGACTGGATTTACAAGTCCTAATCATAAACTTGACAAGTACTTTAAAAATGCTGTAGAAAAGAGTGAAGGAAGATTAATATTTAGTATACTTCCACTTCATTTACTTACTATACAAAATATATTTGATGCAGTAAAGGGTACTGATAGAAAAGTAGTAGTAATGGGTAAATACTTACAAACTATTATAGAAATGGCAATTCGTGAAGGATACCTAGATGTTCCAAATGGAATGATTGGTGACTTAAAAGATTTAAAAGAAAAAAATACTGTAATACTAGTGAGTAATGATAGAGAAGCTCCATACTATAATTTATCAAGAATAGTAAATGGATATGATAAATATGTGTCACTAGAAGTAAATGATTCAATATGTTTTGCTGATCCATCATATGAAGCACAAGAACTTACAAGTGTAAAAATTAAAAATGAAATAGCTATTCACGGGATTAATATATTTGATGTACCAAAAAATAAAAATGTACGTCTTCACGCTTCTAGTCAAGATTTAATGCTAATGGTTAAAATATTTAATCCTAAATATTATATGCCTATAAAAGGGGAATATCGTTATCAGGTTGCTAATGCTAAACTAGCTAGTTTAGTTGGAATACCAAATGAAAATATATTCCTTAAAGAAAATGGAGATGTAGTATATATAGAAGATGGTACATTTGTGGATAAAGGTGAACATATTAAAGTAGATGATATTTTAATAGATGGTAAAAGCTCTAGTGATGTAGGAGAACTAGTTTTAAAAGATAGAGAAATGCTTGGTAATAATGGATTAATATTAATAAGTGCAACGGTTGATAAAAAGACTAAACAAATAATTAATGGACCAGAAGTATTATCAAGAGGATTTATATTTGCTAAAGATAACTTAGATGTAATAGAAGAAATTAAAAAGAAAAGTTTAGAAATTATTAAAAATAATACACATAATGGAAAATATGCTGATTATTCTAAAATTAGAAATGACATTAGAGATGATGTTGGTTCTTACTTATATAAATTAACTGAAAGTAAACCAGTAATATTAACTGTTATTCAAGAAATGTAGGTGGAATATGATATATTTGGACTATAGTGCTACAACACCAGTACTTCCTGAGGTATTAGATTCATACGTAAAGACAACAACTGAATATATAGGAAATGCTAACTCAATACATAATTTAGGTGTAAAGAGTAAAGAATTAATGCTAAAGGCAAGTAAGCAAATAGCTGAGTGTTTAGGATGTAAATTTAATGAACTTATTTATACAAGTGGGAGTAGTGAGAGCAATAGCACTGCAATAAAAGGTGTAGCATTTAAATATAGTAATCGTGGTAAACACATTATAACAACTCATTATGAACATAAAAGTGTTACTGAAACAATGGAATTTTTAAGTACTAAGGGATTTGAAATAAGTTATGTATCACTTAAGAGTGATGGAAGTATTGATTTAAAAGAATTAGAAAGTCTAATAAGAGAAGATACAATATTAGTAAGTGTATGTGCTGTAAATAGTGAAGTAGGATTAAAAGCGCCTCTTAAAACAATAAGACAAATAATTAATAAAAAAAATCCTAAAGTAATATTTCATAGTGATATGACACAAGCACTTGGTAAAATTAATATTAATTTAAGTGATGTAGATTTAGCTAGTATGAGTTCCCATAAAATATATGCACCTAAAGGAATAGGACTTTTATATAAAAGAAATAATCTTGAAATTGAACCACTTATATATGGTCTTACAGAAAATTGCCCTTATAGAGGAGGAACGCCAGCTCTTCCATTAATAGTAAGTTTTGCTAAGGCAGTAAGAATTATTACAGAAAACTTACCAGCAAACATAAAAGTAGTAGAAAGTCTTAATGAGATGGTTTATAACGGTTTAAAAGATTTACCTGTACATATAAATTCTAATAACTTATGTGTGCCTCAAATATTTAACTTAAGTTTAATTAAAATAAAAAGTGAAACATTCGTAAGAGCAATAGAAAAATATGGAGTTTATATAAGTACTACAACAGCTTGTTCGAGTAATGAACCTAGTTCAATACTAAAATATATAACTAGTGATAAAAGCATAAATACAACAAGTATAAGAATAAGTATAAGCCATTTAACAACTAAAAAAGAAATAGAAGAATTTATAGTAGCTTTTCATAAAACATATAATGAACTACTATTAAAGGAGTAAATATGACAGAAGTAATAATGATAAAATATGCAGAATTAACTACTAAAAAAGATAATAGAAATTTCTTCATAAATACTTTAGAAAAAAATATACTTCATATATTAAGTGACTTAAAGCCAGTTATTAAAAAGGACTATTATAGAATGTTTGTATATGTAAGTGAAGTAGATGAGGCTATTAATAGGTTAACTAATGTATTTGGAATTCACGAAGTAGTAAAATGTATATTTACAGAGAATAAAGAATTTGAAAATATATGTGAAATATCTGCATCTTTATTAGAAGAAGATAAAACATTTAAAGTAGAGACTAATAGAAGTGATAAGTCTTATCCAATTAATAGTATGGAATTATCAAGAAACGTAGGTGGATTCTTACTAAAGAATGTTAAAGGCTTAAAAGTAGATGTACATAATCCAGAAGTACTTATTAATATAGAGATTAGACGTGAAGGAGTTTACATTTATAAAAACGGTATTAAAGCACTAGGTGGTTATCCAGTTGGTACTTTAGGAAAAGCACTTCTTATGCTAAGTGGTGGAATTGACTCAGTTGTTGCAGGATTCGAAACAATGAAAAGAGGAGTTAAGTTAGATTTTATATATTTTGAAAGTTTACCTCATACTAGTTTAGAAGCAAGAGAAAAAGTAATAAGTCTTGCTAAGATTCTTAAAGGATATGGCAATACTGGTAAACTTTTAGTTGTACCTTTTACTAAGATTCAAGAAAGTATTTATACAAATATGAAAGGTGATTATATGATTACCTTAATGAGAAGACAAATGTATAGAATTGCTGAAAGAGTAGCTAAAAGAAGAAATTTAACTGCAATAGTTAATGGAGAAAGCATCGGTCAGGTAGCAAGTCAAACACTAACAAGTATGAGAGTAGTAAATGATGTAACAAATTATCCAATAATAAGACCTCTTGCAAGTTTTGATAAACTAGAAATAATGAATATTGCAAGAAAAATAGGTAGTTATGAAATAAGTATACTTCCATATATTGATTGTTGTACTGTATTTGTACCAACTCATCCAGTAATAAATCCAAGTCTTGATGTTGCAAAAAAGGAAGAAGAAAAACTTGATATGGAATTACTTGATGAAGCTATTAAAAATATATTAGTAATAGACTTAGATGAAAAAGACACGACTAGTGACTTACTTTAAAGAAAAAAACACTAAAAATACTTGAAATTTATTACTTTTTGTAGTATATTTGAATTACGAAGCACGAAAGTGTTTTTTTTATAAAACAAAATGGAGGAGTTTATGAGTAAAATAAAAGCATTTTTTAAAGGTGTTGAAAAAGAAAGAAAAATGGTAAGGTGGCCTAGTGGAAAAGATATGGCTAAATATTCTGTAATGGTTTTAACTTTAATGGTATTCTTTGGATTATATTTCTATCTACTAGATGTATTATTTACTTTCTTGAAAGGATTAGTGGGTTAATATGGATAATCAAAAATTATGGTATGTAGTTAATACTTATTCAGGACATGAAAGTAAAGTTAAAGAAAACCTTCTTATGAGAAAAGATTCTATGGGAATGGAAAATAATATTTTTAGAGTAATAGTACCTGAAACAAAAGAAGTAGAAATTAAAGATGGGGTTAAAAAAGAAAAAACAAAGAAAATGTTTCCAGGATATGTTCTAGTTGAAATGATAATGAGCGATGAAGCTTGGTATGCAGTTAGAAATACTCCAGGAGTAACTGGATTCATAGGTTCAAGTGGTAAAGGTGCTAAACCAATTCCTTTATCTCCTCAAGAAATAGATAAGATACTTGCTAGTGAAGGTATAAGTAGACTAGATATAGAAACTGACTTAAATGAAGGGGATTCAGTTAAAATCGTTGATGGTCCATTTAATGGAATGTTTGGTAAAGTACAAAGTATTGATCTTGAAAATGAAAAGCTAAATGTATTAATAGACTTATTCGGACAAGAAACACCAGTAGAAGTAGACTTAGTTCAAATTAGTAAATGTTAAAAATGTGCAATTAATTGCACTTTTTTATTTTAAATTATCTAGTATATTAAGGAGTACTAATTTAGAATAACTATAAGTAAGCCCACCTTGAACAAATAAAGCATAAGGTTCTCTAAGTGGTGCATCAGCTGATAGTTCGATACTAGAACCAGTAGTAAATGCTGGACTAGCCATTATAATTTTATCTTTATAACCAGGCATATCACTTACAACAGGTGTGTAAAACGAGTTAACAGGACCCATCTCTTGAACACATTTTGCAAAATTAATAAGATTTTCTTCATTCTTTAAATATACTGTTAAAACGATATCACATCTTTCTTCATTATATCTAGGACTAACTTCGTAACCTTTATCTTCTAAAATTTTACTATATAAAGCTGATGTTTTAAGACTAGAACTAACAGCCCTTGGTGCTAAGTAAAGTCCCATTAAAAACATTCTATTAGAATCTAAACTAGGTCCAACTTCTTTTCCTTCTCCAGGTAAATAAAGTCTTTCACTAACTAAATTAATGTACTTTCTTTTACCTGCAACATATGCTCCGTGAGTGCACACACCCCCGCCAAGATTCTTAATAAGTGAACCCACCATAACATCTGCTCCAACTTCAGTAGGGAAGCAGTTCTCAACAAATTCAGTATAGCAATTGTCTACAAATATTATAATTTCAGGATTAATACTCTTAACAAGTTTAATAACTTTAGTAACTTTATCAATAGTTAAACTTTTTCTTAAAGAGTAACCTTTACTTCTTTGAATATAAACAAGTTTAATTCCATCTAAACTACCTTTAATCTTTTCATAGTCAAAGTCATTATCTATTAAATCAATCTGTTTATAATTAATATTATAACTTTTAAGAGAACTTGAGTTTTTTGTAATACCAATTACTTCGTGCATTGTATCATAAGGTAATCCACTTACACTTAAAAATGTGTCTCCTGGTCTTAAAAGGGCGCTTAAACTAATACTTAAAGCGTGACTACCACTTACAAATTCTCTCCTAACTAAAGTATCTTCACATCTAAATATTTCACTGAAGATTCCTTCAATTTTATCTCTACCAATGTCATTATATCCATATCCAGTAGTGCCAGAAAAATCAGTTTCATTTAACTTAAACTTATGAAAAGCATCAATAACTTTTTTACTATTAATTAATTCTTGCCTATCAATATCCTCAAAAACATTTTTAAGTTTCTTTTCAGCATCACTTATAACTTTTAAATTTTTATTTACTATTATCATCTTTTTCCTCCATCTATTCTTATAACTGCATCATTAATATAACTAGCTTTATCACTACTTAAAAAGCAAATCAAATTTGCAACTTCACTAGTGCTTGCAAATCTTTTCATAATAATCTTTTCCTTGACTTCGTTTTTAAACTCTTCACTTAAAGAACTATTCATAGGTGTATCTATCCAGCCAGGGCACACAGTATTAACCCTGACAGTGCCGTCAAAATATTTAGCCAAATTATGTGATAAATTAATAAGCCCAGCTTTGGAAGCATCATAATCAATACTTTCTATATAATAGTCATCAATACCATTATTAGAAGATACATTAATTATTACTCCAGAGCCATTTTCCATCATATAATTACCAAAAATTCTACTAGACAAGAAAGGTCCGATTAAGTTAGTATTAACTACGCACGTGAATTCTTCTTTAGTTTTTAAATTAAAATCATTATCCATAGAAATACCTGCATTATTAACAAGTACATCTAATCTATTAAATTTAGACTTTATTTCATTAAGTACATTTTTTAAATCTTCTTCATTAGTAATGTCACACTTAATAGTAAGCGTATCTACCTCGTATTCTTTTTTAATCATATCTTCTAAACTAAGTGCTTCATCTTTATGACTTAAATATGTGATAACTACATCATAATTTTCACTTGCAAGCTCATAAGCCGTGCTTGCCCCAAGACCTATACTAGACCCGATTACTAAAGCTACTTTCCTCATAAAATCCCCTCACTTCTTTGAGTATTTTATCATAAAAGCACATTTTTTTCAAAAAAACTTGATTAAATCTCCAAAGTTCTTGTAAACTAGCAAAATATTTGTTATAATTTTGAGTGTAAAAAAAGGAGGCAATTCAAAATGGCAAAAAAAGAAAACAGAGAAGGCGTAGCACTTCAATGCACAGTATGTAAAGAAATAAATTACTTAACTAGTAAGAATAAAAAGAATACTGAAGGTAAACTTGAAATAAACAAGTTCTGTCCTAGATGTAATAAAACAACTGCACATAAAGAAAGAAAGGCTGATTAATTATGTTTAACGTTAATGATATCAAAAATGGTATGACTATCAGTTATGAAGGTAATGTATATCAAGTAGTAGAATTTCAACACGTAAAACCAGGTAAGGGTAGTGCTTTTGTTAAAACTAAATTAAAAAATTTAAGAACTAATACTACTCAAGAAATAACTTTCAATGCTGGTATTAAACTAGAAAAAGCAAATGTAACTAAAAAAGCATTAAGTTATCTTTATAATGATGGAGATACTTATGTATTTATGGATAATAATACTTATGATCAATTAGAATTACCTAAAAGTAAAGTTGCTGAATATATTAAATTCTTAAAAGAAGGATTAAATGTTGAAGTAATGAGCTATGAAGGAGAAGTAATTGGTATAAGTCTTCCAGAAAAAGTAAGTTATAAAATTATAGAAACTGAAATGGCAGTTAAAGGTAACACAACTAGTGGTGCACAAAAAGACGCTACTATAGAGACTGGATATACAGTAAAAGTACCATTATTTATAGAAAATGGAGAAGAAATAATCATAACAACTAGTGATGGAAAATATTCTTCAAGAGCATAGAAATATGTTCTTTTTTTATTGTAAGTTCATAATATTCTTTAGGAGGGGTAATAAATGATTAATAAACAAAGTATGTGGTTTTTAACACTTTTCTCTTTAGTTCTTATTCTTGGAGTATATTATGTAACTATGCCCAATGACTTATTAAAAGGGAAAATAACTGGAGAAGATATTAAAAAAGAAGTAAATGTAAATGTTACAGAAGGAGATGCTTTAATCGCAATGCGTGCTAATAGGGATGAAAAAGTTGCACTAGAAGTAGATAAACTAGAAGAGATACTTACTAATGAAAGTACAACTCCTGAAGATAAAAATAAAGCGTTTGAAGAACTTAAACTTCTTAACATAAATGTATCTAAAGAAAGTAGTTTAGAAGAGAAGATAGAAACTAAATTTGGAATTAAAAGTTATATTGAAATTAATAAAGATAATATAAAGGTTGTAATTAGTTCCAAGGAACACGATGCAAGTTTAGCAAACAATATAATGAGATGTATACAAGAAGAATATAAAGAAAAAATGTACATAACAGTTGAGTTTGAATAGCAAAACTTAAGTTTTCTCATAGAATACTATAGTGAATAAGGTGGTGTCTATGAGTAAAAATATTTTAACCACGAGAGAAAAAGAGGTGTTTTCACTTTTAGTAAAAAATTATACAACAAAGAATATTGCTGATAAATTATTTATAAGTGAAAAAACAGTGAGAAATCACATATCTAATGTTATGCAAAAATTAGAAGTCGAATCTCGTACATCCGCGGTTATCGAATTAATTAAACTTGGTGAAATTGAAATAGAAAATGACTAAATTGTCATTTTTTTAAATATAAATAATATAATTATCTTGAGGAGTGTTTATATGTTAAAAAGATTTGGTTTTAGAAAACTAGCTGTTACTACAAGTGCATTATTTGTAATTGGATTACTTTACTTTTTTCCTAGTAAGACCCTTAAAATAGATGAGAGTATTAATTATTATGATGAAAAAGATTACACAGAAGTATTTTTACTTGATTCAAATAATTTTGTAAGTGAAGTATCAGTATTAGATAAAGAAACTGATTTAGTAAAAAAATTAAAAAATAAAATGGAATTATTAATAAAAAAAGATAATAATGAGAAAGTTCCTAAAAATTTCGTAGGAGTGGTTCCTATGAATACAAAAGTGCTTTCATTAGTAGTTGATAATGGGGTATGTACAGTTGATTTTTCAAAAGAAATATTAAGTGTAACTGCTAGTATGGAAGAAAAAATGATAGAAGCGATTATTTATACTTTAACATCAAGTGAAGAAGTTAAGAGTGTAGTAATTAAAGTAGAAAACAAAGTATTAGAAAGGTTACCTAATTCTAATCAACTTTTGCCTAATGTATTAGATAGAAGTTATGGAATTAATAAAGATTATGATATAAATAATTTATATGATTTAACTAAAACGACAGTATATTATAGTAAACTGAATGATAAAGAGGTATATTATGTACCAGTAACTAAAATAACAAATAATAATGAAGATAAAATAAGTGTAATAGTAAGTGAACTTAAAAGTAGTGTGCTTTATCAAAGTAATTTAAATAGTTATCTTAATTCTAAAGCAGAATTACTTGATTATAAAAAAGAAGAAGATGTTATGAAATTAACTTTTAATGATAAGATATTTTATTCTATGTATGATAAAAATATATTGGAAGAAGTAGTATATACAATAGGAAAAAGTGTAAAAGATAATTATGATGTAAATGAAGTAGTGTTTTATGTAGGGGATGAAATGATTACAAAGTATTAAAAAAAACTCTAGGCTTATAACCTAGAGTTAATTTTTTAAATGGTGACTCCGAGACGATTCGAACGTCCGACCGACGGCTTAGAAGGCCGTTGCTCTATCCTGCTGAGCTACGGAGCCAAATCACTTAATACCTTTAAAGTATACAATAATTTTTGAATAATATCAAGTCCTTTTTATTAATTTGTGCAAAATTTTGAAATATATGCATATGCAAGAAAGTGTAAAACTTGTGTGTAAAATCTTGTGTCAAATAAAATAAAAAAAGTAATTCTCATACTTTTATCGTATAAGTATTATAGGAGGGCGAAATATGACTAAGAAAGTGGAGGTATTACAAGAAGATAAATATGACTGTGCAGCAGCTTCGTTATTATCACTTATAAGGTACTATGGTGGTAATATGTTCATAGAAGATGTAAGAAGGCTAATAAATACAACTAAAATGGGTACAAATGCCTATGACTTAATTAGTGGTGCTAAAATGATTGGCTTTGATGGAATGGGTGAAAAAGTTTCCTTTAAAGAATTAATAAAAGAATTTGATATACCCTTAATCGCACACATAAAGAAAAATAACTTCTATCATTTTATTGTTATATATAAAATAGATAATCATAAGAAAAAATTAGAAATAATGGATCCTAGCGTTGGGCTAATTAAAATGACTTATGAAAAATTTGCATCTATATATGAAGGCACTGTTATTAAATTAGTAAAAACTAAAGAATTACCCAAAGTAGAAAAGAAAAATGAACTATTAAAAGTAATAATAAAAAGTATACTAAAAAATAAAAAAGAGTTAAGTTTAATAATTGTAATATCTTCTATAGTAATTATATTTAGTATGTTAGCATCTATATTTTATAAATTACTTTTTGATAATACTAATTATATATATAAATATTCTTTTATATTTATTATGATAATAATAACTAAAGGTTTATTTGATTTAATTAGAAACATTATCTTAAATAATTTAAATAAAAAAATAGAACTATCTATTATAGATATAATGCTCTTAAGACTATTTCATCTTCCATATAGTTACCACAAAAATAAAACTACTGGAGAAATCCTGAGCAGACTTAATGATTTAATGCTAATTAAAGATTTAATATTAGAATTATTCTATAACTCATTTGTGAATATTTTAATTCTTATAAGTACCCTAGTATTTATGGCCTATATAAGTATTAAACTAGTGTTAATCTCACTTATAATGTTTTCTATATACTTACTAATTACAATTATATATACTAAACACTTTAAAAAGAAAATAAGATGTGTGCAAGAAAGTAAAGGTATATATAATTCAAAATTGATAGAAAGTATAGAAGGACTTGAAACGATTAGTAATTTAAATGTAACTAATATATTTAAAAAAAGAGTTTATGATTCCTATAAAGATAATTGTATAGAAACAAATAAGTACAATTTTTGTAACATAACTATAGGTATATTTAAAAATTCTTTATTAGATATAAGTAACGTTTTGATATTAATGTATTCAGCACTTGTCTTAAAGTCCTTCAGTGTAGGAAATATAATGTTAGTATATGTACTTTATACTAATTATATAAGTGCTATGAAATCTATAATAGATTACTTACCTGAGTTTAGTTATGCTTATCAAAACATTGATAAAGTAAATGGTATATTAAAAGAATATAAATCTTCAAATAATGGAAATTTAATTAATGGAGATATAAGTATAAGTGGTTTATCTTATAAAGTAAGTGATTACATTTTTAAAGGCATTAATATAGTAATAAAAGAAAAAGATAAGCTAGTTCTTGTGGGTAAAAGTGGATGTGGTAAAAGTACACTTTTAAAAATATTACTTAAATATTTTAATGATTATGAAGGTACTATTAAAGTGGGAACGGTTAATTTAAAAGATATAAGTGATGACTCTATAAGAAAAAGTTTTACATATGTCGGGCAAAATGAGAAGTTATTTAATGATACTCTTAAAGGTAATATTTTAATGGGAAGAAATATTAATGAAAATAAGTATAAAAGTATTATTAAAATAACTAAGGTAGATGAAATAATTAATAGTAAATCATTGAAAGAAAATTTTCTGATAGAAGAAGATGGTTTTAATTTGAGTGGTGGTGAAAGACAAAGAATAATCTTAGCGCGTGCTTTACTTAAAGAAAGTAATTATTTATTGATTGATGAGGCTTTAAGTGAAGTAGATTATAATTTGGAAAAGAATATAGTTTTAAATCTTTTTAAATATTATAAGAATAAAACTATAATATATGTTTCTCATAAAAAGGAAATAGAGAAATTATTTAATAAAAAAATTATTTTAGAAAAGGAGTGATATTGTGACTAAAGAGGAATTAATGAAAGTAGAAGGAGGAGTATCCTGGGGATTATGGGGAATTGCAGGAGTAATTGCTTCATTTATTATGGGATTCTATGAAGGAGTCATGAATCCAGTGAGATGTGGTAAATAGAAAGGAGTAAGTATGAATAACGAAGAACTAGTTAAAGTAGTAGGGGGAATAAGTTTTTCTTCCTCACTTATAAATGCAGTAGTTAAAGCATTTACAACTATATATGATTTTGGAAGAAGATTAGGGAGTGGACTTCTAAGAAGTCGTTATGGACAAACTTGTCCTTTAGAATAAAATGAAGCCGGCATGAGCTGGCTTCACTTGTTTAAAAACTTAGACTAATTAGGTTGAAACTTTCACGTAATTTTGATAAAATTAAGTAGTAAAATTAATTGGAGTGATTAAAGTGGCGAGAAGTAGAAAAAAGATAAAAAAGAGGAATGTGAGTATATTATTCCTTATATTAATGGCAATCTTTGTGTGTATAGCTATATTTATTAAAAAAGATGATTTAAATACATCTAAAATTAGTGTAGATTATCCTAATACAGTAAATGCTGATAATAAATATAATGTAAAAGTTTCTTATAATGATGATGTTAAGAATTTAAAATGTAGTTTAGATAATAAAGAATATGTAGATATAAATGAATGTAATTTTGATTTAAATCCAGGAAAATATACTATATATCTTAAGAATGATAGTCTATTTATTAAAAAGACTTTTACTATAGAAAGTAAATATGAAGGAACATTTAGTAGTACAATTGATAAACTAGAAACATATTACTTAGCTTCTAATGGTAAGAAAGCATTTAAGTTTACTTTTGATTATCCAAAAGGTTTTGATACAAAAGTTACTTATAAAGTAGAAGACCCTAGTGTATTAAAAGTAGAAAATGACACTATGGTTGCTTTAAAAGTTGGAAAAACTAAAGTAACAGCAACATTAAAAGATGGTAACTCAAAGACTTATAATGTTGTAGTAACCGATTTGATAGTAAGTCCTGTAATTAATACAAATAAACCATTTTTACCTTGTGGAAGATATACTAAAGAAGAAAATGAACTGCTTGATAAAATACTTGCTTCAAGAGTAGAAGAAGCTGGTGTAGGAACAAGGGCAGGGGTTGCAGCTGCAGCAAGATTTATTACACTTGAATTTCCTTATACAATTAAATATTTTAATGAAAATGGAAGAATGGGTACAACTGTTGCAAATGGTATAGATGCTGAAGGAAGATATTATCATAAAGGTTTATACTTAAATGAATATAAATTTAGTGAATTAACAGGTAAAAGCACAGCAACTGGTCCTCAAATATGGGGATGTGATTTACATGATTCATTTCTTAGTGGTTTAAGAGGTGGATATCTAATGAGACCTAATGGATTTACTTGTAGTGGTTTTGCCACTTGGGCTATGTTAAATGGTGGATTTGATGTAGGAGATGTTGGAGCAGGAGATAGAACTGACGTGGCAAACGAACTATCAGATATGGGTCCACATATTCAATTAACTTATGACTTTATGAAAAATGGAGACTACCAAGTAGGAGACTTTATTGCAAGGGATGGACACGCTGCTATAATAATAGGTTTTGATGATAAAAATATCTATACAGCTGAAAGCCTTCCACCAAAATTAAAAGTTTATGTATATGAAAGATGGACAGGAATAGTTAATGATCCAAATTTAACATATACAATAGATATGACTGGAATATATCCAAATGGAGAAGGAACAATAGAAGATATGTGGTAAGCGCTATATAAGCGCTTTTCTTTTTGGAACAAAATCTATAGCTGATATAAAAGGAGTGGTATAAATATTAGAAGAAATAAGAGCGTTATATCTTCTAAATCCTTCATTTACGATTAACTCGGTATTACTCAAAGTATGCTTTCCACTTACAAAAGGAACTTTAATAAAAGTTTTGAAATTTCTGAAATATTCAACGTAACCATACTTAACACTGTTATTCATAAGTGTTTTTTTTCTTAAATATCCTCCGTGTAAATGACCACTAAAGAATAAGTCAAATTTATTTATGTTCTCATTATTAGATAAATAAGAATAGTATACAGAAAGTGGGTCGTGTATTAAATTTATATTATATAACTTTTTATTAGTAATGACTTTTTTAAGTTTATCATTTAAAATAATTCCATTTTCTCCAAATAAATTTTTAGATAAATATGATTCTCTTGGTAATGTAGTGCCAAAAATATCAAAATCATCATATTTAAAATCATTATCATTTAAAGGTATTAAATTACTGTTATTTTTTAAGTTCATAAATCTTTTAATAATCATTTCATAATTTTTAGAATTACAAAAATCTAAATCGTGATTGCCAAGAGACATTAAAACTGGAGCTTTACTAAGTAAACTTAAATCATCAAAAATACTTTTTACTAAATTAAATACTTTATCATTTAGATAATATTTAGCATCCATAATATCTCCGGATACTAAAATAAAATCTATTTTCTTTTCGCTTTTTAAAATAAATTCTTTTAATTCAGTTATGAGTCTGCTATTAATAATCTTTCCAAAATGGGTATCTGCAATTCCAATAGCATAATACCTTTTTGTAAGTTTATCACTTTTTAATGTATATTCCTTTGAAATAATCATATACCTCACCATTACAATTATATCACCAAGAGAAGATATTAGAATAAGTAAATGTTATTAATGTAAAAAAGTAATTTAATCTTTTTAAGTTGCTTTTTTTTTGATACAATAAGTTAGAGGAAGTGAATTATGAAACGCGCAATTTTGATAGATGGCAACAATTTGTTATTTAGAAGTTATTATGCAACTGCATATAGTGGTAGTTTGATGAGAAATAGTAGTGGTTTTCCTACTAATGCTCTTTTTGGTTTTGTTAATATGATGAATAAGATAGTTAATGAAGAAAATCCAGAGTATATAGTAGTTGCTTTTGATAAAGGGAAGAATTTTAGACACGAGAAGTATAAGGACTATAAAGCTGGTAGGATAGAGACACCAAAGGATTTACTTGTTCAGTTTCCTAAGGCATATGAAGTGTTAGATGCAATGGGGATTAAATGGGTTAGTTGTGATAATTATGAAGCTGATGATATTATTGGTACATTTGCTAAGATGGCTGATATTGATAAAGAATATGATGCTACAATTGTAAGTAGTGATAAGGATTTATTACAGCTTATTAGTTCTGATGTTAATGTTAAACTTTTGAAACAGAAAGATTATATTTTAATGGATGAAAAAGTGTTTTTTGATACTTATGGTCTTAAGCCTGTTAGAATGGTTGATTTAAAAGCACTTATGGGAGACGCTTCTGATAATATACCCGGAGTTAAGGGGATAGGCGAGAAAACAGCGCTTAATATACTTCATGAGTTTGATACTATAGAGAATTTATATGATAATATAGATAAAGTTAAGGGTAAGACTAAAGAAAAGTTGATATTAGGTAAAGAAAGTGCATTTTTTAGTAAAGAGATGGCTACTATTTACAAAGATGTACCTATTAATTTAACTTTTGAGGATATTAAGTTTAATGGTTTTGATATAGAAAAGCTTACTAAGTTATATAGAGAATTTGAGTTTTATAGTTTTATTAAAAAGTTAGAAACTCTTGTTAATAAAGTAGAAGGGCAACTTGAACTTGATTTTTCTTCTAAGAGAGAAGTAGAAGCTAATATAATGCCATATATAAGAGTTAAAGAGAAACTTAATATTGATAAAGAGTTTGCATTTTATTTAGAAGTAAGTAGAGAAAATTATCATATGGCTAAACCTATTTATTTAGTTTTAGAGTATATGAATCAATATTATGTACTTGATGAAGAGGCTATTATTTTAAATAAAGATATTTTTACTTATGCTACTAGTACTTATGATGCCAAGAAGAGTATATGTTTTTTAGAGAGGTATGGTATTAAACTTAATAATTTAAAGTATGATACTATGATAGCTAGTTATTTATTAAATCAGAATACTAAAGATGATATTGCATATCTTGCTAATACTAAGGGATATAATATTATGTTTTATGAGACTATGATTAAAGATGAAAATGTTATAGTTTTAGATGATATTTTAATTAATAATTTAATTTCTAAAGTTAAGTTTATAGCCAATACTAAGAGTGAGTTTTTGAGTTTGCTTGAGAGCGAGAATAGTCTTGAACTTTATGAAAATATAGAGATTCCTCTTATTCCTGTTCTTGCTAGAATGGAAATGAATGGTATTAGAGTTAGTTTAAGTGAACTTGATAATATTAGGGAAGACTTAGAGAGTAGAATTACTAATGTAGAAGAAGAGATATTTTTGCTTGCTGGAGAAAGATTTAATATATTAAGTTCTAAACAGACTGGTGCTATTTTATTTGAGAAGATGGGAATGCCTTATAAGAAGAGAAAGAGTGAAGATAATTATAAGACAGATCATGATACTTTAATGAAATATTATGATATGAGTCCCATTATTGAACTTATTCTTGAGTATAGAAATTTGTCTAAGCTTATTAATACGTATATGGAGAGTTTAAAGAGGTTTGTTTTAGATGATGGTAAGATTCATACTATTTTTAAACAAGCTGTTACTAGAACTGGTAGACTTTCTTGTACTGAGCCTAATCTTCAGAATATTCCTATTAGAGCTGAGGATGGAAAGAGAATTAGAAAAGCGTTTTTACCTAATCCTGGGGATGTTATTTTAACTAGTGATTATAGTCAGATAGAGCTTAGATTGCTAGCGCATATTTCTAAGGATGAAGCCTTAATTAATGCATTTAAGAGTCACGAAGATATTCATACTAAGGTTGCTAGTGATATTTATGGGATTCCTATTAGTGAAGTTACTAAGAATCAGAGAAGAACTGCTAAGGCTGTTATTTTTGGTATTGTTTATGGTATTAGTGGATTTGGTCTTGGAGAGAATCTTAGTTTAAGTTCTAAGGAGGCTAAGGTATATATTGATAAGTATTTAAGTATGTATCCTGGTGTTAAAGCTTATATGGAAGAGATAGTTAAAAAGGCTAAGGATGATGGATATGTTACAACTATTTTTGGTAGAAGAAGAGTTATTGAAGAACTTAATAATACTAATTATATGATTAGAAAGAGTGGAGAGAGAATGGCTCTTAATACTCCAGTGCAAGGGTCTAGTGCTGATATTATTAAGAAGGCTATGATAGAGATAGATAGTGAAATTATTAAAAGAGGCCTTAATACCAAGATGTTAATTCAAGTACACGATGAACTTGTTTTCTCAGTACCTAAGAGTGAACTAGCACTAGTTAAAGAACTTGTAGCAAATGTTATGGAAAATACATATAAAATATTAGTGCCACTTAAAGTAGAAGAAGAAATTGGAGATAACTGGTACGATGCTAAGTAAGGAGGCTCGTAATGGAAAGTAAGGTTTTGCTTAGGAGTTTGTTTGTTAATTTATTTTTAACAATTTTAAAGTTTGTTAATGGTATTATTAGTGGATCTAAAACCCTTTTGTCAGATGCAGTACATTCTTTTAGTGATTTGTCTACTGATATTATTGGAATTATAGGAAGTAAACTTTCTAATAAAAAACCTGATGAGAGTCATCCTTATGGTCATGGGAAACTTGAGTATTTAACGAGTATTATTATGAGCATATTTATTATATCTTTGGGGGTTAGTATAATAATTGCTGCTTTTAAATTTGAAACTAAGGTTAAAAACGCGTATGCTTTAATAGTTTTATTCTTTACTGCTTTTATTAAATATTTACTTTCTAATTATTTAAAGAAAAAGGGAACTTTACTTAATAGCACAATTATATTAACTAATGCTACTGAGAGTAAGTTTGATTCTTTGAATTCTCTTATTGCATCTATATTTGTTGTGTTTTCTTTAATTAATTTGCCTTTTTTTAGGTATGCTGATTTAATCGGTTCTATAGTAATAGCTGTTTTGACTATTAAAGTAGGGCTAGAAATTTTTATTAGTAATATTAAGAGTATACTTGGAGAAGTCGAGCTTGATAAGAATATAATTAGAGAAGTTATGCGGGTAGTTAGTAAGAGTAATGTTATAGTTAAAAGAGTATCTTTAATTAAGTATGGTTCTTATTATAAAGGGGTTATAGATGTTGTTTATGATGAAGATGCTAAGCTTAAAGATATTTATTTAATAGAGAAGAATATTAAAAGAGATTTAAAGAAAAGTAATTTAAGAGTTAGATATGTAACTGTTAATTTTGAACCAAAAAGCACACTATAGGGTTATGGTGTGCTCTTTTAATTCATTGTTTTTAGTGTTTGTGATTAGATTATATATTCTAGTTGCTTTAAGTTCTAGTTCTTCATTATTTTCTTTAGTATATTTTGTATAGATTGGAATATTTATGTCTTTTTTTATTTTACTATAGTATTTTTTACCTTCTTTACTTAAGCCTAGAAGTCTAATATAGTTTAATGATTTATATTTTAAACTTTCTTCTTTAGTGAATCCTACTAAAATGTTCATTAGTATTCTATTTGCTCTTAAGCTTGTGATTCTTTTGTTTTTAATACTGTTTACTAATTCTTCGTAACTATTTGATTTAATAGCACTTTTGTATATTCTGTTTTCTATTCCTTCTGTTACTAAGTGATATTTATATAGTGATTCTTTTTCACTTATTATTTTATATTTTAGTAGGGTAAATATTTTATCATAAGGTATTTTTTTAAGTAAGTTTTCACTATAGTTTGGAATGTATTTTTTAACACTTTTATTTTCACTTAAGTATTCTCTTATTTTGTATGCACTTATTATGTTAGTGTCATTAGCTTTATAAAAGTCATTTGTTCTTTTTATAGGAAGTATTTCTATTTTGTAATTGTTTCTAATTATTTCTTTTATGTAGCTAACTCCTAATAAGTCGTTACTTTCTTTTATTGTTTTTCCGGTTAAATCTTTTATAGCTTTACTTAAACTTGTGGGGTAGTTATTCCCTTCGCTTATGTACGATTTGACAAGTGAATCAAATTTGTCATTATTAATCTGTAAGTTTGCTATTTCATATAAGAAGTCCTTGTTAGCTGATTCACTTCCAAATACAAGTGCGTCTATTTTAAATTCGTTTAGCATTTTAAGGGCAGCATAACTAAAAGTGTCAGCGGACTGGTTAGAATATGCGAAAGGTATTTCCAATACAATGTCTACTTTATTTTGAAGCGCTAGTAAGGTTTTAGTGTATTTATCAAGTACGCTTAATTCTCCTCTTTCTGTAAAGTTACCACTCATACTTACTATAATTATGCTTTCTGGAAACATTTTTTTTATTAATTTTATTTGATATATATGTCCATTATGAAGTGGATTATATTCTGCAACTATTCCTACTATTTTCACGTAAATCACCAAGTATATTTTACTAAATAGCTAGCGTTTTTTCAATACTATTAACTTGTGCTAGATATAAACATGAAAATGTAGTATAATTATTAGGGATGGAGGTATAAAGTGTTAGATATTAGTAAGTTAAAAAATGGAACATTAGAGAAAATTGACTTTGATGAAATAGTAAATTTTACGGATGATGATATTAAAGATACTTCAATTAAAAGACTTAGTAATGTAAGGGCTAAAGGTAGTATTGAGAGAATTAATGATGATATTTATCATTTGACTCTTAATATTACTGGAGATATGGTTCTTTTATGTGCTAGAAGTTTAGAAGAAGTAGTGTATCCAATTGACATATTTATTGATAAAAACGTCAGTGAAACGACAAATGAGGACGAAAAACCAATTATTTTGCAAAATTCACTTGATATTTTTGGAATTGTATGGGAAAATATTGTACTGGAAGTTCCACTTCGTGTAGTAAAGGAAAATGCAGAATTTTTAAGTGAAGGAAATGGATGGAGCTTGATAGAAGAAAATGATGATAACACTAATTTACCTTTTGGTGAATTAAAATCAATGTTAGATATGGAGGAGAAAAGATGAAATTTGATTTACAATTATTTGCTGTTCCAGCAAGACGTGTAAGTAAGACTGCTAAAAGAGCTAGAAGAACTCATTTAAAGAAAGAGGCTCCAACAGTTGTTACTTGTCCTAATTGTGGAGAGCCTTTAATGCCACATCGTGCTTGTACTAAGTGTGGTTTCTATAAAGGTAAAGAAGCAGTTAAAGTTAATAAGTCTGAAAATTAATCGGACTTATTTTTTTTGACAAAATATTCATATTCTCTCATTTATAATGTTATTGGTGAATGTTATGAATAAGAAAATATTTTTTGTTTTAGTTTTAGTAAGTATTGTTTTTAGTTTAGTTATTTTTAAAATTTATAAGAGTAAGAAGGAAAGTGATTGTACGTATTATTTGGTGCAAGTCGGGGCTTTTAAGAGTTATGATAATTTGTCTATGTTAAGTAAGAAGTATGAAAATTATATAGTGAGAGAAGAGGAGGGACTTTTTAAACTTTTTATAGGTGTTACTAAAAGTGAGGAAGTGTATGATAAGATTATTAGAATGTATAGTCTTACTTCTTCTAATTATAAGAAAGTAGTTAGGTTAAATAATAAAGATTTTGATAAATATATTACTAAGTTAGATGAGGTAATTAAAAATACTAGTAGTCAAAATGAAACTGATACTTTAGTTAAAGAGGGACTTAAAGAACTTAATAAAGTGCTTGATAATAATAAGAAGAAATAGTATTATATAGGTAACTATTAACTTTTTCATATTCAGAAAGGAGAATATGAAATTAAAAGATGTTGTTGATGAAGAGAAACCTAGAGAGAAATTAAGAAGGCTCGGGCCTAAAGCACTTAGTGATTCAGAATTATTAAGTATTATTTTGAGGACGGGGAATAAGGATGAGTCTGTTAATGAACTTTCAAATAAAATTCTTAAAGAGATTGGTGGAGTAAAAGGACTTAAGGAAATGACTTTGAATAGTTTGATGAAAGTTAAAGGTATTAAACTTTCTAAAGCATCAATTATTATAGCTTCTTTTGAACTTGCTAAGAGAGGACTATTTGCTTATACTAAGGTTAAGTTTAGGAATGTAGAAGATATGTATAATTATGTTAAACTTGATTATTTAGATTTTACACAGGAGAAGTTTATTATTTTACTTTTTGATATTAAGATGAGACTTATTTTGAAGAAAGAACTTTTTATTGGTACGATTAATGAAATTAATATTAGTCCGAGAGAGATTTTTAAGGAGGCCCTTAAAGAAAATGCCTCATTTGTAGTGCTTTGTCATAATCATCCTAGTGGGGACGTAACTCCTAGTATGCAGGACGATGAGACTACTGATAAGCTTATAGAGATAGGTAAAATGATGCAAGTAAGAGTTATAGACCACTTAATTATAGGCAGTGATTCATATTTTAGTTATTATGAAAATATGCAAAATAATAAGTTTAATGAATAATATTAAATGGGTGGTTATATGGATAAAAAAGAAGAGTTTAAAGAGTTTTTGAAGAAAAATCCACATTTATCTTATTATGTTAATGAAGGGGCAACTACGTATCAGAAACTTTTTGAAACTTTTGATATTTATGGAAGTGATTCTAGTGTTTGGAATAGTTTTAAGAGTAAGACTGTTAAGGAAGAGAGTAAACTTGGTGATGGGGTTAAGAATATTTTAGGTAATTTAAAGAATGTTGATTTAGATAAACTTGAAGATAATATTTCTTCTCTTGAGAAAGCACTTGGATTTTTAGAAGAAATTATGTCTTCTAGAAGTGAAAAGAGAGAAGAAAAGAAAGAGAAGAAAAAGAGAGAAAGTGAGATAGAAAGGTTTTTTGATGATTAATGAAATATGAGGTTAAAGAAAAGATATATAGTGATGCTAATTTGCTTAGATACTTAAGAGAAAATTCTGCATGGTATAAATGGCTTAATAGAAATGAAGCACTTGTAAATATGGAGAATGAAATGAAGGAAAGGTATGGTCTTAGATTTAAAGATAAGGTTGATAAGGTTAGTACTGGACTTGATTTGATTAATGCATTTATGAATGTTACTAAAGAGTAGTTTACACATTTTACATATTTTGATTTAAAAGTATTGACTATGATAAAAAATATTTGCTATAATGTAACTATGGTAAAGAGAGGTATATTTTCCAAGTATATCTTGATAGAAGGAGAGGATGATTGGAATGAAGAAATTAAATAAGAAAGGTTTTACACTAGTTGAATTATTAGCTGTTATAGCAATACTTGCAATATTAATGTTATTAGTTACACCAAATATTATTAATATGTTTACAAGTGGTAGAAGAGATGCATTTAAAGTAGATGCTCAAAGTATTTGGAAAAATGCTGAAACTACATATTTAAATGAATCAGTTGCTGGTACAGCACCTACAGCATTTTGTAATAAAGTTTCAGCTGCTACTAAAACTGCTACAAATTGTGTAGCAATGACAGGTGCTAGTAGTGCAATGACTTACTATGTAGATTTTAAAGATGGTAAAATAAATAACTTCTTAGTTGCTAATTCAAACTATAATTTAACAAGTAAAAATGTTGATATGCTTAAAGAAGATGGTAAAACTTCTGCTATAGTAGATGGTGGTAAAGAAGAAATTACTTGTACAGTTGATAGTGGAACAACTACTTGTAACTTTTCAAAATAGTTAATTAAATTAGAAGGTAAATCCTTCTTTTTTTTTGTTTGTAAATATATTATAATATTTATAGGAGAGAAGTATGAATTATATACCATTAAATGTTAAAACTCATTATGAACTTTTGTCTAGTTTGATTAAAATAGATGAACTTTGTTTATATTTAAATAATAATAGTATTAATGCTGTAGGTGTTACTGATAGTAATATGTTTGGTACTATGGAACTTTTTAAAGAGTGTAATAAGTATAATATTAAACCTATAATAGGTGTTTATTTTGAAGTTCAGGATTTTAAGATGATTTTGTATGCTAAAAATTATGATGGGTATGTAAATTTACTTAATTTAGTTAGTATAAGAAACACTAGTGAGATAACTCTAGAAATTTTAAAGAAACATTTAGATGGAATTATATGCGTTACTAAAGATTATGAAAATTTTACTAAGTATTTTGAGGTGTTTAGTGATTTATATTTATGTTATAGCAATAGTGCTGAAAAGACTAGTGCTTTAGTGTTTACTGATAAAGTAGTTTATATGAAAGAATCGCTTTATTTAGAAGAAGACGACAAAGAGTATTTGATGTATTTAAATATGATTAGAGATTCTAAGACTATTGATGATAAAGATAATTATAGTTATGATAATTCTTTAAATTATATGGTGAGTGAAAGTGATGCTAAGACTACTTATGAGTTTGCTAGTTTAATTAATATAGTGATGCCTGAGGTAAAATATGAACTACCTAAGTATTCAAGTAATAGCGATGAAGTCTTAACTAATCTTGCTTTTAAAGGGCTTAATAAAAGACTTGATGGGAATGTTAGTGGGGAATATTTAGATAGAATTAATATGGAGCTTAATGTTATTAAGAGTATGCATTTTTCTGATTATTTTCTTATAGTTTATGATTTTATACTTTATGCCAAGAAAAATAAAATAGTAATTGGGCCTGGAAGAGGTAGTGCGTGTGCTAGTTTAGTTAGTTATTCTCTTGGTATTACTGAAATAGATCCACTTAAGTATGATTTGATCTTTGAAAGATTTCTTAATAAGGATAGAATTACTATGCCAGATATAGATACTGATATTGAGTATTTGAGAAGAGATGAAGTTGTAAATTATGTTAAAGAAAAGTATGGGATAGATAAAGTAAGTAATATTATTACTTTTGGTACTCTTCAGCTTAAAGCAGTGCTTAGAGATGTTGGTAGGGTTCTTAATATGCCTGGTGGTAAAATTGATTATCTAATTAAGAGTATTAATTTAGAAAATTCTTTTAAAGAAACTATAGGAAATGATGCGTTTAATAAATTGATTAAAGAGAATAAGGATTATGCTTTTTTAGTTAGGATATGTAAGAGGCTTGAAGGCCTTAAAAGACATACTAGTGTGCACGCGGCAGGTGTTATTATTAGTGATAAGCCTTTGATGGATAAAGTACCTATTTATAATAATGGTTATTGTTTGCTTAGTGGATATACTATGGAATATTTAGAAAGTTTAGGTCTTTTGAAAATAGATTTCCTTGCTTTAAAAAACTTGACTATTGTTGATAAGGTATTAAAAAAGGTACAAAGTGAAAAAGGTATTTATATTAATATTAATAAACTTCCTACTGACGATAAAAAAGCTCTTAGTGTGTTTTATAATGCTAATACTACTGGAATATTTCAGTTTGAGAGTTCTGGTATGGTGCAGTTTTTGAAGGCACTTAAAATTGATAGTTTTGATGAAGTTATTAGTGCAATAGCCCTTTATAGGCCAGGGCCTAGAGATATGATACCTAAATATATTAATGTTAAGTTTAAAAGAGAGAAACCTACATATATAGTGCCAGAACTTGAAAGTATTTTAAAAAGTACAAATGGTATAATTATTTATCAGGAACAAATAATTGAGATATTAAAAAGAATTGGTTCCTTTACATATAGTGAAGCAGATATAATAAGGCGTGCTATGAGTAAGAAAAAAGAAGAAGCTATTCTTATGTATAGAGAAAAGTTTGTGACTGGGGCAATTAATAATGGTGTTTCTGAGGATAAAGCTAATCAAATTTATGATTTGGTTTTAAAGTTTGCTAATTATGGTTTTAATAAAGGACACTCTGTTGCTTATGCATATTTAGCATATTCTATGGCTTATTTAAAGGCTTATTTCCCAGAATATTTTATGACTACTATTTTAGATATGGTTACTCACGATGAGGTTAAGACTAATCTTTATATAAATGAAGCTAAGAAGTTTAAACTTGATTTTATTTTCGCAGATATTAATAAGAGTAGTGACATATATGTAACAATTGATAAAACTATTTATTTACCTTTTACTACTATTAAAAATGTTGGAAAAGAGTCAGTGAATGCTATTTTGAAAGAAAGAGAAAATGGAGAGTTTACTAGTTTTATTGATTTCTTTAAGAGAATGTATAAACGTCTTAAAGTTAATGTGATTGAATCTCTTATTTATGCCGGAGCGCTTGACTCATTTGGGTTAACAAGAAGGACGATGATTCAGAACATTACTTCTTTAACTGAGTATGCTAAGCTTTTAAATGATTTAGATGAATCTCTTGTAAGTGTTCCTGAGATTATAAATTATGAAGAGTATGATGAAAATGAACTTTATGAACAAGAGATAAATAGCTATGGATTTTATATAGAGAATCATCCAGTTACTAAATATAATAGAGATGGTATGTGCCTTTTATGCAACATTAGCAAGCAATTTGATAAGATGGTTAATGCTCTTGTTCTTGTTGAAAGTGCAAAAGAGATAGAAACTAAGAAAAAAGATAAGATGGTTTTTCTTACTGTTAGTGATGAAACTGCTAGGTCTACTTTGGTTATTTTTCCTAATATGTATAAAGAGTATGCTGGACTTAAAAAGGGAGATGTAATTAAAGTTAGAGCTAAAGTTGAGAAGAGAATGGGAGACTATCAGTTAATTGCAAATAAATTAGAAAAAATGTAAAAAATTTTTTCTTGTGATATTTAATTTTGATATTTATTCTTCTATTATAAAAGATTAGAATGTTTTAAATAAACCCCTAGAAAATTCAGTTTTTAGGGGTTTTGACATTATTTTGAAAGTGTGTTAAATTGTTTTTGAAGGAGGTGAGGTATGGAAAAAATAAAGAATTATGTTAGTGAGAGAAAGCTTGAACTTTTAATTATAGTTCTTCTTTTAGGCACCATTTGTTTTCTTGTTTGGAATAGTTATTTTAAGAAAGATAAAGTTCTTTTAGAAGACGATGATGTTAACCTTATAAGTGATAATTTAGAAAAAGTAGAAGAAAGTTCTAATGTAAGTGAAGAAAAATATATTTTGGTGGATATTAAGGGAGAAGTTAAGAAACCGGGAGTTTATAAGCTTAAAGAAAATTCTAGGGTTATTGATGCAATTAATGCATCAGGTGGTTTAACTAAGAAAGCTTATACTAAATATATTAATTTAAGTAGAATTTTAAAAGATGAAAACGTGATTATTGTAAATAGTACTAGTGAAATTAAAAAAGTAAGTTCAGGAAATAATATTACTGAAGTCAAAATAAATAATGATTCTAAAAATTCGGCTTCTATTAGTGAAAGTGAACTCATTACTAACGATAACGTGAAAAGTGAAGAAGATAATACTGTTAATAGTTTAGAAAATAACCAAAAAGTAAATATTAATACTGCTACTAAAGAGGAACTTATGAAACTTTCTAATATTGGGGAGAGTAAGGCTGAGAAGATAATTGATTATAGGACGGCTAATGGTAATTTTAATTCTATTGAAGACATAAAAAAAGTAAGTGGTATTGGGGATAAACTTTATGATAGTATTAAGGAAAATATTACTGTGTGATTATCTTTATAGGTTTCTAGTTATTTTAGCGCTTTTGTTTAGTTTATGTGTGACTAAAATTAAAAAGTATGAGAGTAAATATGATCAAGATGATACTAGTTTTAAATGTATTCTAAAAGAGTATAAAATAAGTGGAGACAAACTTGATTTAATTTTGAAATGTAAAGAAAAGTTAAAAGCTACATACTATATTAAATCTTTAGATGAGAAAAAATACTTTGAATCAAATTTACTTATTGGTTCTAAAGTAGAAGTGAGCGGAACTTTAGAAGAGGCTAAGAATAATACTTTACCATATATGTTTAATTATAAGAAATATTTATATAATGAAAAAATATATTATTTATTAAAAGTAGATAGTATTAGACTTAATAATAAGAATATTAATATTTTTTATAATCTCAAGAATTATCTATACAAAAGAGCAGAGAGATTCCAAGATAAGAGTTATATTTATGCTTTTATATTAGGTAAGACAACTTATATAGATGAAGAAGTAATTACTTCTTATAGAGAAAATGGAATTAGTCATTTATTTGCTTTGTCAGGGCTTCACGTTAGTATTTTTAGTGCACTTATTTTATTTGTACTAAAGAGGTTTAAGATAAGCGAGTTTATGAGTTACATATTTGTGTTTATTTTTTTAATGATGTTTTCATTTATTACTAATTTTTCTCCATCTATTTTAAGAGCCTCTTTACTTTTCTTCCTACTTGGAATTAATAAAGTGTTTTATTTTAATGTTAAACAAGTTAATGTACTTTATTTAGTTTTCAGTACTTTAGTTATAATTAATCCATTTATAATTTATAAGATTAGCTTTATTTTATCGTTTCTTGCTGCTTTTTTTCTAATGATTTCATCAGACTTAATTAGTGACAAAGGTTATTTGAAAGGATTATTTAAAGTAAGTCTAGTTAGTTTTATTGGGACTATGAGTGTAAGCATTTATTATTTTGGATACATTAATTTATTAGGTACAGTTCTTAATTTAGTGTTCGTCCCATTTGTAAGTTTTATTATTTTTCCATTTACTTTGTTTACTTTTGTTTTTCCATTTGCTTCTAAAGTTTTGTATTTTTTTACCGATATACTAGAAATACTTAGTACATTTTTTAATAAATTTAAGATAATTATTTATTTCCCTAAAGTTAGCATCTGGTTTGTAGTTATCTTTGTAATGACATTTGCTATTTTTGTTAAAGTTAGAAAGAAAGTATTGCTTTTAGTTTTAATGCTTCTTCTTGTCTTAGTTAAGATTAAGCCTCTTTTTAAGACTTCAACTGATATTTATTATTTAGATGTCGGGCAGGGAGATTCTATTTTGCTTACAAGTCGTTATACCAAAACGAATATACTTATTGATACTGGAGGCAAGACTACTTATAAAAAAGAAGAATGGGCGAAAGGTAAAACTAGTTCAATTGTTAGATCAAGTACTATACCTTTTATGAGAAAACTCGGAATTAGTAAACTTGATTATTTAATTATTACTCACGGGGATTATGATCATATGGGCGAAGCAATAAATTTAGTTAATAATTTTCGCGTTAGCAATGTTGTTTTTAACTGTGGGGACTATAATAATCTTGAAAAGGAACTAATTAAAGTACTAGAAGCGAATAAGATTAATTATTATAAATGCATAAGTGAGGCTCATTTCGATGAAGCTAAATTAATTTTTTTGAATACAGATTTATTTGATAATGAAAATGATAACTCTAGTGTAATTTATTTAAATTATAATAATTATAAATTTTTATTTATGGGTGATGCAGGTATTAATAAAGAAAAAGATATATTAGAAAAATATAATTTGAAAAATATAGATGTTTTAAAAGTAGGTCATCACGGTTCGAATACAAGTAGTAGTGAAGAATTTATTAAAAGTATCAATCCTAAATATTCTATTATTAGTGTTGGAAAGAATAACAGATATGGTCATCCTAAAGAATCAGTATTAAATAATTTAGTAAACACAAAAATATATAGAACTGATGAAGATGGTAGCATTATGTTTAAAATTAAAAATAATGAATTAAAAATAGGAACTTGTTTACCTAATTATAAATTAATATGATATAATAATTATAGGATGTGATAGAATGGATGTTAATAGTATAATAAATTATTTAAAAACCAGCAATAAAGAAATAGAAAAAACACTAATAAGTGGTTTTATAAATGAAATTACCATAAAATATTTACCTTTATATGTTTTAGAAACATTTGCTTTAAATAAAGAAGCACAAGAAAATATAATTAACCTATCTGAACATAACATTAAAAATATATCAAAGATTATTAGTTATGCTGAAAGTGTAAATCAAGATTGGATTTCATTATGTGCAAATTATTATCATTTTTTAAAAAATAAACATTTTTCAAATTTAATAGATGATGTTAGTAAAAATGAATTGAGCGAGTCTCAAATAGAAAAATTATTATTTGTAATTAGTAATGGAGCTAATTATTTCGGTATAAATTCTGTTGATGATCTAAATAATTTACAAATAATTAGAGATGACAAGAATAGTAAAAATAACGAAACAAATGATCCAAATATATTATTATTAAACAAATATGGAATGTCATATGATAAAGCTTATAATTTATATATGAGATATGGTAAGGATATAGAAAATTTACCTGAATCAGAGGAAAAAGATTTTTTACTTGATATTAAAAATATTATTGAAGGTAAAGGTAGCGATAGAATTGCATATGAGAATTTAAGTTTTCTAATTAATATAGATTCTGTTCTTAGAAATTTTTACTCAAAAATATATGATGAAAAGTTTTATTCACCAACAAATGAAAAACAAATTGGTAACGTTGATGGTATTAATATATATGATGCTGGATTAGATTTTAATATGTGTATTTATTCGTATGGTATGGCAACAGAATACGAAACACCTGAAAATTTTAAAGACGCATGGAATTGTCCAAGTATTGCTACTGATTATATGTGTAATTCAATTATTAACAGCAGTAGCATAAAAACACATGTAAAGCACTGTTTGTTTGGCTTTAATAATTTTGGTAGAAACAATTTATCATTATTAGGCGCAAATGATCTAGGTACTGGTGGAATATATAAAGATTTGAATGTTACAAATCCATTTCATCAAAAAAAATTAATTGCTGACGTTGAATTTAGAACACCTGATAGTTTAATAAATAACACAAGATTTACGAATAATGAAGTTTATCGTTCTAGAAGAAGAGTAATAAATGGTAAGTTAGAAAGGATTAATCCAGATTATATAGTATACTTAAAAACAAAGGAAGATTTTAGTAGTGATCCAATTTGGCTTGAAAGTTTAAAAGCAGCAAAAGATTTTAATATTCCTATTGTAGTAGTAGATTGTCAAAAGTGTTTATTAAATAATATAGAAAAAATCGAAAAAAATTTAGAATTATTTGAAAGTAGATATGATGATTCTAAAATATTAAAAAGTATTTTAGAATCAATTTATACAATAAATAATGGTTATAGAGATGTTGCACCTGAATTACTTGAAAAACATTTCAATAGTGATAAATTGATTTCGTATTTAGGTAGAATTATGAACCATATTGATGAAATATCAGTTGATGCTCCAAAAACTGCAATATATTGTATAGATATAGTAACAAAAACTTTAGATAGTGAATTTGAAAAAGTATTGAAATCTCCATATTGGGTTGATTATGCTAGAAAACAAGGATATACGGTGGAAAAACCTGAAGAGATAATAAATATGTTTTTAGATAAAAAAAGACAAATAGAAATGGCAAATGCTGATATTAAAAAAGCTTACCAGACATTAGATTAAGGTTACATTATGTAATCTTTTTTCTTTACTTAAATTCGACTTACTAATTGAAAATCACCACACGGGGATTATGATCATATGGGCGAAGCAATAAATTTGGTTAATAACTTTAAAGTAGAAAAAGTTATTTTTAATTGTGGCGAGTTCAATGATTTAGAAAAGGAATTAATTAAGGTATTAGATAAAAATAATACAAAATATTATTCATGTATTAAAGAGTTAAATATAGATGATAACAAATTATATTTTTTACAAACAAAAGAATATGATAACGAAAACGATAATAGTAATGTTATTTATACTGAACTTAATGGATATAAATTTATGTTTATGGGAGACGCTGGGGTAGATAAAGAAAAAGATATTTTAGAAAAGTATAATCTATCAGATATTGATGTATTAAAAGTTGGACATCATGGATCTAAAACAAGTAGTAGTAAATATTTTATAAATAAAACAGAGCCTAAATACGCGATTATTAGTGTTGGTAAGAATAACAGATATGGTCATCCTAAAGAGTCAGTATTAAATAATTTAGTAAACACAAAAATATATAGAACAGATGAAGATGGGAGTGTTATGTTTAAGATTAAAAATAATAAGTTAAAAAAAGTAACTTGCAGTCCGTAGGAAGGAAGAAGATATGAATTATTATAGCGAGATAAAAAACAAATTGATTGATAATGAAATATATACAAAAGTAAAAGATTATTCAAAGGAAAGATACAAAGTTATTACATATTTTGAAATTGGAAAACTATTAGATGAAGCAGGTAGTAAATATGGAGATAATATCTTAAAAAATTATTCAAATAGATTGGTTGTTGAGTTTGGAAAAAAATATAATGAAAGAACATTAAGACGTATTAGACAATATTATAGAATGTTCAAAGATGAAAAATGGTCGCCACTGGCGACCAAATTATCTTGGAGTCATTATTCTGAATTATTATCTATTAAAGATGAAAATGAATTGTTATATTATGTAAACATTGCTTTTAAAAGGAATTTATCAAAAAGAGAATTAAGAGAAAAAATTAAAAATAAAGAATATGAAAGATTACCAAGTGAAACTAGAAATCAGCTAATACTTAATAATGAGATTGAAATAAAAGATTTAGTACCTAATCCTATATTAATTAGGAATAAGAACAATATAGAAATAGCCACTGAAAAAGCATTACATAATTTAATTTTAGAAGATATTGAATCATTTATGAAAGAACTTGGTAATTCATTTAGTTTTATAGGTAATGAATACAAGCTTAAGATAGGTGATAGAAATCATTATGTTGATTTGTTGTTATTTAATATAAAATATAACTGTTATGTAGTTGTTGAATTAAAGGTAACTGTGTTTAAAGTAGAATACATATCACAAGTTCAAAAATATATGAATTATATAGACAAGAATGTAAAAGAACAATTTAATAATAATACAATGGGAATATTAATTTGTAAACGGGAAAATAAATTTGTTATAGAATATTGTTCAGATGAAAGAATTGCTATAAGAGAATATGTTATTGTGATATAGTATCTATAGGATGTGATTATATGACAAAAGAATAAATTAATAGATAATGAAACATATACAAAAGTAAAAGATTATTCAAAGGAAAGGTATAAGGGTATTACATATTTTGAAATAGGTAGATTATTGACTGAAGCTGGAGGAAAATATGGCAATATATAGGTGCTTGGAAAAAAAGAAAAATTACACCATCAGAATTACGATGGTAAAAGAGTAAGTATAAGCATTAGTGATACAATTAAAATATTAATAATTAATTTAAAAAATACATTAAATATAAATGGAGATAATAAAAGTCATATATATTCATACTTTACATATAATAAGGTATACGTCTAGTTAGGGCGTTTACATAGATTAAAGAGGACTTTAGGAAAAAGTCTTCTTTTCAAATTGTGTAAAATGTAGTATACTTAATTTGGTTGGTGGTTAAAATGAATGGTAGTTCAGAATTTAGAAATTTAGAGGAATTATATAATAGAATTAAACCTGCTCTTTATTCTAAGAGAATGGAGCTTAAAAGGAATCACGTTTCTTATATTAAAGAAGAAGATATTTGGAATTATTTGAGTGAGAATGTTTGGCTTAAGAAAGAAGATTTGACTTTGTCTGAAATGGTTACAGATATTATGGATTTAAAAGAGAATGATATAAAGGGTTATGTTTTTGATATTCTTAAGAAGAGAGATATTGAGATAATTAAAGAGGAAGGAACATTATTATGAAAAAAAAGACAACATTGACTAAGAGTATTTTGTATCTTTTGAGTGCTTTTATTATTGGAGTACTTTTGATACTTACATTTGTTAAGAAAATTAATTATGGATTAGATTTAAAGGGTGGATTTGAAGTTCTTTATTTAGTTGAGAGTTTAGATGGAAGTGAACTTAAGGATTCGGATATTAAAGCTACTTATAAATCTATAAGAAATAGGATAGATACACTTGGTGTAAGTGAACCTGAAATTATTATTGAGGGAGACAAAATTAGGGTTAAACTTCCTGGTGTACAAAATGAAGATGAAGCTAGAGAAAGACTTACTACTCCAGCAGTTTTAACTTTTAGAAATACTTCTGATGAGGAAGTTATGTCATCAAGTGTACTTGCATCTCCTGGGGCTAGTTTGGATTATGATAGGCAAACTGGTAAACCAGTTGTTGCTCTTTCTATTAAAGATAAAGATACTTTTTATAGAGTTACTAAAAGTATAAGTGAAAGTGATGATAAACTTATTACAATATGGCTTGATTTTGAAGAGGGAGACTCTTATAAAACAGCTAAATGTGGGGAAAGTAGTACTAAATGTATAAGTGCTGCTACTGTTAAAGAAGGGTTTTCAAGTAATGTAGTTATTCAAGGTAATTTTACTGAAGAAGAAGCAAATACTTTGGTTGATTTAATTAATTCTGGTAGTTTAAGAGCTAAGTTAACTGAGATAAGTACTAAAAGCGTTGATGCTTCATATGGAAGTAATACTCTAAATTTAATAGCTAAAGCTGGACTTATTACTTTACTTATTATTTCTGTTATTATGATTGTTAATTATAGATTATCAGGAGTAGTAAGCTTTGTAAGTTTAGTTTTATATGTTGGACTTGTATTTATGTTTTATACTTTGATAGATGGAGTACTTACATTAACTGGTATTGCAGCCCTTATCTTAGGTATTGGTATGGCTGTTGACTCAAGTATTATTACAATTGAGAAAATTAAAGAAGAAGTAAGTAATGGTAAGAGCTTAAAGAATGCTTATTTAGATGGTAATAAACGTAGTTTAGTGTCCTTAATTGATGCCAATTTGACTACTTTTATAGCTGCTTTAGTATTATTTATACTTGGAGAATCTAGTGTTAAAGGTTTTGCTACTATGCTTATTTTAACTATTATAGTTACTGGCATTAGTATGGTATTAATTAATAGATTTTTACTTTCTAATTTTATAAGTACAGATAAGTTTGATAATAATGAAAAGATACTTTTAGGTAAATGTAAGAAGGCTAAGGTTAGAGATAATTTAAAATATTCTAAATATAATATAGCTATTGTATCTATTATAATAATAGTCGGAATTATAGTAACATTTACTTCTGGGCTTAATTTTGGAGTAGACTTTAAAGGAGGAAGTGCAATTACTGTTAAAAGTGGTGAGACTATAGATAAAGATAAGATTTATGAGAAATTAGATAAATATACTATTACAGAAGAATCTAAGGTATCTGATAAAGAGTATTATATTAAAATAAGTGAATCACTAGGTAGTGATGAAATTAAAATAGTTAAGAAGAATTTTGAAGAATTAAAGTTAGATGCTGATATATCAAGTATAAGTAATTTAGTTAAAAGAGATTTAACTGTTAATGCAATTAAGTCACTATTATTTGCTGGACTTGCAATTCTTATTTATATAGCATTTAGGTTTGCTGGTAATTATAGTATTAGTGGTATTTGCGCGATTCTTAGTGATGTTTTAGTAACTATATCATTGTTTGCAATATTTAAGATAGAGATTAACTTTATATTTATAGCAGGTATTCTTACTATAATTGGTTATTCAATAAATAATACTATAATAGTGTTTGATATGATAAGAGATAAGATGAAGAGTATTAAAAATATTAATGAAGATAAGATTAGAGATGTTATTAATACTAGTACTAGTTTAACTTTAAAGAGAAATTTACTTGCTAGTTTAACAACTTTAATAGCAGTTATAGTTTTACTTCTTATGAATACTAATGGAGTTAGAGAATTTAATTTAACAATATTATTTGGACTTACTTTTGGTACATTTAGTAGTTTATATATAGCACCTTATATTTTATATAGACTTGAAGTACATAAGTTTAAGCATCCTAAAATTAAGAAAGATGTTTTAGATGATGAGCCACAAGAAAGGTTAATAAAAGGAATAAATGCATAATGGAAACTAAGGAAAAAGATTATGAAAAATTAATTACTATTTTGAAGTCATATATGGATGAAGATAGAATAAATATAGTAAATAAATATTATGAGAAAGCTATTATTATATATGATGGAATGAATAGATTATCAGGGGAAGAGTATATTTGTCATCCTTTGAGAGTTAGTATAATTCTTGCTGAACTTAAGATGGATGCTCTTACAATTGGGTGCGGTTTAATTCACGAAGCGCTTACCTTAGAAAAGATGACTGAGGAAGAAGTTAAAAAAGAGTTTGGAGAAGAAGTGTTTAGTATTCTTTCTTCTATTACTAAAATAAGTAGACTTAAGAGGACTTTTAATAAAGATAATGATAAAGATAAGTATAGAAGAATAGTAGTAGGTCTTTCTGAGAATCCTATAACATTATTTATTAAACTTGCTGATAGACTTGATAATTTAAGAACTATAGATCCTTTAGATGAAGAACATATTAAAGAGGTTGTTTCTGAGACAGAAAATATTTTTATACCTATAGCGCATAGGCTTGGTATTAAAAGTATGAAGAGTGAACTTGAGGATATTTGTTTAAGACTTACTCATCCAGTAGAGTATAAAGAAATATTAGAGAAGATTAATGCTAGTAAAGAGGAACTTGAGAATTCTTTATATAAGATGAGAGATGAAATAATGGAAATACTTAATGAACACGAGATTAAGTATGAACTTACTTATAGAGTTAAGTCTGTTAGGGGTATTTATAATAAACTTGCTTCTGGTAGAAAGTGGGATCAAATATATGATTTACTTGGACTTAGAGTACTTCTTGAAAAAACTGAAGAGTGTTATTTGGTAGTTGGACTTATTCATTCTAAGTTTAGACCTATACCAAAGAGATTTAAAGATTTTATAGCTAATCCTAAAAATAATATGTATCAAAGTTTACATACTACAGTATTTGGAGTTGATGGTAAAGTATATGAAGTACAGATACGTACTTATGAGATGAATGAAATAGCAGAGCACGGGGTTGCTTCTCACTGGTCTTATAAGGAACATATTGATGGAAGTAAAACTAATGAACTTGAAACTAAACTTGCTCAGTTTAGGACTTTGATTGAAGTAAATGATATAGAAGGAAATACTGATTTCTTTAAGAATTTTCAAAATAATATTAGTAAAGAATTTATATATATATTTACTCCTAAAGGAGATATTATAGAACTTCCTGATAAGTCTACTCCAGTCGATTTTGCTTATAAGATACATTCAGAGGTTGGTAATACTTTAATAGGTACTTTAGTAAATGGTAAACAAGTTAGTTTAGATTATTTACTTCAAGATGGAGATATAGTTGAACTTAGAACACAAGCTGGGAAGAGTCCTTCTAAAACTTGGCTTAAGTTTGTAAAGACTGAAAGTGCTAAGTCTAGAATTAAGAGTTATTTCTATAAGAAAGAGAAAGAAAAGAGTATACTTACTGGTAATGAGATAATTAAAGAAGAGATTAAGAAGAGAAAGTATAGTGTAAATGAATTACTTACTAATGCTAATATAGAGAAATTATGTACTGAGTTGAAAGCAGATGATATGAATGATATTTGTTTAGGTATAGTTTCTTTAAAATATACTCCTCAAGCTGTAGTAAATAAACTTATTGAAATAGTTTATCCTAAGAAAGATGATACTATTGAAAAACTTCTTGAAAATAAGAATGTACATACTAATAATAATAGTGGTAATATTCTAATAGCGGGATATAATGATATTCTTACTAATTTAGCTAATTGTTGTAAACCAGTTTATGGAGATGAAATAGTAGGATATATTACTAAAGGTAATGGTATAAGTGTACATAGAAAAGATTGTAAAGAGATAGAAAATGATACTGAAAGAATAATTGATGTTGCTTGGAATGATATGGGAGTAGAAAGGTATACTGTTAGTATAAAAGTGTATATAGATTCTTCTAATGATAATTTAGTAGATATAATTTCTTTAGCTACTAAGAGTGATGTTATTGTTTCATCTATTAATAATAAAGGTAGAAGTAAGAATGAAGAGATATATGAACTTGTATGTAAAGTAAAGAATAAAGAGTTTTTAGATAAGTTTATGAATGATTTATCCAATATGAAATTTATAAGTAGGGTGGAGAGATAATGAGAGTAATCTTACAAAGAAGTAGATATAGTAAAGTTACTATTGATGGTAAAGTTAATGGCGAAATAGATAATGGGTTTGTTTTACTTAGTGGGTTTAAGCCTGGAGATAATGAACTTATAGTAGATAAGATGATAGATAAGATAGTAAATTTAAGAGTTTTTGAAGATGAGAATGAGAAGATGAATTTAAGTTTACTTGATACTAATGGTAGTATATTAAATATTAGCCAGTTTACTTTATATGCTGATACTAAAAAGGGAAGAAGACCTTCTTTTATAAATGCAATGGCTCCTAGTGAAGCTGAAGTTTTATATGAATATATGAATAAAAAATTAAGTGAAATAGTGCATACTGAAACAGGTATATTTGGGACTGATATGAAAGTAGAAATATATAATGATGGGCCTGTTACAATAGTTTTAGATTCAGATGAATTATTTTAATAAATAGATACTTTTGATTTAACTTTCAAAAGTATTTTTTGTGTAAAAATATTAAAAAGTAAGTAAGCATTTCTTGACTTTAAAGGTGCCCTGTATTAAAATTAATATAGGATTAAAATAAGGATGTGGAAATTATGCGCAAATTTCTTAGAACTAAGAGGGGATTATTAATTGCTGTGTGTGTTTTATTTACTTCAGTACTAGGGCTTTCTTATGCTACATTTATAGTAAATAATGGAAGTTATAAAGCAACAGAGTTATTGATTTCTAAATTAAATTATGGAATAACTATAGTAGAAGATGGTAGTACTGGAAGTACTATTGATAATAATAGTGTAACTATACCTAGTGGTAAAACCGGTTATTATGTAGTAACTATTACAAGTATAAATTCTATAAATACTAAGTATAGTTTGGGTTATAAAACTACTAGTAATGCTACTGTACAATATACAGATAGAACTGCTTGGGAAGCTAGTGGAGATATTAAAGGTTATGATGAAAATACTTATTCTAAGAAAGTTAGAATAGTTATAGATAATAGTGGTAATTCTAGTTCTGCTACTGTAAGTTTTGCTGCATTTGGGGGATATACTTATAGAACTATTGCTGAAATTAATTTAACTGATGGATATAAAACAGTAACTGGACCTTTTACAGAACTTGCGTTTAGTAAAACTAATAAATTAATTGATGTAGTTGAAGGAGATACTAGTTGTACTACTAGTGATACTACTAATTGTTTATATGGTGGTGGTAATTTAAAAAACTATGTACAATTTCCTGAAGATGAAGATAAAACTAAAAATATATGGAGAATAGTAGGTTCTTATGATATAAATGGTTCTTATGTAACTAAGTTAATAAGTGAAACATTAATTAGTACTACTGCTAGTACTTATAACGCTGATTTAACAACATTTTATAATACTTTAACTGGTATAGATGCTTATATTGAAGAAACTAATTACTTTAATTGTTATTCTACTAGTTGTACAGCAAATACTAACTTTACTAATATTGGTTTATTAACTGATTATGAATTTAATGAAATAGGTGGGGTAAATACTTATTTAAATAGAAAAATGCCATTTATAGTAAATTCTGAAGAAGGATTAAAAGAGGTAACTACTAGTGGATATAATGAAACAGTAAGTGCTAGTACTAATGCAAGAGCTGTAATATATTTAAAAAATAAAACTCACGTTATTAATTCTGGAACAGAAGCTGATCCTTATATCTTATCTCCAGAAACTGATGTAGCGATTATAGGTTATACAGTTAATGGTAAAGCAACTAGTGATAAATTTGAAGATTTATTAAAAACTAATTTAGTAAATACAATAACTTGTGATAAAGGTACAACTGCTGTGTGGGATAATGAAACATCTAGTATTAAATTATCTAACATAAAAGCACCTGATTATTGTACTATAGATTTTAAAGATGGATTTACTGTTACATTAACAGCTGGTTCAACTGGTACAGTAAGTGC